>CAKTKB010000027.1 GCA_934569195.1 uncultured Oscillospiraceae bacterium
GGGTATTTTTCTGCGGCGCCGCCTCCTGCTGCACAGCCGGCGCACACCGGCGCAGCAGCGCCCGGATACGGGCCTTCAGCTCCAGAATATTGAAAGGCTTTGTAAGATAATCGTCCGCGCCGTGGTCAAACCCGATCAGCTTGTCCATGTCCTCCGCCTTGGCCGTCAGCAAAATAATGGGGACATTGGAAAACTCCCTGATCTTTGCACAGGCCGTAAGGCCATCCATTTCCGGCATCATCACGTCCAGCACAATCAGCTGAACCTCCGGATCCTGTGCCAGGCGCACGGCATCCAGCCCGTTGGCCCCGGTTACCACCTGATACCCTTCGTTTTGCAGGTTCAGCCGGATTCCCTTTACCATCAGAGCCTCGTCATCCACAACCAATATTTTCACGCGTCATCCCCCCACAGTCGCATAGTCCAGAATGGCCTCCAGCTTTTTCGTTCCAATTCCCTTGACGTTGATAAGCTCCTCAACGCTGGAGAAGCTGCCGTTCGCGGTCCGATAGTCAACGATTGCCTGCGCCAGCACCGGTCCGATCCCGGGCAATGCCGTCAACTCGTCCACACCGGCCGTGTTGATGTTCACCAAGCCGCTCTCCGCCGGCTGGGGCTGGGTTTCCGTCGACGCAGCCGTCGGCTCTGATGCTGCGGGCGAAGTCTGCTCCGTCGTCGGCGCCGGTTCCGATGCCATCGTACTCTGGTCAGGCACCGCCGGAGCGGTCGTTTCCTCCGCGGCGGTGCTGTCCGCCTGTATCGTCTGCTCCGGAGCGTGCTGGAGCTGAACCGGAGCATGTCCCGTATTCCGCCCGACGAACATGCCCAGGACAAAACCCGCAAAAAGCGCAGTCACGGCAAGCAGCGCCGGGAGCCATCGATTTTTCATCCGGTCAAACCTCCCGCATTGACTAAGAAGAGAAAAGCTGATATAATACCGATGAATATATTATACACGACTTTTTTCGGGCGGACAAGCCCGTTAAGAGGATTTGAGGTGAAAAAATGAAAAAAACACGTCTGCTGTGCCTGGTCCTGTGTCTGGTCCTCGCCCTGCATACCGCAGTGCCTCTCTGTGCCGCCTCCGAGACATCCGATCCTACACAGGAGAGCACCTCCGCCTCCCCGGCGGAAACGACCGCCCCTGCATCCACCGTGCCCGCAACGACGCCTCTGCCGGAGGTTTCGGGCGACGCTTCTGTGGAGGCCGGCTGCCGCACCATTGACGGCAAAGTCCCCCTGACCACCAACCCGTCTCTTCTGAAGAGCGCAAAGGCCGCCCTGCTTTACGAGCGGAATTCCGGAACCATTCTTTACGCCCTCAACCCGGACGAGCGGCTTTATCCCGCCAGCCTGACCAAGGTCATGACCTGTCTGCTGGTGCTGGAAAATCTGACCGATATGGACGAGGTCATCACCGTATCGGACGCCGCCATTTCCGGAATTGACCCGGACGGCAGCACGGCAAATCTGCTCGCGGGAGAAGAAATGTCTGTAGAGAACCTTCTGTATTGCCTGATGGTTTCCTCCGCCAACGACGCGGGCGCCGTTCTGGCCGAGCGGGTAGCCGGGAGCCAGGAGGCCTTTGTGGAAATGATGAACCAGCGTGCCGCTCAGATCGGCTGCACCGGGACGCATTTCGTCAACGCCCACGGACTGCACGACGATAACCACTATACCACCGCCCGGGACATGGCGCGGATCATGCTGACCGCCGTGGAGATTCCCGAATTCCGCAAGCTGGACTCCACCGCCTCCTACACGGTTCCGGCCACCAATCTGTCGGATGCCCGGGACCTGTACACCACAAACTTTCTCCTCGGCACAGACCGCATCGACACCTTTTACGACAAGCGCGTGACCGGCGGCAAAACCGGCTTTACCACACCTGCCGGGCGTTGCCTGATGTGTACCGCGGAAAACGATACCTTTTCTCTGCTCTCCGTTGTCCTCGGCGCCCAGGAGGAAGTGGAGGACGACGGCTACACCGTCACATACTACGGCAATTTTGAGGAATCCCGCGTGTTGCTGAACTACGGCTTCGACAGCTTCCAGGAGGTTCAGGTCACCATGGCCGGTCAAAGCCTGGGACAGTTCCCCGTATACAGCGGGCGCAACGAGGTCATCGGCGGTCCCTCCGAGGAAGTCCGTGCGCTGCTGCCCAAGGATTTCAAGCAATCCGACATCACCTGGCAATGCGAGCCGACCGGCGGCCGAATCAACGCCCCCGTAGAAATCGGGCAAACCATCGGCACCTGCCGGGTGTGGTACGGGTCCAGCTGCGTCGCTCAGACCCAGATGCTCTCCCTCTCCCGCTCGGAGGAGCGGGTGCTGGGTGAGGATGTCTTTACCGACTCCACGCTCCAGCGCGCCAACCTGGGAAAAATCCTGAAAATCGCAGGAATCGTCTTCCTGGGGCTTGTGATTTTGCTTGCGGTTCTGTCTCTGATTTTCGGCATTCGCAACGCGGTCCTGCGTAACCGCCGTCGCCGCCGCAAGCAGCAAAGGAACGCTCCCCGGCGCAGGAAGGAACGGTAAGATGCTCAACTGGAACGATCTGACCGAAATGTGTATGCACTGCACCAAATGCGGCCTGTGCGAAACCCGGCACAATGTCGTATTTGGCGTAGGAAAGCGGGACGCGGATATCATGTTCATCGGGGAAGGTCCCGGCGAACAGGAGGATCTGACCGGCGAGCCTTTCGTCGGCCCGGCCGGAAAGCTGCTGGACGATATGCTGTCTATCATTGACCTGAGCCGGGAAAACTGCTACATTGCGAACATCGTCAAATGCCGGCCGCCCCGCAATCGGGACCCTCTGGAGACAGAACAGGATGCCTGCATCGGCTATCTGCGCGGGCAGGTAGCCTTGGTTGCGCCGAAAATCATCGTATGTCTCGGGCGCATCGCCGCAAAGCGCCTGCTTCGTCCCGATTTTCGCATCACGCAGGATCACGGCGTTTGGACAGAGCGCAGCGGGATATGGATGAGCGCCATTTACCACCCCTCCGCCCTCCTCCGGGATGTCACCAAACGGCCGGAAACCTTTGAGGACCTTCTCTCTATCCGGGAAAAAATCCGCGAGCTTGGCATCTCTCCGGATATGCCGTCTGCGGTCGAATCGTAAAAAGGACAGCCTCCGCCAAACCGGGAACCCGGCCGGGCGGAGGCTGCTTTTTTCAGGTTTTGTATCGCGGCTCACAGGTCAGATTCACGCCCAGGCGGCGGAAAACCTTCTCATCCACCGGCGAGAGAATCACCGACGAATGCACCTCGCACCCTCTGAGTGCGGAAAGCTGCTCCATAGCCAGCTCCGCCGTCGGGTTCGTCGCCGCGCTGATAGACAGTGCAATCAGGACCTCATCGGTATGCAGGCGGGGATTGCGGTTGCCCAGATGATCCACCTTCAGGTGCTGGATGGGATCGATCACCACCGGAGAGATCAGGTGCAGCTCCCTGCGGATACCGCCCAGTGCCTTCAGAGCGTTGAGCAGCAGCGCCGCCGACGCTCCCAACAGGTCCGAGGTCTTTCCCGTAATGATTCGCCCATCCGGCAGCTCCAGCGCCGCAGCCGGACGGCCCGTCTGCTCCGCAAGGGTCAGCGCAGGCTCTACCACGGTGCGCATAGAGCAGTCCACGCCGGCCTTCTTCATCAGCAGCTCCAGCTTTATGACCATCTCTGCGCTGGCTTTTCCCCGGCGCTGATCGCACAATGCACCATAATACCGGCGAAGGATTTCCTGCCTGGATGCAGCCTGCACAACCGCGTCGTCCACGATGCAGTTTCCTGCCATGTTAACGCCCATATCTGTGGGGGACTTGTACGGGCAGTGACCCAAAATCTTCTCAAAAATCGCCACCAGGACGGGGAATGCCTCCACATCCCGGTTATAATTGACCGTCGTCACGCCATAAGCCTCCAGATGGAAGGGGTCGATCATATTGACGTCGTTCAAATCCGCCGTAGCCGCCTCATACGCAAGATTCACCGGGTGGTTCAGCGGAAGGTTCCAAATAGGGAACGTCTCAAACTTAGCGTACCCCGCTTTCACCCCACGCTTGTGCTCGTGATAGAGCTGGGACAGGCAGGTCGCCAGCTTTCCGCTCCCAGGCCCGGGGGCCGTTACGACCACCAGCTCGCGCTCCGTCTCGATATAATCGTTCTTACCGTAGCCATCGTCACTGACGATCAGCCCCGTATTCGCCGGATAGCCTTCAATGGCATAGTGGTGATATACCCGCAGGCCAAGACTCTCCAGGCGCTCCTGGAAAGCGCGGGCCACTGCCTGCTCCCGGTACCGGGTAAGCACAACACTGGACACGTACAGGCCCAGGCTCCGGAAAATATCCACCAGGCGAATCACATCCCGGTCGTAGGTGATGCCCAGGTCACCGCGAATTTTGTTCTTCTCAATGTCATCGGCGTTGATTGCAATGACAATTTCCACCTGCTCCTTGATCGCCAGGAGCATCCGCAGCTTGCTGTCCGGCTGAAAGCCCGGCAGGACCCGGGACGCATGGAAATCATCGTATAGCTTCCCACCAAACTCCAGATACAGCTTCCCGCCAAACTGGTCAATCCTCTGTCGGATGTGTGCCGACTGGGTCTTTATATACTGTTCGTTATCAAATCCGATTGCTCGCATATCTCTACCGCCCCTCTTCGCACTTTCATCTTATTTTATCCGAAATGTGTCGTAAATGCAAGAGCCGTCAAAAATTTCCCTGGCGCTGTCTTCTCCGGTTGCGCCCGCCCCCGAAAGCTGTTATAATCTTTAGCTGTATCCTTTATCCACAGGAGGCGACGAATGCTCTATTACTTTGCACCCATGGAGGGCCTGACGGACCGGATTTACCGCCGTCTGCATCACCAATATTTCGGCGGGGTCGACCGCTACTATATGCCTTTTCTTTCCCCATCCATGCACCGCTGTCTGACGCCGAAGGAGCGTAGGGAGCTTCCCCATGCGCAGGAGGATGGTCTGACCGCCATTCCGCAGATACTGACCAAATCCCCCGAGGATTTCCTATGGGCCGCGCAGCAGTGCGCAGACCTGGGGTATGATCTGGTCAACCTGAATCTGGGGTGTCCTTCGGGAACCGTCGTTGCAAAAAAGAAGGGGTCCGGAATGCTGGCCGACCTGACGGAGCTGGCCCGCTTCCTGGACATTGTATGTGCCCGGACCCCCATCCCTCTATCCGTAAAAACCCGGCTGGGACTTTCCTCCCCGGAGGAGTTCCCCGCCATTTTAAACCTGCTGCGCGCCTATCCCCTATCGGAAATCATCCTTCATCCCAGGGTCCGTCAGGCTTTTTACAGCGGAAATGTGGACAGAGATGCGTTCCGCTACCTGGTCGAAAACCGCTTCTGCCCCATCTGCTACAACGGAAACCTGTGTTCCCTGGGGGACATTGCAGCCCTGGCTCAGGAATATCCCCAGGTAGAGGCGGTCATGCTGGGCCGCGGGCTGATTGCGGACCCCGGAATGCTCTGCCCCGGCGGAACGGACCGCGGCACGCTGGAGATCTTTCTGGACGCCCTGCTGGACGCCTACACCCAGGCATTTGGCAGCGCCCGAAACGCAATGTTCCGCATGAAAGAAAACTGGCATTACCTGCTTTGCCGGTTTTCCGGAAGTGAAAAGCTGGGAAAGCAGCTGAGAAAAACCACCGATGTGGCGCAGTACCGCGCAATTTCCCGGGAAATTTTCGCCACGCTCCCCATGGTCTCCCCGTTTACTCCAACTTGGTAAAAAAGCGCCAGCGCACGGGCCGGTCCGGCCCGTGCGCTGGCTGTTTCTTTATTTTTCCTTTTTTCGGAAGACCAACAGCTTGCTGGCAAAGTAGTTGAGTACCACTACCAGCACACTTGTAATAACCTTCCAGTAGTTTCCGTTCCATTTCAGCGTATCCACCGTGAGGAAAATAATGCCGGTTTCCAGCAGTCCGGAGCCAAGCCGGCATCCCACAAACTTTGTCAGCTCCGGCCAAAGCACAGATGCCGACCAGTTGTGGCTGCGGAAAACAAAGGGCTTGTTGGTGAGAAACGCAAAAGCCACCGAAGCGGACCAGGCCAGGACATTGCTAACCGCTCCGGACAGCCCCCACCAGTTGTAGCACGGCAGATACACCAGGTAATTCACAACCGTCGTCAGGACGCCAAAAACCAAATATGCCAAAACGTCCCGGTATTTTTTTATTAACGCAAGCAGCCGATTCATATCTTCTCCTCCGGAATATCCATATCCAGTCCCAGCTCTCTGGGCAAAAACCGCGGGCAGACGTTCTCCGAGGACACCAAAACGGACGCCGCCAGGAAGCTGCCGATGCGGCAGGCCTCCCCCAGTCCCTTGCTGCCATAGGTCAGCCCGATGGCAGCTCCGGCGCAGAACGCGTCTCCGGCTCCGGTAGTATCCTTCACATCCACCTTACGGGCCGGGCAGTAGCCGCTCTCTCCATCCCGGCTGGCATAAACCGCGCCCTGTGCGCCCATGGTGACGATCATGCTGGGAATATTGGCCATGGCCACACGCTCTGCCAGAATCCGTTCCATTTCCGCCGGGGTCCTGCCGCTGAAATCATCGTTGAACAGGATTCCCGCCTCCTGCTGGTTGCACACGAAGCAATCGGTGGACTGAAGGAAGTCACGCCGCTCCACTGCAATCGTCATGTTCGCAACAACGGCATAGATTGGCTTGCCATACTGCTTGGCCAAGCGGAACGTCTGCTTTACCACATCCTTGTCCATGTCGATTTCGATGATGACACTGTCCGCATCCCGGAATATTTCATCTCCATGGCGCTCCAGGGTCGTCGCAATCGGATGCAGGTTTGGCCTGTGAGACACGGAGGCACAAACATCCCCTCCGGTATCGAACACCGCCAACCAGGTCCCCATACCGTCGGAGGTGGTGCGAATGTAGTCGGTGTTGACCTTATGGCTCTTCAGCTTACGGATCACATCTGCGCCGGTTCCGGAGTGATCCACCAGGCTGACAAACGTAGGACGAAGCTCCGCATTGGCAATGTCCTCCGCCACATTCCGTGCAACGCCGCCGTGAATCTGCTCCACCCGTCCGGCATTTCTTCCTGTCGGCACGAAGGCTGCCTCCGGATATCCCTTGATGTCCACAAACACGGCTCCGATAACCACAATGCCCATATTGGTGTGTCTCCTCTTTCTCTTCGCTTTTTGTATGTATAGCAACCGTGGGCGCGCCGGTTCAAGCAGCACGCGCCCACGGTATCCATTAAATCTCCATAATCACCGGCAAAATCATCGGATTGCGCTTTGTGTGCTTGAACAGATAGCCGGACAGATCGTTTTTGATAGCAGACTTGATCGTCGCCCAATCCCGCACGCGCTTCCGTCCGCACCGGTCAATCGCCTCCAGCGCCACCTCGCGCAGCTCATCCATCAGCTCCTCGGACTCCTTCACATAGATAAAGCCCCGGGTAATGATATCCGGCCCGGAAATCACGGAGCCGTCCTGGCTGGACAGGTTTACACAGACAACAATCATGCCGTCCTGGGCCAAATGCTTGCGATCCCGCAGCACCACGCTGCCCACGTCTCCAACGCCGGTCCCGTCCACAAGCACCTTGCCTGCCGGAACCGTACCGCCCACCTTGCAGCTTCGTCCGCTCAGCTCAAAAACCGTACCGATGTCTCCGACGAAGATATTCTTGGGATTCATGCCCATGGTTTTTGCCAGCTTGGCGTGAATCTGAAGATGCCGCTGCTCCCCGTGAACCGGGATAAAGAACTTGGGCTTCGTGAGGGCGTGCATGATCTTCAGCTCCTCCTGGCAGGCATGTCCGGAAACATGCAGCCCCTCGCTCTTTTCGTAAACGACCTCTGCGCCCTTGCGGTACAGCTCGTTGATGATCCGGGAAATCGCCTTCTCATTGCCGGGAATGGCGGAAGCGGAAATGATGATCCGGTCGCCCGGCTGAATCTCCACCTGCTTATGGGTCGAAAATGCCATCCGGTACAGTGCGGACATATTTTCGCCCTGGGAGCCGGTAGACACGATGACCACCTTGTTCTTCGGCAGGCTCTTAATGGCGTTCAGATCAATGATGGTCCCCGCCGGAACCTTGAGGTATCCCAGCTCCTGCGCCACCTTCAGCATGTTTTCCATGCTCCGTCCGGTGACCGCCACCTTCCGTCCATAGCGGTGCGCCGTGGCCAGCACGGCCTGAATCCGGTGCATATTGGATGCAAAGGTCGTCACCACGATCCGTTGGTCACAGTTCTTGAATTGCCGGTCCAGCCCCTCGGCCACAATATTTTCGTTGGGGGTGTATCCCTGGCGCTCCACATTGGTGGAGTCGCACAGCAGCGCCAGGACGCCCTGCTTGCCCAACTCTCCCAGTCTGGCCAGGTCGATCAGTCCCTCTGCGGAGGTGGGGTCGATCTTAAAGTCGCCCGTGACCACCACCGTCCCCACCGGGGTGTGAATGGCGAAGCAAACCGCATCCGCAATCGAGTGGTTTACATGAATGAACTCCACGGTAAAGCAGCCCGCCTTCACCACATCACCGGGCTTGTGGGTAACCAGCTTCACCTTATCCGCCAGACCATGCTCCTCCAGCTTCAGCCGGATCAATCCGTTGGTCATAGCCGTGCCATGAATCGGGCAGATGACCTGCTGCATGCAGTACGGAATGGAGCCGATATGGTCCTCATGACCATGGGTAATAAACATTCCGCGCAGCTTTTTCTGATTCTCCACCAGGTAGGTAAAGTCGGGGATTACCAGATCTACGCCGTACATGTCCTCCTCCGGGAAGCCCACGCCGCAGTCCACCACGATCATGTCCTTACCGTATTCCAGGACCGTGATATTCTTGCCGATCTCGTCCAGACCACCCAGCGGGATGATTTTCAATTTTTCTGCCAAATAGTATCCTTACTCCTTTCAAAATAGGTCAGCCTAAAAAGGCAACAGCAAAGCAGGCAGCCATTCTCCGCGCGAAAGGCCCTGAATCGCCCATAGCACGGCAAACGCCTGCATCGAAAACAAATTTGGTTCACGAGCCCGTCCAGCCGCAGACGGATTCGAAATTCTGCCCGGGTCTGCCCACCCGGCGCACACCAAGGATAGTATAACACAAACTCCCGCAATTGTATACCTTTTTTTGCAGGGCTGTCTGAAATAATTGCAGCTTTCCCCCACCCCTAAAGGCAGGCAGGTACATCTCCGACCGTCCGAAAGGCAAAAAAATGGCAGGCATTTCTGCCCGCCATTGTCTTTTCTGTCACAAATTCTCTTCGTCCTCGTAAATCTGTCTGGCCATGGTCATGGTAACCTCGGCGCAGCGGGCTGCGGCAATCGCCTCAAAGGTCGGATAGTCCATCTCGGCGCTGTGGTCCGCCTTATCGGAAATTGCCCGCAGAATTACAAAGGGGATTCCGTTGCGGAAGGCGGTATGGGCAATCCCCGTCCCCTCCATCTCCACGCAGGCGGCCTGCGTAATGGCCACGATCTTCTCCTTTGCCGCCGAATCGGCAATAAACTGGTCGCCCGTGGCAATTCTTCCCACGTGGGTATGCCCGGGATTCACTTTCTCCGCCGCCGAAAAGGCGCAGGCGATCATTTTCTCGTCCGCGTCAAAGCGCAGGGGCATACCTGGGATCATTCCCAGCGGATAGTTCACAAAGTGGCAATCCACATCGTGGTACATGGCATCCAGACTCACCACCAGGTCCCCGATGTCCAGCTCCGGGCGCAGGGAGCCGGCGATGCCGGTATTCACCAGGCAGGTCACCTGAAAGCAGTCGCAGAGAATCTGAGCGCACAGCGCGGCATTCACCTTTCCCACGCCGCACTCCACGACAACCACCGGCAGTCCGCACAGCAGGCCCTCATAAAAGGTACTCCCCGCCTTTTTGCATTCGCGCTTCTCCTCCAGAGCCTTCACCAGAGTCTGCACCTCAACGTCCATGGCGCCGATAATTCCAAGCTTTGTCATAGCAATCTCCTCATTCCGGATAAGTCATTTCGCTGGGCTGAATATGCTCCAGCAGGGCCGCATACCGTGCGCCCCAGAAATTCGCCATCGGCAGATTCATGTCCAGGTAATTTCCGCAATCCCGGGCGCTTGCACCGGGGACCGGACCTTTGTAATCCCGGATGAATGCAAAGCACCCCCGGACAAGCTCCAGCACATCCTGCGGCGCATAGTCCCCCGCCAGCAGAAGATAAAAGCCCGTCCGGCACCCCATGGGTCCGAAGTACAGCACACGCTGCTTCCACTGCGGATCGTTGCGCAAATAGGTTGCCCCCAGGTGCTCGATTGTGTGTACCTCGGCCGTATTCATAACCGGCTCCTCATTGGGATTTGTAATGCGCAGGTCAAAGGTCGTAACGGTCTGATCTCCCACCCGGTCCTTCCGGGAGACATACAGTCCCGGCACCAGGCGAATGTGATCCACCGTAAAGCTCGTAATTTTTTCCATATTTTCTCTCCTATTTCCCGCAGTTAGCCGCGTCAATTGCGATCACCAGCATCAGCCCCGGCATTTCGTCCGCCGGATTGTCATAGCGCAGCACATAGCTGTCGCTCCAACGGAACAGCTCCTTGGATATGGTCATAACCGTGCGCCCGTCCTGATTGACCTGATAGTCCCAGGCCATCAGATCACCCTCCACTTCCCATCCGCGGAAATCCACGCTGTAGTGGGGAATGAACAGAGAAAATTCCTTGCGCACCGTCCCGCACACCCGGCCGTCTATGACAATTTCAAAGGTCGGCAGCCAGGTGAACAGCCTCTGGTGGATGGAGCCAAGCTCCCGCCCGGTCTGCTTGTCGTACACATGAATCTGATGTCCGAGAGAAAGCACCTCGTTTTTCACGAAATACCGTGCTTCGCCATTTTTATCATATACGTCATAGGTATCCGTCCAGGCAAAAACGCGCTGCTTGATATATAACTCCATACACGCATCTCCTTTTGTATATCATAACGCAAATTTCCCCGAAACGCAACCGGTCTGCCCGAAAAAGCGCCGCTTTGCTGAATGCAAAACGGCGTCTCTTTCAAATTTTCCTATATGCCCGGTCAGTCTCTGCGGAGGGCCTCAATGGGGTTGAGGTTTGCCGCCTTGACAGCGGGCAGGAGGCCAAACACCACACCGATCACCATGGAAAATACCACGGAAATCAAAATGGCCGGCACGGAAATTGCAACCGGAATGCTGTTGGTGTGAGAGATCAGCTCCGCCAGGCCGATGCCCAGCAAAACGCCCACAATGCCGCCCAGACTGGTCAGCACCGCAGCCTCCGTAAGGAACTGTCTGCGGATTCTGCGCTTCTTGGCTCCCAGCGCCTTCTTCAGACCGATCTCGCTGGTCCGCTCCGTAACCGACACCAGCATAATGTTCATAACGCCGATGCCGCCTACCAGCAGCGATATGCTGGCAATCCAGATCAGCTGCTGATTGGTGGAGTTGCTCATTTCCTGGAGCTGCTGTGCCTGCTGCAGCAAATCCTCGCTGCGATAGGCAAACGCGCTTCCCTGGCTGTCGTCTGCCGGCGTCACACCGTCCTCCACAGCATTCTCCGCAGAATTTTCCCCTACGGGCTGCACGGACGTGCCCGTGGAAATGATCTGGGTCTTGTTCAGCGCATCCGCCACGTTTTTACCTGCGCGGGTCATATCATCCGTACCGGTGGCCTTCACCGCAACATTCTGCGGCTCGTCAAACTTGTAGGACACCGGCCAGACCGCACTGGGGATATACACCGCGCCGCCGGAGGTATCCACATACATCTGGTAGTCCTCCATGGAATTGATCACCGGCTGGAATTGCTCTATTGGCTCCACAACGCCGATCACGGTATAGGGTTCTCCGTTGATTTCAACGCTCTTTCCCACCGGGTACGACTGTCTGAACAGCGTCGCGGCAGCCTTTTTGTCCAGGATCATAACTTTGCGGTAGTTGTCAAAATCGCTCTGCTGGAAGTTCCGGCCGTAGGTGACCTCGTAGCTCATAACCTGGAAAAAGGCCATGTCCACACCGTAGCAGCTCCCGTCAAAGGAGGCCGTTCCTGCGGTAATGTTGCTGCTCCACTGACGCTGGGTGTAGAAGGACACCCGGTCCACCCCCTGCAGCGCCTCCAGCTCCGCCCGCCGGCTCTCCGGAATCACCCGGACCTCCGCCGGTACGTCATTATAGCTCATGTCATATGCGCTGCTGCCCTGATAAAGCTGCACCGTTACGACATTGCTGCCGGAGCCGATCAGATTCTGCTTGATCTGCTCGCTGGTTCCTTTGATGGTGGAAACGATGGTAATAATAGAGGCAATACCGATAATAATACCCAGCATCGTCAGGAAGGAGCGCAGCTTATGCCCCCAGATGCCCTGAAATGCCAATCTGATATTTTCCATTCTCTGCCTCCTTAGACGCCGCCGTAAAGCGTATCATAGTCGCCGTCCTGGGTGGGAGCACCCTCCCGCACGTCCCGGCCGTAGGGGAACGCAACGGCGTCCTCAGAGGAAAGTCCGCTGCAAATCTCCACATAGTTGTCCCAAAGCGTTTTCCCCGTCTGCACCGGCCGCTTCTCCAGCAGGCCGTCCTCTCCGCGGACGTACACATAGCTTCCGTCCTTCTCGGACAGGACAAACGCACTGTTCAGGTACATGCCGGAGCCGTCCTCCTGATTCCCGGTCAGCACCATGGACACATAGTAGCCGTCCTGCAGGTTCGCGTCCCCGTCGATAAACACCTTATACGGGTAGTACGTCACATTTTCGCTGCCGTAGTAACCCGTGTCCGACTCCACCGGGTACTGCCCGATCTCCGAAACCGTACCCGTGTAGGTCTCCCAGGTATCCCAGGAGGTCACCTGTACCTCCTGGCCGACAGAAACGGTGTTCAGAGCCAGCTCGCTGACGGTTCCCTGCACGTAGAAGCCACCGCCGCCGGACACCCGCAGCAGGGGCTGGTTGTTCTGCCGCGCCTCCGTGGGGTCCAGAATGCCCACGACTACGCCGTCAAACTCCGCCGTGACCTTGCCGTCGTCCGCTTCCTTCTGCATGATCTTGTACTCCGACTCCGCCATCTTGATATCAAAGGTGAGGGTCTGAATCTCCTCCTCCTTTTCCTTCCGCATGGCGGCAATTTCCGAAGCCGTGTAGCCGGAATTCCAGTCTACGTTATCCGCAGGCTCCGTCGGGTCCGGCGTATCCGGCTGCTGCTCCGGCGGCTCAAAAAAGCTCATCTTATAGGTGTATTGCGGCTCCGCCTGGACTGCAATCCCCGTCTGAGCGGTATAGGTCTGTGCTTGGTCCTCCTGTCCCGTCTGCGTATCGCCAGGCGTAGACTCGGTCGGTGCGGTTGTTTCGGAGGGATCAGTCGACGGGTCCTCTGTAGGTTCGGTCGACGGTTCGGTCGTTTCATCGGTGGGATCAGTCGGCGGATCCGTGGGGTCCTCAGGCGTCTCTACTTTTGTCCGCACCAGCAGTACGCCGTATTCCGCGACCACGTCGCCGTCTCCGGCATCCTTCTGCGTGTGCTGGAACACCACATACACCTGCGTACCCTTGACGCCGGTAAACAGCTCCTCCATCATGGCTTCATCCACCATGGCGGTGGAACGCAGCCAGCAATACTTGGGCTTCAGTGCGCTCGATCCCGTACCGGAGTAAATCAAGTGGTCCACCTTGTCCACGTTCAGGCCCAGGCCATTCTGCTTGGGATCGGATGTGGTCGCCTTGGTGGGCGTGGTCGGGCGGTAAGAAATGGGCCGGTAGCCCTTAATGACCGTCAGCTCCTTCTGCGCCGTCTGCAGGTTCAGCTTCATTTGCTGGATAGACAGGGATTTCCGCTCCAGCTGAAGCTCCGAGAGGGTGGTGTCGTAGGTAAAGAGCACGTCGCCCTTCTTCACGGACTGCCCTTCCTTCACCGCCACGTTGGTAACCGTCTGGGTATCGGTCAGGTAGACCGGCTGAATCCGGTCCGTCGTTACCTCGCCATAGCTCTCCGCGCTGTTTTCGTAATAATCCGTCATACCAATCAGGCCGTCGGAAATGCGGTAGACATACACGGGCGTTCTGGCCTTCCCCGGCTGGAGCACAGCCACGACCCCAATCACTACCGCCAGGACCGCCGCTGCCACCGGTATCCATACCAGCTTCTTTTTTCTTTTCATCCGCTTTACGCCTCCTCTTGTCCCTTGGTTATCAGGCTTCCGTCCAGGATGTGATAGGTTTTATCGGCGCAGGCGGCAATGGACGGCTCGTGGGTAATCATGATGATCGTCATGCCCCGATCGCTGAGCTGCCGGAAAATCTCCATAATCTGGTTGCCTGCCACCGTATCCAGTGCGCCCGTAGGCTCATCCGCCAGGAGCAGCTGAGGATTTCCCACGATTGCCCGGGCGATTGCCACCCGCTGGCACTGGCCGCCGGACAGCTGGTTGGGAAGAAACTGAACGCGCTCTCCCAGTCCCACCGATTCCAGGGCCACCCGCGCCCGCTCTCTGCGCTCCTTCTGCGGGACCCCGGCATAGAGCAGCGGCAGCGCAACATTATCCAGCGCCGTCATTTTGGGCAGCAGATAGAAGTTCTGAAACACAAAACCGATGTACCGATTCCGAATCTCCGCCAAGGCATTGTCGTCCAGATCATCCACCCGGCGTCCATCCAGGGCATAGCTTCCCCGGGTCGGCACGTCCAGGCAGCCCAGCAGATTCATCAGGGTCGTCTTTCCGGAGCCGGACGGCCCCATAATGGCAAGGTACTCCCCCTTATCCACCGACAGGCAAATGTCCTTCAGCACCGGGACCGGCTCCTTGCCCCGCAAATAATCCTTATAAACATGATCCAACTGTACAATCATGCCCATCACCCCACTACGGCAGGCGCCCCAAGCTCGCTGGTGGGCATGGGAACCTCGGGCT
>CAKTKB010000028.1 GCA_934569195.1 uncultured Oscillospiraceae bacterium
GGACATTCCACCCGTCTTGCACCGGCAGCTCGATCACCTGCCCCCTTGCGCATTTACCAACGTCGCAAAACCAGCATTCCTTCGGGCAGCCCCGGCTTGTAATGACCATGCCCTCCCGGAGATACAGCCCTGGCGTAAAACTCTCGCTCATGCGGTCGCCAAAAGCGGGGCCGCCGACCTCCACTGGAACGCCCAGCATTTGCCACTGGTAGTACAGGTCGTCCACCTCGGGAATATCCCAGGAAAAGGTCACGCTAATATGTACCGCTTCCGGCTCCGCTGCCATAGAATCCAGGGTAGGCGGGCCGAAGAATGCCAGCGGGTCAGTGGGTGACATGGAGGTTTTTGTGGGGAATACTCGGGCTATTCGCATGGTACCCCTCCCCACTGTTCCGCCATGGCCTCTGCGATGCCGGGAAAGGTCTTTGCGCGTTGTTTTGCTCTGTCCGTCGTAAACATGCCTCTGTGGGCCTCTCCGTGCTTGTGAGAGTAGGTCCCGGACGGGCACCATGTTCTTTCAGCGGCCACAATTTTCGTTGCTCTCAGCGGCGGCAATGACTTGAGCCAAAGGCACGTCCTTTTTGTGTACGGGTGCCCGAATTGGTACGGCTCAATCGTCTGCGTGTATCTCGGCAGTGCAAACACCTTGCTTGGGACAGGGTTTTCCACGCAAATTTTCGGGATGTCCGCCCATAGAAAACGCATAAACAAATCCCGCGCCTGAATCCCCTGCATGACCCGGTCCGCTTGAAGCTGGCCTCCGCGCCACAGGTGACGTGCCCCTGCATTGCTCAGATACGTGCAAGGCGGATGCGCAATCAGCAAGTCCCACCGGCCTACGTCGTGTGTCTGTCCGTCCATGGTGGTTATTTGCCCCCCTCTATGGCCTTGAGCGCGTCGCCCAGTACATGCCACTCAGGATGCCCCCCAGACGGCTCTTGGATATCGCAGGAGTACGCCTCATGTCCTCGCGCACGAAACGCTTTGCACACGGTTTGCGATTCTTCGCAGGCTATAAGGACTTTCACGGAGCACTCACCTCACTTCCTGCCGGTGCTTTAAGCACTCGTAGATTCTTTTCGTACACTTGCGGATCATTGGTCCCAATCACTTTGCAAAGAAATCTTGACAACTCCTCGTCCGTCATAGCGCGGATAGCGTCAGCGTTTGTTGGCCTGGACACGTAGTAGCAGATATCTGTACATGAGCAGTTCTTCGGATCGACGGACCTACCCCGTATTGGGCAATTTAGCCCGGTGCATTTTCTCTTAGGCATTCTTTACCTCCACAAACTCGCCGCCCACACATGCAGCAGCATCTCGTTGGGCTTTATACTCTCTGGCTACCCGCGTTGCTGCGTCCAGTACACCGTCGGCCTTCTCCAGCTCGTCCACCGCTTTACGCATGATCGCGCAGCCGTGGACGCTGCACCCGTGTTCAAAACCGCAGCCCAGGCAAGCCAGGCTTCCGGTCTGCACCGACAGGCGGCGGAGCGCGTTGAGCAATTCTTTATTTTCCATTTTCATCCACCTTTCGTTTTGTCTGATAAATCGCTTCGATCAGATCGTCTGCTGCCTGAATGGACGGCTCTTTCTGATATGCCGTTGCCGCCTTTTCGATTCTCGCCCAAAGATCCGCCGTGCTTTCGTGAAGCTGCTCCAAGAAAAGGTTGACCCGATAGGCATCCAGGATCTGCTGCTTTTCTCTGCGGCCCTGCTCCTTCGTGAGGCCGGCAGAAGCGGCGAATCGGTATAAGCCGCGGAACGCCTGGAAGAGGTTGATCTGCGCCATGCTGTCCAGATCCGGAGCCGGCGCCCCCCGAAACGCCAGATCTTCCAACTCGTCAATGTCCATCAGCTTGCTCATGTCAACTCCTCCATGTGGATGTAAATGCCGGGGACCTCTGCCCAAAACTTCTCTACGATCTCCGACGCCACCAGCGCATCATCCTTCCAGAACCCCAGCTCCGTCATAACATCCTTCAGGAGCTTTTGGAGATTGTCGGTGTCCGGCTTCGTGATCCGGTACTCGCCATCTCTGTGGGAGCCTCCGGGGAAGCACCACTTCACCACCAGCCGCACTCCGCCCGTCATGGGTGCCGCCGGCCGGTGCGCCGCCAGATGATCCCGGAGCTTTGCCCGAGCGTTTTTCAGCTCTGCTGATTCATAGGACTTCGGCTTTCCATCCACCACACGCCAGCGCTTCTCTTGGTGGGTCACCGTGGGCGGGATCATCGAGAGGAAAAAACTCTGCATTTTTCATCACCTCAAATTTTCAACTTTTTTGAGCCTGTGACATTTTCGCATTGTCACGTCATGTTCGGTAGGGGACAAGGGCGGCTCATTAGCCCTTGTCCTACCGTCCGAACGTGACGACACGGACAACATACTCCCCTCCGTAGGAGGGGACCCTTGTCCTGTCCAGACAGGACAAGGGTTTTTATAGTCATGACTGTCCGGTCAGGACAAGAAAATTCTAGTCGTGACAATGTGCCGATTCAGTCAGGACAACATTTTTTATAGTTGTGACCGTCCAGCCAGGACAATGAATTTATAGTGTTGTCTGTCCTTCACTTTCTTTTTTCAGAATCTTCCCGGTATTGCGATCTAGGAAAAATCCGAACTTTTCGGCCCGTCTTTTGATAGTCCGTTCCGACACTCCTTTGCCCGTTTCGGCGTACCATTCAGCCAAATCCTTCACCGTGGGAGGCTCCCCGGCGCAGCAGTTTGCCACAGCGTCAGCGAACTCCTGCTCCTGACTACGGCGGTTCAGCTCGGCCTTTTCCTTGCGGCCGCGCTGCGCCTTTTGCCAGTTGGGGGCACCGCCATCGGCGCTCAGATCGCCCAGAACCTCGCTGTCATCCGTGATATGCACAGGGTACCGGAACCACAGGTTCACCGGCGGGAACTTCGGGAATTCCCGAAGGGTACCTTCTATACGCCACCCAGTGACCACCCTGGCTGTTTCTCTGGCAGCCTCTGCGCAGCTCTCAGCCGCTTCGATCTTCCACCCGCTCAGTTTATCCTTGATCAAATTCCACAACGCTGCAGCGCTGCAAGCATCGTCCTGGGACACCTCTTTCATAAGGGAGGGTTGATTCTTCTCGATCCAGCTCAAATATGCCTTTGCCGCCGCATTGTTCTCCTGCTGCTTGATGATCTCATCCGTCAGTTCCAGTTCCACCAGATCCAGGAGGGCGTCAGGATCTCGGGCAAATACGCCGGAGCCAGAAGCCCGGTCCATGGACTTTTTGCCGCCCTGGGCACCCTTAGAGTGATGGTGGCAGTAGATCACGGCGCAGCTCAGCTCCGTGCAGACCTTATCGAACTGATTGCAGAACGCCGCCATTTGGTCAGCGCTGTTCTCATCGCCGGTGATGACTTTGTAAATAGGGTCGATTATCACGGCGATATAATTCTGCTTCAATGCCCGTCGAATGAGCTTCGGCGCCAGCTTGTCCATGGGAAGGGACTTACCACGGAGGTTCCAAATGTCGATATTCTGAAGGTTGCTGGGGGTCCAGCCCATTGCCGTGTACACATCTTTGAAGCGGTGCAGACAGCTGGCCCGATCCAGCTCCAGGTTCACGTACAGGACCTTTCCCTGGGTGCATTGCCATTGCAGCCATTTCCGACCTTCGGCAATAGCAATGCAGAGTTCGATCAGAGCGAAGGACTTGCCGGCCTTCGACGGCCCCGCCAGGAGCATCTTATGCCCCTGGCGGAGGACCCCTTCAATGAGACAGGGTGCCAGCTCCGGCAGATCATCCCAGACAGACGAAAGATTTTCTTGATCCGGCAGATCATCGTTGACGCCCTCAATCCATTCCTTCCACTCCGCCCAATTCTCCTTGCCGATGTTGGTGTCCACAAGAAACTGCTTATTGCCCTTACGGGTAACACCCGGCATCCGGCTCAGTCTGGACGGGTTTTTGTTCTGGGTGTCTACGGGCATTCCGTTCTTTTTCAGGACGTCATAGAGGTAATTCACACGCTTGCGATATTCGTCATAGGACGGCGCATCGATGCGGACAATGGCATGAAGGCTTTTCCCGCCGCTGTGGACCAGGCAGGCAATAGGAAGTTCCAGTTCCCGAACAATTGCGTTCTGCTGCTCAACGGGCATAGTGTCCGATTCCACCAGCGCATAGCGGTAATCCGTCACATTCTCGTTCTTGACACCCTTCCCGTCCAGCGGGTTGAAGCGGATCCAGGCACCGGCCTCCGGCTTATAGTCGCCGAGAACGGCACCTATATCTCCGTCACACTTGCTGAGGGCTTCAATGAGCTGCCCCGCTGTCCGGCTATAATCACCTTTGGTTGGCAGATATTTATCGTCCTTCTGCCAGCTCTCCGTGACATAGCCCACGGTCTCGGAGGCTTCAAACAGGGTCTCCAGGTATGTGATCAGCTCCTGGGCCGGATTCCAGTCCCTGGGCGGCTGTACCTCCCTGGCTTCCAGCCAGGACTTGTCTACGATGGTCAGATCATCCCCGCCAATCTCATCAGACCAGCCGATCTCATGCCCGCCGGATGCAGGGCACCAGCCCTGCTCCTTGGCAAGCTGTACGATGGTCCCGCCGGTGACGGGGCTGGCACTGCCGTGAAACCCTGCCCACTTTTTCTCACATTCGCCGGGATGGTACCTGGAATCATTTCGGGACCAGTTGTCCCAAACGGAGCAGTCATAGCCCTCCTGCTTCAGTGCCATGCCGACGCTGCACCATTCCTGGTAATTCAGCGCCGAGGGATCAATATGCTGCAGGATCTCTGCCAGATTCGTAAGCTGCTCCATTTGCGGACCTCCAATCGTATGTTCTGGGGTCTATGCCCCGTGGTGCGCCACGCCACCCCGCGGCAGCAATTCGGTCGATCATATTTTTTGCCGCTGTGAATGGCCATTGCCCAACATGCTGAAATCCGAACTTCTCCAGGCATCGAATTTGCTTTGGGGTCGTAAGTCCTTCGGCTCTGCGCTTATCCAGCTTATCCAGCAGCAAAGCCGCTTTTCCAGCACATTCGATTTCCTCAGAATTGATTCCGAGCTTTTCAAGGGTCTGAAGCTGCTTCTCGGAGGGCGGGCCAATTTCCCAGCCGAAGGTCGGGACGTAGCTTGACAGATCTTCCGACTGAATGGACATTTCATATTGCAGAGGGTCCACCAGCCTGTGGCGCTTTGCCTTCATTTCGGAGAGTTTCTTTGCCAGAGCCTCCTCACGCTGGGCAACGACATCCTCACTGGCCGTCTGCTCGGCTTCCTCAATATCTACGGGACAGCCGGCCTCCGCAATGTTCTCCGTCATTTTCTCGGCTACTTCGGCATTCTCACAGATGAGTGCCGCCGGGTGGCATAGCTCGTGCCGCTCTGTATGCCACAGAAAATCCAGGAGAAGCAAATGCTCTTTTCCCGGAAACAGCCGGGTCCCCCGCCCTACCATTTGGCAGTACAGGCTTCGGACCTTCGTGGGACGAAGGACCACAATGCAGTCCACGCTGGGATCGTCCCAGCCCTCCGTCAGGAGCATGGAATTACACAGGACGTTATATTTGCCGTCCGCAAAGTCCTGAAGCACCTCCGCTCTGTCCTGGCTCTCTCCGTTGACCTCTGCCGCCCGGAACCCCGCTTCATTCAAAATATCACGGAATTTCTGGGACGTTTTGACCAGTGGAAGGAAAACAACCGTCTTTCTGTCCTGGCAGCGGGTGGCCATCTCCTGGGCGATCTGTATCAGATAGGGGTCCAGGGCATTGCCCAGATCCCCCGCTTTGAAGTCGCCGGATTGAACACCTACACCCGTCAGGTCCAGCTTCAGCGGGATTGTCTCTGCCTTGATCTTGCACAGATACCCCTCGCGGATTGCCCGGACCATGGTGTATTCATAGGCCAGGCTGTCGAAGAATTGACCCAAGTTCCGCATATCGCCTCGGTCCGGGGTTGCCGTAACGCCCAGCACCTGAGCCTCCGGAAAATGCTCCAGGACCCGTTGATACCCGTCCGAGAGAACGTGGTGGGCCTCATCGACAATGATGGTATCGAAATACTCCGGCGAAAACTGGTCCAACCGCCTGGGCCGCTGCAGGCTCTGGACGGATCCGACCACCACCCGGTTCCAGGAGCCAATGCAGCTCTCTTCCGCTTTCTCGGTAGCACTGCGAAGGCCCGTAGACTTGTAGAGCTTGTCCGCCGCCTGGTCCAGCAGCTCCCCGCGGTGCGCCATGATTAGTACGCGCTCCCCGCCGCGGACCAGTTCCTCCGTCAGCTTGCAGAACACAATCGTTTTGCCGGCACCGGTGGGCAGGACCAGCAGCGTCCGGCGATTGCCGGACCGCCACTGTTCCTGAATGGCCGCAATTGCTTCACTCTGATACGGCCGAAGTTCCATTAGAATTTATCCCTCCAGGACTGCTGGGCAGGGGCCGTGGAGGTCTCGGGGAAGAACCGGGGATCATAGTCATAGAACTTGTCCACATCGTTGGTCTCTCGCTTTGCCCCGTCCTTTTCATAGCTTCGGGTCTTGAATCTGGCCCGGCCTCTGGCTCCCACCACGGCATTCCAGCGGGGGACAAACGCCTCCCCGGACTTTTTCTGGCCGATGGACCGGAAGAACTCTGCGATCTTCCATTCCAGGCTGCTCCACAGAATCAGATCATACCGCACAGAAGCGGCGCCTTCCGGAGTGTCTACGCTGAGGGTCAAAACCGCCTTGTTGCAGGCCGGGATCTTTGCGCTTCCCGGGAACCGGCCCCGCTCAAAAGCGGTGACGGTAAAGTTGTAATCGCCGTCCTCCAAAAGGACATATTGGCCTCCGTCACTGGTAATTTCATCGTCCCAGCCGATCTCGTGGGGGTTGTTCATCAATTCACTCATGTGTTTTACCTCCTGTTAAAATGGTAAGTTTGCATCGTCTGCCGTTGCGATTTCAGCGATCTGTTCCCAATGAGGGATGATCCACCCGTCTACGAAGCCGTCTGCTTGCAGCACGGGCCACGGCGTGTCATAGGGGTAATACCCACGGACCTTCGAGAAAATGTGTCGGATTGCGCTTTCCGTGACGCCGGAACCCTTCATCAAGGCCAGGACCTTGGGTGGAATATCCGGGCTTGTCTGCTCCTCTTTCGGAGCTGCAGGATCTTTCTCCGGGGTATTTGCCAGCTTGGGAGCGGACGCAGGCGGCACCGTGTCAGTCTTTGGAACGTTCACTGGGGCTGTCATTGCAGGATTCACGGGTGCCGTAGCCACCGGCGCAGATGTAGCCGCCGGCTCGATGCAATGGGCAATCTGGCTGTATTCCAGCGGAAGCTCATCCGGGAGATTGTGGCGGTTCTTGGCATCCCAGCATGGGTGATGCGCGGTGTGCATAATCCGCTTGCCACCCTGAGCCTTGTGCTTTTTGCCTTTATCGTCAGCCGCCACCACGTAGGTCTTATAGTTGGCAAACAGGACCATATCGGCCCATTCTTTCACCATGGGTGCCACCTGCTTGCTGAGCTTCATTTCCCAGCGGTCATAGCTGCCCATTTCGTCCGGCTGCTCAAATTTCCGCATTTTGGCATGAGCGGTGATCACCACATTCATGCCAGCATCGATCACATCCGTAAAGGCGTTGAGCAGCTGGCCGAACTCCTCCTGCACGAAAACATAGCCCTTTCCATAACCGAAGTCCTCAATGCCTTTTTTCTGGTATTTGGCGCATACCGCACTCACACAGAGCATTTCCGCCCAGTCCGCCGTGTCCAGGACCAACGTCTTGCAGATTCCAGGAGAAACTGCAATCTGCTTCACCAGAGATAAAAGCCCCTGCCAGGATTCCGGCTTGTTGGTCCGGCGCACATCCATGTGGTATGTACTTCCCTCGGTGTCGATAAAGACGGGGTCTGGGAACTGTGAGGCGAAGGTGGTCTTGCCGATGCCCTCCGGCCCGTAGATCACCACCTTCTGCGGCTTAGGGATCCTTCCGCTTGTGATATTCAGCATTTAGAAGACACCATCCTTCCAAGATTTCTTGGCCGGCATCGGCGACAGCGGTTCCGTCTCGGAGCAGCCATCCTCAATGATGACGGAGCATTCGCCGCCGGTGGAAACTCTGGTTGCGATTGCCTGGAGGCCCTGCTCCCGGAGCCAGGCGCCGAATTCATCCAGCGTGTGCAGATCCATCTGTTCCAGCTTATCCAGCAGGACAAAACCGCACTTGGGATTTAGCGCCCGGACAATTGCCGTGGACACCCGCAGCTGGTCACTGCTGGACATGGCATCCCACTTCCTGCCGTAATAGGTCAGTTCCCCGTCTTCCACAGAAAGGCCCTCCAGGGGCAGCTGTGCGCCGTCCAGAAGGTCGTACTTCTGTTTCCTGGTCTGTTCCAGCTCCGCAGTCATGGCTTCATACTGGCCGGAGTAGTTGGCCGCCTCTTCCTCCGCCTTCTCCCGGTCCAGGTTGGCCCGGACCTTGATATTGACGGCTTCGATATTCCGGAGGTCCTGCTCGATTTCCGCCGTGGATTCGTCCTGAAGCTCTGCCACAGTCTTAAAGGCCGTGGCCTCATCCGCCTGGGCCTCGGCGTATTTCTGAAGTGCGGCTTCCTTCTGCTGCATGAGCTGCCGGATCTGCTCCTCCAATCGGGAGGCGTTCTCAAAGGCCAGTTCCTTCGCCCGGGTGATCTCCCGGAGTCGGTCCCGCTTGCGCTGGTTCTCGCCGTTCCTGGCAAGGATCGCCTGCTGCCGCTGGATCAGCTCCATGGCAGATACAGGCTTTTCAGGGACGCCGTCATAGAAGGGCATCTCCTTGGCGAACTTGGCCTTCTGGTCCGCAATGCGGCCAATTGCCAGGCGCTGGTTGTACAGCTGCTTCTCTTTAAATTCCAGCGCCGCCAGCTGGTCTCCCACCCCGATGATCTTCAGCAGTGTGCCCGCTTTCTCTTTACCGGAGCTTTCCATGAACTTGGGCAGATTCAGCGCCAGTTCCTCCACGAAGCTGTTCAGGAGCTGCTGACCAGCTCTCTGGCCGGTGGGGTCCGTGACCTTCAGAGCCGAGTTTTTCCCGGTGCGCTCTACTACAAGGCCGTTGGACAGTTCCAGCCGGATTCTGGGAGGGACTACAGATCCTTCCCGGTTCGGTTCGCTGGGCCGGAACCTGTCACCGCCTAAGGCCCAGGCAATGGCGTCCAGGACAGAGGTTTTCCCCTGGCCGTTGTTGCCTCCGATCACAGTCAGGCCGTTTTCTGTGGGGATCAAGCGCACGGCCTTGATACGCTTGACGTTTTCCAGCTCAAGGCTGGCAATTTTTACAGGGTCCATCTTGCAATTCCTTTCTGCTCATCGTATAATAAGCGTGGTGTTATTTACCTTGCCGCCTTGGATGTGCCAGCATCCGGGCGGCTCTTTTCTTTGTCCTGGCCGAACACGATTTGCGCCCCTGCCATGGCCGCCGTGTTACCGGACCACAGGGGCGTCCCCTTATCGTCCAGCGCTGCGGTCAGCGTGTACCAAAAGGCCTTTCCCAGGGTTGGGTCCTTGGTGACAAACTCCGTGTGGATGAGGTCAATGATCGTGCAAAGGTCGGCGCAAATGCCGATCAGGTTATTTTCGCCGCGGATGGTGGCCTTTCCGTTGTTCACCTCGATTTTCAGCATTTCTTGCTCTCCTTGTCCAGTCTCACAGCCTCGGCCAGGTTAAAGCCCAGGGCCACCAGCAGGCCCCCGACGATGACCAGGGACAGCCGGAGGTCCACCAGGCCCAGCTGGACGGCCCTGAAGGTCAGGGTGCCGGCCACGCCGTAGCCCAGGCAGCGCCGGAGACTCTGCTCCTGCTTTCTCTGGATCCGGGCTAACTTCTTAGCCCGGGCTTCCTGGGCCGCTCTCACGGCCTCTGCGGACTTGCAAGCGGCCTCGATGCGGCGGTCTGTGGCCTCTGCCAGGTGGCGGAACTCCCGGCACTCCCGGGCAGCCTCTGCGGCTGCTCTGGGAACCGCAATGTAATTTTCCATGATAAAACTCCTTTTCAAATGTTCTCTCCCAGGAATCTCAGAAACGGGATTCTGGGGATTTTCATACGATTGCCGGAAAATGTGAACGGGAATCCCAGCAGCTCCGGCCGCTGAACGGCTGTGCAGCGCACGGTCTGAGGATCGGACCCCAGGACCTTCGCAACGTCTGCAGGCGAAAGAAAGAGCTTATCACTCGCCCGAATTTCTTCTACTGTCATATAAATTTCCTTTCTTTGTGAATTGCGTTTCACCACTCACACGTTTATAATGACATTGAAAGGAGGTGAAACAAATGGAACGAGAAAATCGCTATGCCTTGGATGCAGCCAAGGAAATTGTCGTTGCCTGCATGAGCAATATGCAGGTCCGTCCTGTTGACGCAGAAAGCGGAAAACTGATTGGAGAGTTTTATGAAGCCATTTATCAGAAAATCCGTGATCTGGCAGCAGGCACCAATGACTAATGGGCTATAAAGTAGGCCATTAGGACCCCGGCAACCCCTGGAAGAGCTTCCACCTCTTCGGGGGTTGCTTTTTCGCTGGCAGCACGCTGAATAAACTCCACCAGTGCCACAACGGTCTGCGTCCGCAATGCTTCTTCGATTGTGTTTGAATGGTTCACAATTTTTCTCCTTTCTGTCCCACTTATGGGACATGCTGTGTGGTATCCTTAGGGCGTACTAAAAACAGCCTCCTTTCTAACGCACGCCATAGCGTCGCTCCCCGGGCGTCTCATTATTGGGACGAGCAGATTAAAAAAATTTGTGCCTTTTCTTCTGGTGCGCAAATTGCAAGGAGTTCACATAGCGTGTTAACTTCCTTTAGATTAAACTGCGTTTTCCCATTTATCTTTGAGTTTAGCGTATTTTTTGAGATTCCCATAGCCTTTGCCAAACTTTTTTGTGTGTACCCAGCCTCCACAATTCTGCTCTTGAGCTTGTTAACCTGCATTATCTTCACCTCTTTTGCTCGTTTCATTTTTGGGACGATAAAATACTAACATACATATTAGCTGTTGTCAACTCATTTTTGGGACGATGGCAAAAATTTTTTGTCTTTTGTGTTGCAATTTTGGGCCACCCGTAGTATACTACTGATAGAATCGTTTTGCACTTGGAGGAGGCCACAAAAATGGACGAAATATCTGAACGCATCCGAGCTATATTAGAGGAAAAGAATATTTCTTATGGGGAGCTATCCACACGAACCGGAATTCCCAAGTCCACTTTGCAACGCTATGCAACCGGCCGAACCGAAAAAATACCGACGGATAAACTAGTTAAGATCGCTATTGCACTTGGCGTTTCTCCGTTATCTCTTGCAGATTTTGATACCGCATCTGAGATCATTGCAGACGATATAGCTAGAAAAAATATAGAAAAAGCGCCCGCCAAAGGCGAGCGCAATGTAACTGATGACGATATTAAATTTGCCCTTTTCGGCGGCGATGGCGAAATCACCGATTCCATGTATGATGAGGTGCGCAGCTTCGCAGCCTTCGTGAAGCGCCGGGAGGAGCAGAAAAAGGAGGGCTGACCATGAAGGAACTACGCTCCCTCTATCGTCTGGCTGAGCGCCGGGGGATCGAGGTCATCCCATTCTCCCTGCCGGAAACAGGGTCCTTGTCCATCCAAGAAGAAGACGGGACCTGTTACATCGGCATGGATGAGGGCCACAACTTCACAGAGGCGGAGGAGCGTACTCACCTGGCCCACGAGCTGGGCCATTGCGTGACTGGCAGCTTTTACAGCCGTCATACAGCGGTGGATTCCCGCCAGCGGCACGAAAACCGTGCGGACAAGTGGTCCGTGCGCCGGCTGATCCCAAAGTCAGACCTGAATGAAGCCATTGCCGCCGGGTATACCGAGCCGTGGGAGCTGGCCGATTTCTTCGGCGTGACCGAAGATCTGATCAAGAAAGCCGTTTGCCTGTACACATACGGAAATGTGGCAGCGGAATTATATTTTTAGTTATTATAAATAAGAAGGTGGTACAATGGCAAAGAAAAAAAGGAAATTGGGTGCAACTTTGCTCAGTCTTCTCGTCGCATTCCTCGTATATATCTCAGTATTCTGTGTACTTCTAATCACAGCTGCGCTCATCTTTCCATCCGACATGAAAGTTCTTCCTACTTGGTATAGCATTATTCTTATCGTAGCACCTATTGCTCTTTCCATTTTCAGCGGGTTCACCTTCTGTAAATATTATACCACAAACAAGCAGAATCAGTCTCTGGCGATACCCCCAAAAGAAGGCGTCGATTTTGTTGTTCCAAAATCTCAAAAAAAGCAGCAGGAATTAGCCAGTAAAATATTATCTGATATTCAGATTTCTGCTGACCTGTGTAATAATGTTACAAACGTTTCACTTTTCGTCGAGTATTACGATAAGGCGCTAGATGGCTTTTCTAAACTGCAACTATTGCCAAAAGCTAATTTGAAAGGGTATCCGTCTCTAGACTATTACACATTGAAAGACGAGTTTCAGTTGCATTTGTGTGACGCAATCGTCCGGGCAGAAAATCATACAATATCCGAAATCCATGGTAAATATAAGAACAGCTTAGAATTCCAACAGCGCGCTGCAGAATCATTCATACATAGCATTGATGCCTGCCGTTGCCGTTTTAGCCCAGGAACAGCAGTACTTGCTGACCAGTCAGTAGCTAAAGTCAAGTATTCAGCTGGTTTATCAAATGCCTTCTCCAATTTGCCTACTGAGGATATCATGGCTAATATTGACAAGATGGAAGGGCATGAGTTTGAATATTACTGTGCAAACATTTTGTCTCATATTGGATATAGCAATGTTGAGGTAACAAAAGGCAGCGGTGACCAGGGTATAGATATTCTGGCACAAAAGGATGGTATTCGTTACGCAATACAGTGCAAATGCTATAGTTCCCCTCTCGGAAACACGCCCATACAAGAAGCCAACACCGGGAAAACAATGTATAATTGTCAAATTGCAGCTGTTATGACAAATTCCACTTTCACTCAGGGTGGAAAGGAATGTGCCCAAAAAACTGGTGTTCTTCTTTGGGATCGCTCTTGGATGAATACAGCTATTCAAAAAATGAACTCTCACCAATAAAAAATGCCGCCTTCCGAGTACCAGTCGGAAAGCGGCGTGCAGAAGCCCTCACCCATCAAGATAGGGGCCGTCTACCCTTTTATGGTAGCATATTCGCCCCGGAAAGGCAAGACATGAATTGTATAAAATGCGGAGCAGAACTCCCCAGTGGTGCCATCTTCTGCCCGGCCTGTGGAAAGAAGCAAATCGTCCAGCAGCGTCAGCGCTCTGCCCATAGCCGACCCAACGGCACCGGGTCCGTATATCGCAGAGGCAAGACTTGGGAATGTGCGGTCGTCCTCGGTTATGTCATCCTGCCGGATGGCAAACGGAAGACCATCCGCCCTACCAAAGGCGGGTTTAAAACAAAGAAAGAAGCCATGGAATACCTCCCTACCCTCAAGGCCGAACCGCCGCAGCGGGCACCGTCTCTGAGTGAGTTGTGGAAAATCTACCGGACCAGTAAGAAATTTCTGAAGCTATCGGATTCCCGGAAGGAAAAATATGAGATTGCCTGGAAGAAGCTGGAAAGCCTGGCATATTGGAAAATTGACGCCTTGAGAACCTTCGACCTTCAAAACGCCGTTGATTCCAATGCCGACACCTATTACACCGCCCGGGATCTGAAGGACCTTCTATCCAAACTGTCTCAACTTGCCCTGCCGGATCAGTATGTACATGATAATCTGTCCAAATATATCGAGCTGCCGGCACTGAATGCCAAGGAGCAGCAGCCATTCCATTCTGACGAGATTGCCAGGCTCTGGACGGACTACACCGGCGGTAACTGGTGGACCGGGTACATACTGCTTATGATCTACACCGGAATGATGCCTGGTGAGCTGCTGGAGGCCCGCAAATCCAATATTGATTGGAAGGGCAAGAAGATCATCGGTGCCGGATTAAAGACGGCCACACGGCGTGAAACGCCTATTGTGCTGGCAGACTTCATTCTCCCTGTTCTGGCCGATCTCTGCGACCACACCGAAGGAGAAAAGCTGATCCGCATCAACAAGGACAATTTCTATTCCGTCTACTATGAAACCTTGGAGCGTGCCGGTTGCCGGAGGCTTACCCCCTACTCCTGCCGGCATACTGCCGCAACGGTCTTGACGCTGGCGGAGATCCCGCCCAGCGTGATTCAGAAGATCATGCGGCACGCAAGTTTCCACACGACAGAAAAGTACATTCACATTTCTTGTGATCCCATGTTGGAGGCGGTGAACAAATTGCCTCAGCAGGGCAGCACGAAATAACCCCCGTTTTGCCTACGCAATGGCCTACGCAACGCATAGCAGTTCCTGCCTTTTCAGGGCAGGAAACAGGAATATTTGAACGGAAGTTCGCTCCCGTATTTTAAACTGTATAAAAAGAAAAATCCCGATTTCAACGGCAAAACCATCGAAATCGGGATTTTTGGCGGAGTGAGAGGGATTTGAACCCTCGCGCG
>CAKTKB010000029.1 GCA_934569195.1 uncultured Oscillospiraceae bacterium
CCATAAGGAAGCTCCTGCTTCGGGTACACAGTCTGCCGGTCGGAGGAATTACTCCTCGTCCTCCACGTCCTCTACGGAGAACTCCAACGTCTCGCCGCACTTAGGGCAGACGATAGATCCGGCCTCCAGCGTCTCCTCGTCGAAGTCAATCACTTCGCCGCAGCTGCACTGGACCTCATAGATGATGGAATCCTCGTCTCCGAAGTCGTAATCCTCGTCCTCGTCAACTTCCTCATCCTCATCATCCAGGTCGTAATCGTCGTCGTCATCCTCGTCGTAGTCGTCGTCCTCGTCGTCGAGGATATAGTCCTCGATGGCGTCCAAATCCTCTTCAATCTGGTCCAGCTCGTCCGAAATGGCGATGGTCGTCTCCTCCACGTCGGACAGCGTGCGGGTCACATCCCCCAGCAAATCCACAATGGCAGAAAACATCTTACCGCTGTCAGAAGCGGTATCCAGCTTCAGGCCATCCATCAGGCCCTTAAGATAAGCGGATTTTTCGGAAATGGTCATAAACGAAAACCTCCTGCATTAAGCCTTGGAGCGGCCCAAGTACTCACCTGTGGTGGTATCGATGTTGATCTTGTCTCCCTCATTGATGAACAGCGGCACCTTGATCTCGGCGCCCGTCTCCACGGTAGCAGGCTTCGTCACGTTCGTAGCGGTGTTGCCGGCGAAGCCAGGCTCGGTATGGGTAACCACCAGATCCACGAAACGAGGAGACTCCACGCCGAACACGCTGCCCTTATAGCTCATGATCGTGCAGGTATCGTTCTCCTTAACAAAGCGGAAGCCGTCGTCCAGCACGTCCTTCTCAATCGGCTCCAGCTCATAGGTCTCCGGGTCCATGAAGTAATACAGGTCGCCGTCGGCATAAGAGAACTCCATCTTCTTACGCTCGATATAGGCCGTGGGATACTTATCGTTGGGGTTGAAAGTGGTCTCGGTAACGCCGCCGGTGATGACATTCTTCATCTTGACACGGACAAACGCAGCGCCCTTACCGGGCTTCACGTGCTGGAACTCGATGATCTGCATCACCTTTCCGTCCATGTCAAACGTGACGCCGTTTCTGAAATCGCTAACAGAAATCATGGGAATATCCTCCTAGTTTGCTCTCCCTCTCGGGTCGAATTGTTTACACAGTTTCACGGCTATATTCTAACCGAAAATTTCTCATTTTTCAAGAGGAAAAGAGATTATTTTACACAACGATCAAATTTTTGGGGCTATGGGTAATCACTTCGCATCCGTCCTCGGTAAAGATGACCACATCCTCGATGCGCACGCCGAACTTTCCGGGCAGATAAATTCCCGGTTCTGCGGAGCAGACCATGCCCGCCTTCATAGGAACGGTACCCGCCGTATTGCAGCCGGGATTCTCATGGATCTCCAGGCCCAGGCTGTGGCCATAGCCATGGCCGAAGTAGGGGCCGTAGCCTGCATCGGTGATCAGCTGACGTGCCGTTGCGTCCACAGAAGCGCCCGTCACACCGGCCTTTGTCGCCGCAATACCGGCCAGCTGTGCCTTGAGTACGATGTTGTAGATTTCCTTCATTTCCTCCGTTGCGTAGCCAAAGGCGACCGTCCGGGTCATATCCGAGCAGTAGCCCTGATACAGCACGCCGAAGTCCATGGTGATGAAGTCGCCCTTCTGGATTTTGCGCTCGCCGGGAACGCCGTGGGGCTTGCTGGTGTTGGGGCCGGAAACCACGATCGGGTCAAAGGAAAGGCCCTCGCCGCCGTTTTTCAGCAGGCAGTAAATCAGTTCGGCTGCCAGCTCCTTCTCGCTCATCCCCTCGCGGATGCGGGTAAGCACCTCCGTAAAGGCAGCGTCCGTAATATCCTGGGCCTTGCGCATACGATCCAGCTCCCAAGGCTCCTTCACGGCGCGGAAGGAAGCGATTGCCTGGTTCATCGGCACCAGCTTCGCATGAAGCCGGGATTCGTAATTCATAAATTCGGCGACGGTCAGATAGTTCTCCTCATAGCCCAGCGTCTTAACGCCGCACTCCTCGATGGTCTGATTGAGCAGGGTAATATAAGAATGCTCCCGGTCGACCATGTAAACGTCAAAGCCCTGGATGCCGCTCTGGGCGGACTCGATGTAGCGGCTGTCCGTAAAGTAGCGGCAGCCCTTCTTGGTGACGATTGCCACGCCCTCTGCAATATCGAACTGCGCGCCGTAGTGACGGCTGTAACGGCTGGTAAGCAGGAGGCCATCCACCTCGCCATTCAACAAAGAAAGGTACTTATCAATGTTTTTCATCTGTCTAATCTCCTTTTCCTGGCTGCAAAAATAAACGGCGTCTGCGCCGCCTGGCGCAGCTTCAGCCAAATATTATGGTTATGGATCGCACGGATCAAAATTGCCTGTACGCCGCAGCAGTTTGCCCCCAGCACATCCGTATAGATCTGATCCCCCACCAGCGCACACGCCCCGGCCGGAACGGCAAACCGCTCCATACACATCCGGATTCCTTTGGAGAAAGGCTTCCGGGCATGGGTAATGCAGGGAATCCCATAGGTCTCGCAAAATCGGACGACCCGGTCTTTTTTGCTGTTGGACACAACGCAAAGCGTAATCGGGCTGTCCTGCATGGCCGCAATCCAGCGAACGATCCGGTCCTGCGGCGTGTCCGTCGTGTAGGGTACCAGGGTGTTGTCAAAATCCAGCATCAGCAGCCGAATCCCCCGCTGGGTCAGAAGCTCCGGCGTGAGCTGGGTCACATCGTCCGCTATGAGCGCCGGCAAAAAGGAAAATGGCATATATGCCTCCGTGCATTCATAAATTCCTATGGATTATACCACAGCAGGAGGCGTTTGTCCATGGTTTTTCCGGGTTATCTGGCCATAACCGCCGCTGAATTTGCCCGCATCCGCCCCGGCACGCAAAATCTTGCCTGGATGGCCTGCCATTTTTCTCCCTACAGCAGCGGCCTATCCAATCTTCCCCACCGGCTTCCCTCCCGGTCCATGCTGATTTTGAACGACCGTATGCCCCTCCGTGACCATGATCCGCAGCGCATCCTCCTGGAATTGGAGCAGGTCATCACACAATTTCAGTGCAGCGGACTTCTGTTGGATTTTGAGCAGGAATCAAATCCCGACTATCCTCCCCTTATCCGCGCCCTGGTGGAGGGTCTTCCCTGCCCCGTAGGCGTCTGCGCGGCATACGACTCCGGCGAAAAAAGCCACCCCGTCTTTTTGCCCCCTGTACCGCTGCATATCCCGGCAGAGGATTATCTTGCCCCCTGGCAGGGACGGAAGCTTTGGCTGGAGGCTGCCCTGGATGCCCAAACCCTGACGCTGTCTGAGGGCGGCGTCAGCCGCACAGTACGTCCACATGCCTTTTCCCCGCCCCTGCCGCACCGGGATGCCACGCTTTTGTGTCACTATAGGACAGAGCTTTCTTCTCACCGGGTTCAATTCTGCCTGAGCCGGACACAGGAAGATCTGGAGCAGCTGATAGAAAAAGCCCTCGGGCTGGGCGTAACCCGCTGCATCGGACTGTGGCAGGAGTTGGGGACGTCGTTTTCCGCACAAGACGCATGAAAAACCGCCCTGCTGATGCAGGGCGGCTCAGAGCATATTCAAGAGGGATTAGTAAAACTTTCTCTTGTTCTTGCGGGCAGCTTCAGACTTCTGCTTCCGCTTCAGGCTGGGGCTGACATAATGCTCGCGCTTCTTGACTTCGGCAATGACGCCCTCCTTGGCGCAGCTCCGCTTGAAGCGGCGCAGAGCGCTCTCAAGAGACTCATTCTCCTTTACGCGAATCTCAGACATGTTTTTCCCTCCCTCCGACGGCATCCGGCTCAATCCAGGATGCATTCAGGCCATTCGGCTTGATTATTATATGCCGTCTTTCGCCTGTTGTCAAGAGGAATTTTGTATCTTTTGCTCAATATGGAAAAATATACCCCATTAACCATAGATTTTTGCAGCTTCCAGCAGAATGTCCTTTGAAAAAGAGGGAATTCTGCCCAATCCGTCCGGGCCAACATTGAGCAGATAGTTCACGCCCTTTGCATGAAGCTTCCTCCTGCGCTCCGCCACCGTCTGGGCGGAAATCCAGTCCTGGTCAAAATACTTGAAGCCCCAGGAACTGTTCAGCGTGCCGGGCGTTTCGTAAAGCCCATAAGGAGATACCTTGTAGCCGTTGAGGCTATTGGGATCTGCCTGTTCCGCCCCCTTCGGCGGTTCCTGGGGGTACTCGTTGTCTCCCAGGGATACATAGTCATAGGCGCCGTTTCCCAGGCGGGAGTTAATCAGACAGTCCGGCTGATATTTTTTCACCAACGCATACAGCTCCCGGCTCTGCTCCGGCGAAATGGTGTGCGGGACGTCAAACCAGATCAGGCACAGGTCGCCGTACTGCGTGAGGATTTCCTCGACCTGCGGCTTGATTTTTTCCTGAAAACAAATCTCAAAGTGCTTGTTCTCCCGGTCCAGGAAATCCCAGCTGTTGTCCCAGGACACACCGGAACAATACGCATCATTATCATATCCACCGCCGTGGGGGTGATGCCAGTCCAGCTCCTGGGAATAGTACAGGCCAAACCGCAGGCCATGCCGGGCGCAGGCATTCGCCAGCTCCTCCACCACATCCCTGCCAAAGGGCGTGGCATCTACCACATTAAAGGCATCCGCCCGGGAGCGGAACATAGCAAAGCCGTCATGGTGCTTGGCGGTAAATACAAGGTACTGCATCCCGCTGTCCTTCGCCAGACGCACCCACTCATCCGCAGAAAAATACACAGGACAAAAGCTGCGGCAAAGCTCCCGGTACTCGGCGTTGGGTATGGCCATATAGCTCTGAATCCACTCCGCATAGTCCTCCACCCTGCGCCCGCGGTATTCTCCCGCCAGCAGGGAATAGAGGCCCCAGTGCGCCATCATACCGTAACCGGCCTGCCGGAACCACGCATGATTGTCCATTTTTCTCTCCTCTTATTTTACAATCAGGTTTACCAGCTTGTTCTTTACCACGATCGTCTTGACCAGGCTGCCGCCCTGCTTCTGAAGGAATTTTGCGATCTTCTCATCGGCCATTGCATTTGCGACGACCGACTCGTTGTCCAGGTCTGCCTCCATCCGGACCGTGCCGCGCATCTTGCCGTTGACCTGCACCGCGATGTTTACCTCGCTGTCCTTGCACTTTTCCTCGCTGTAGGTGGGCCAGCTCTCATAAGCAATGGTATCCGTGTGTCCCAGGATCTGCCAGATTTCCTCGCCGACATGGGGCGTGATGCAGGAAATCATCTTGATGAAGCCCTCTGCATACGCTCTGGGGCAGGTTCCGACCTTGTAGACCTCGTTGACAAAGACCATCATTTGGGCAATCGCGGTGTTGAATGCCAGCGCCTCAAAATCCGACGTGACCTTCTTGACCGTCTGGTGATAAATTTTCGTCAGCCGGCCGTCGTCTGCATCCACCAGATTGGCGCTTTCCGTAAAGAAATTCCAAATCCGGTTAATAAACTTCTTCGCGCCCGCCACGGCGGATGTACTCCACGGCTTGGAAACCTCCAGCGGTCCCATAAACATCTCATAAAGCCGCAGCGTGTCGGCGCCGTACTCCCGCACAACATCGCTGGGATTGACCACAAACTCCGGGAAGCGCTTGCCCATCTTGATACCGTTCTCACCCAGGATCATGCCCTGATGAACCAGCTTGTGGAACGGCTCCTTCACGGGAGACAGGCCCTGGTCATACAGGAAGCGGTTCCAGATACGGGCATAAATCAAATGCCCCACAGCGTGCTCCGGGCCGCCCACATACAGATCCACGGGCATCCAGTGCTTCAAAAGCTCCGGATCGCAAAAAACCTTGTCGTTTTTCGGGTCGATATAGCGCATATAGTACCAGGACGAGCCTGCCGAGCCGGGCATGGTCGATGTCTCCCGGACACCGTGGACCCCGTGACAGTCATACTTTTTCCACTCCACCGCATTTTCCAGCGGAGCCTGACCATTGTGGCCCTTGTAATCCTCCAGCTCCGGCAGGACCAGCGGCAGCTCCTCATCCGGCAGGAAGTAAATCTTGCCGTCATCCGTATACACGCAGGGCACCGGTTCTCCCCAATAGCGCTGACGGGCAAAAATCCACTCCCGGAAGCGGTAGTTGTTCTTCCGCCGGGCCACGCCCATCTTTTCCAGCTTGTCCGTAATGGCCTCCTTGGCCTCCTCCACGGTCATGCCGGTAAATTCCTCGGAGTTGATCAGGCGGCAGCCCTTGCCCAGATAGTCCTGCTTCTCAAAGGCGTGCTCCGTCACATCCCCACCGTCAATGACCTGAATCATGGGGATGTGGTGTACCTGGGCATATTCAAAGTCTCGCTGATCATGGCTCGGAACCGCCATAACCGCACCCGTTCCGTAGCTTGCCAGGACAAAATCCCCGATAAAGACGGGAACCTGCTTGCCGTTGACCGGGTTAATGGCATAAACGCCCTTCAGCGGGCAGCCGGACTTGGTCTTGTTCAGCTCCGTGCGGTCCATGTCGCTCTTTTTCACGGCCTCCGCGATATATGCCTGAACCTCTTCCTTATTTTCAATCCGGTCCATCAGCTCCTGAACGATTTTTCCGTCCGGAGCCAGCACCATGAAGGTAATGCCGTAGATCGTTTCGATGCAGGTTGTAAAGATGGAAAACGCTCCGCCGCCTACCAGCTTGAAATCCACCTCCACGCCGGTGCTCTTGCCGATCCAGTTCCTCTGGATTTCCTTGGTGGATTCCGGCCAGTCGATCTCCTGGAGTCCCTCCAGCAGCTTCTCTGCAAACGCCGGCTGGTCAATGACCCACTGCATCATATTTTTCTTCACGACCGGGTAGCCGCCCCGCTCGGATTTCCCGTCGATTACCTCGTCGTTGCTCAGAACCGTACCCAGCTCCTCACACCAGTTCACCGGCATTTCGATCCGCTTGGCATATCCCGCCTCATAGAGCTTCTTAAAAATCCACTGGGTCCACCGGTAGAAGGACGGATCCGAGGTCGCAATGCTCTTGGACCAGTCGTAATCGAAGCCAAGCTCCTTCAGCTGTCCAGAGAAGGTCTCGATATTCTTCTGCGTAAACCCGTTCGGATGGTTTCCCGTACTGACGGCGTACTGCTCCGCCGGCAGACCGAAGGACTCATAGCCCATGGGATGCAGAACATTATAGCCCTGCATCCGCTTCATGCGGGACATGATGTCCGTCGCGGTATAGCCCTCCGGATGTCCGGCGTGCAGACCTACGCCGGACGGATAGGGAAACATATCCAGCACATAGTATTTCGGTTTGGAAAAATCCCACACATCCGTGTGGAAGGTATCGTGTTCCTGCCAGTATTGGTGCCATTTTTTCTCAATGGCGGCAAAATCATAGTTCATTGCATAGCCCTCTTTTCATCCCGCTGTCCGCAGCCGGTTAATCCTCACTGATGATCAGGCCCTTCAGGTCCACGGCCTCCGCATCGGCCCACAACCGTTCCAGGTCATAAAATTTTCTGGCTTCCTCCGTAAATACATGGACGACAATAGAGCCGAAGTCCAGCAGCTCCCAGGAATTCCCCCGGTGTCCCTCCCGGCCCAGCATAGGCTCCCCAAGCTGCTCCAGCGTGTATTCCGCGTAATCGCACAGCGTTTTTACATGGGTGTTGGACGTGCCTGTGCAGATCAGAAAATAGTCTGCCAGACTGCTGACTTTGTCGATTTTCAGCAGCTTTATATTTTGCCCCTTTTTCTCGTCCAGGGCTTTGGTCACCGCAAGGGCGACCTCTCTTGCAGTATGCATATATCGATCGTTTCCTTTCTTGGAAAGTATTATAAAGCTTCTTTTTCCTGCCGGTCAAGATAGGCCAGCGCCTCTCTCGATTCCGGTGAAACCGTGCTTCCCTTCTGCTCCAGCAGATGCAGCGTCATCTCCAGGCCCAGGCGAAGCGCGCCGTCCAGATCCGTAAAGGCCAGCTCCCGCAGCCGTTCCACCCCGGGAAAATCCCGGTTCGGCTCCATATAATCCGCCACATACAGGATTTTTTCCAGCAGATTCATGTTGGCCTTTCCTGTTGTGTGACACCGAATGGCTGACACAACGGCGTCATTTTCTCCAAAAACGCGCCGGGCGACCAGGCTTCCCGTAAGGGCATGGAGGGTTTTGGGATTGTTCTGAGAGAAGGAATCCAGCCCAACACCGTACGCCTGGCACAGCGTCAGCTGAAGCGGACCATCCAGCGCCTTAGTGATATCATGGAGAATGCCGGCCCGGGCCGCGTCCGTCGGATCGGCGCCGTAGCGCAGGGCCAAAGCCACCGCTGTATCCCGGCAGCCCAGTACATGCTTCACCCGATTGGGCTTCAAAAGGCCTGTCACGACCTTCTCCAGCTCCTCCATCGGCAGATTGCGATAGTCCCGGTCCGTTCCGTACAGCCCGTTTCTCCGAATGTACGCCTCCGTCTCGGGGCAAAGGAACGGGGATGCACACCGGAACACCAGCATCCGGCGAAGCTGGGTAGAGGAAATGGGAACCACCGGATTTTTGAGAAGGGTCGCATGAATCCCGCTCCGCTCCAGCTCCTGGCGGCATTGCTCCGCCTGGACGGTCTCCTCCCTCTCGCCCCGGTACAGCACAGCCAGCTCCGCCAGCCTCGCAATACGCTCCGGCTCCCGCCAGGAGGCAAAGGAAAGGAACATATCCGTACCCATCAGCAAATACAGCTGGGCGTCCGGATAAAGGGCATGAATCTGCTCCACCGTCTCATAGGTATAGCTGGGACCGTCGCGCCGAATCTCCAGATCCAGCACCTCCAGCCTCGCATCACCGGCCGCCCGAACGCACAGGCGCGTCATTTCCAGCCGCTGCTCGGCAGTCGGAGAACCGGCCGCCAGCGTCTTATGCGGTGCAATCCCGGCGGGAATCAGCAGCATTTTATCCAGCTTCAGTCCGTTTACGCCCTGAATTGCCCCCTGAATGTGCCCCATATGTGGGGGATTAAAGCTTCCACCGTAAATGCCGATACGTCTCATGATACCCCTCCCTGCGCTTAATCCGTCTGTCAGTTTGGCTTACGTTTCCTCGCCCCTGAGCTGGCGCTCCCGGCGGCGTTCAATGGCTTCGTCAATGGCCTTCTGCCGGAAATAGGTGTTCCGTTCCTCCCGGACCTTCTTCGCCGCAGCGCGTCTGGCCCGGATTCCCTTGCGTACCGGATCGGACTTACTGACCGGCGTCTGCTTGCGCTTGGCCCGGCCGGTCTGATTGCGCGCCTGCTGGCATTTCTCGCTGAAGCGGTAAATAACAAACTTCGTCCCGATCACGGCCACGCCGTCCGCTCCCGTGGCCTCGCAAATCGCGTCGCTTACTTCCCTCGGGGACATCATAGCGCCCTCAAGGACCTTTCCCTTGATCAGCTCCCGGGCAATCAACTGGTTGTCCGCCTCGTCCAGCAGAGCCTGCGTGACGCCGCCCTTTCCTACGATCAGCGTCGTATCCAGGGAATTGGCCTGTGCCCGCAGCTCTGCCCGTTGCTTACTTGTCAGCATAGCCTGCCTCCTTCATCTTTTCATAGAACGCGCGCAGGGCGACCGCTCGGTGAGAGACCTGGTTTTTCTCCTCCGGCGTCAGCTCCGCAAAGCTCTTTCCCAAAGGCGGGTAATAGAAGATCGGGTCATATCCGAATCCGTTCCGTCCGGTGGCAGCGTGCAGGATCTCGCCATTGGCTTCTCCTCTGGCCTGAATAACCTTTCCGCCGGGCATGACCAGGGTGATCACGCACACGAACTTGCCCTGGCGCATGCCGTCCGGTACGTTCTTCATATTTTTCAGCAGCAGGAGCAGCCGTCCCCAATCGTCCAGGGAATCGTCAAAGCCAGAGCGTGCCGAATAAATTCCCGGAGCGCCGTACAGCGCATCTACAGAGAGGCCGGAATCATCCGCCAGCGCAGGAAGACCGGTCGCTCTCATGACGGCGTTTGCCTTCAGGAAGGAATTCTCCTCAAAGGTATCGCCGGTCTCCTCCACGTCCACATCTACGCCCACCTCGGACTCCATGACCAATTCGATTCCGAATTTCTCTGTAATCTTGCTGATCTCAACCAGCTTGTGAGGATTTTTGCTTGCTAAAACTACCTTCATGTTTCTTCTCCTTGCAGCAGAGCATTGACGAAGTCCCGCGCCTGGAATTCCATCAGGTCCTCGGCCTTCTCTCCAACGCCGACATATTTTACGGGAATCTGCAGAGCGTCCGCCACCGCGATGACGATGCCGCCCTTGGCCGTACCGTCCAGCTTGGTCAGGGCAATGGCCGTTACGCCCGCGATTTCCTGGAATTGCTTAGCCTGAATCAAGCCGTTCTGTCCGGTCGTACCGTCGAGCACCAGCAGCACCTCTTTCGCAGCGTCCGGCAGCTCCCGGTTGACAATCCGGCTGATCTTATTGAGCTCGTTCATCAGGTTCGCTTTATTATGAAGCCGTCCAGCCGTGTCTATCAGGATAACATCCGTACCCCGGGACTTCGCCGCCTGAATGCCGTCGAACACGACGGCCGCCGGGTCCGCTCCCTCATGCTGGCGGACAATATCCGCATGGGCACGCTCCGCCCAAATCTCCAGCTGATCGGCTGCCGCAGCCCGGAAGGTATCCCCCGCCACCAGCATGACCTTCTTCCCCTGACGGGTAAGCTGCGTGGCAATCTTTCCGATGGTCGTCGTCTTGCCCACACCGTTCACGCCGATCACCAGAACGACGGAGGGCCGGGTGGAGAGATTCAGCTCTGTGTCCCCTACCTCCAGCATCTCAACCAGGATGTCCTTCAGCGCCTCTCTGGCCTCCTCCGCGGTTTTCAGATGCTTTTCCTTTACCGTCTTACGCAGCCGCTCCACAGCCTTGGAGGCCGTCTCCACGCCAAGATCCGCCAGAATCAGGCACTCCTCAAGCTCGTCGTAGAAATCGTCCTCAATCTGACTGAAGCCGGAAAACACGCCGCCCAGTGTCGAGGCCATCGCCTTGCGGGTTTTTTCCAGTCCCGCCTTAATTTTATCAAAAAATCCCATTTTGTCATCCCTCCGTTTGAAAAGTCCTATTCCGCGATTCCCAGATACTGCTCCATCTGGTTCAGGTCCAACCGCAGCAGCTTAGAAACGCCCTGCTCCTGCATGGTCACGCCATAAAGCACATCTGCCGACTCCATGGTACCCCGACGGTGTGTAATGACGATAAACTGCGTTTTCTTGCTCAGATTGTGCAGATAGGACGCATACCGCTCCACATTGCGGTCGTCCAGGGCCGCATCGATCTCATCGAGAATACAGAAAGGCGTGGGTCTGACCTTCAGAATGGAGAAATACAGCGCAATTGCCACAAACGCTTTTTCTCCTCCGGAAAGTAGCGTAATGGTTTTAACCTGCTTTCCGGGCGGCTGGACCCGAATCTCAATGCCGCAGGTAAGGGGCTGTTCCGGGTCCTCCAGAAGCAGCTGCCCTTTTCCTCCGCCAAACATTTCTTCAAAAACCTGGCCGAAATAGTGGTTGATCTTACCGAATTCCTCCACAAAAATTCCGGTCATTTCCTGGGTAATATCCCGGATGATGCTCTCAAGCTCCCGCTTGGATACCAGCACATCGTCTCGTTGCGCAGCAAGGTAGCTGTAGCGTTCGTTTACCCGGGCATATTCTTCAATGGCGCCCAGATTGGGGGTCCCGAGGACGCCGATTTTCCGCTTCAGCTCTCCGATCCGGCGATTGCCCGCCGCGACCGACTCGATCTGCCCGCTCTGTTCCGGCGCCGTACCCGGCGTGAGACCGTAGCTGTCCCAGAGCTTGTCAATGATCTGCCGCTCCTCCATGGCGGTCGTAACCTTCTTTTGCTCCAGCAGTGCGCAGGCGCGCTCCATACTCAGGATGTCTCTGTTTTTCTCCTGCGCCTGCCGCTCCGCCAAGGTCTTTGCCGCTTCTGCCTCCGACCGGCGGGTCAAAAGCTGCTGCATCTGCTGCTGCGCCTGGTCTTTTTGCGCGGCATTATTTCCCTGACGCGCACACAAGTCGCGCACCTGCGTCTCCTGCCGGCGGGTATCCGCCTCCATGGCCTCTACCAGCGCCAGCTTGTTGGCCCGGTCTCCATCCATGGCCTGCTGCAGCCCCTGCAGATCCGCAATATGGGCCTGCGCTGTGGATTTCTCCGCCTCCAGGGCCGCCTGCTCCGTCTGCAGCTCCGTCAGGCGATCCGTCAGCTTTGCCGTGCTCTGGGCTGTCTCGCTCTGGCTTCCCTCCAGCTCCGCCAGGGTCTGCCGGACCTGGGCAAGCTGCTGGGTATACGCCTGGATTTTTCCTCGCTGCTGGGCGCAGCGTTCCGCATCCGTCTGTCTGCGCCGGCAGAGCGCCGTATACTCCTTCTCCGCGGCCTCCGCCGCCTCGGTGATGGCCCCGAGCAGGATCTCATGCTGCTTCTCCTGTCCCTGGAGCCGGAGGACCTGGTCCTCGGCCTGCCGAAGCTCCTCCTGCGCAGTGTTCATCTGGTACGCAGCCTGCTCCGACACTCTTTTCGCCTCGCTGAGCGCCGCCTCCATGGAGGCCTTATCCCGCTCAAGCGCCTTTTGCTGGGCCGACAGCTTCTCCAACTCATTTGCCCGGGAGAGGATACCCGCCTCCTTGCTCACCGAGCCGCCTGTCATGGAACCTCCGGGATTCATAACCTGCCCGTCAAGGGTAACGATCTTGAACCGGTTCCGGTATTTGCCGGCCATGCCGATTGCAGCGTCTATATCCTGCACCAGGACGGTCCTTCCCAGCAGGTTGTCCACAATATTCCGGTAGCGGTCCTCGCAGGTAACCAGGTCGGAAGCAATCCCGATAAAGCCGCGACAGCTCTCCAGCCCCGTCTCCTGCAGTTTTCTTCCCACAATGGCAGACATGGGAAGGAACGTCGCCCGTCCGCCTCCCGTACGCTTGAGGTAAGCAATGGCCGCCTTGCCGTCCTGCTCCGTCTCGACTACGATCTGCTGCATAGCGCCGCCCAGGGCAATTTCGATCGCCACGGTATACGAATCATCCGTCCGCAGCAGGCGGGAAACCGGGCCGTGGATGTTGGCCAGCTTGCCCCGCTGAACCTCCTGCATGACCATACGCACAGATTTTTGGTAGCTCTCGTAATCCCGCTCCATCGCCCGGAAAACCCGAACCTTTGCGGTGACAGCCTCCAGCGTAGCGGTCAACTCCTGCAGCTGTTTGGTAAATGCCTCCAATTTCTGGTCTCTGACCTCGCGGCGCATGGCATAGCCGGACACGGCGTTGCGGGATGCGGTTACCTTTTCGCCGGCCTGCTTTAACGCCTGACAGCACGCATCCATCTGCTCCTGAGCCTGTGCCTTGCGGGCTGCGCCGGAGCGCAAATCCTCCTGGAGCTCCTCCATCCGCGTCTGCGACTGATCCAGACTGTCCTGCAGGCCGCGCACATCCGCTTCCTGTCCGGCCAGCTCCGCCGCAAGCGTAGTCTCTTTTCCCCGAAGCTCCAGGAACTGCCGGGTCATCCCCTGTGCATTTGCCGTCATCGCAGCAAGCTCTCCCCGGAGCGCTTCCAGCTCCTGCCGCCGCTGCTCTAAGGTCTGCTCAATTTCCTCCACTCGCTGCCCGGCCTGTCGAATCTGCCCGGCAATGCCGCCGCTTCGGTCCTCCTGGCCCCGCAGCTCCTCCTGAATTCGCTCCACGTTGGCCTGGTTATTGGCGATGCTCCCACGCAGGACTGCAATCTGCCCGTCAAGCTGCTGGTGCGCCGCCTCCATCATATTGACCTTGACCCGCACCGTTTCCAGGGCATCGTCCCGTTCGTGAAGCGTCCCGCTCCATTCCTCGGCCTTGCGATACAGCGCCTCTAGGTCGTCATGCGCCTGCTGCAAAACAAAGGCGGCCGAATTGTAGTCCTCCTCCGCCTTTTTTGCCGCCTCGCTCAGGCGGGTCAGCGTTTCCAGCCAAACCGCAACCTCTACGCCTCGCAGCTCATCCTTCAGCTCCAGGTAGCGCCTGGCCTTCTCCGACTGCTCCCGCAGGGGTTCCAGCTGAAGCTCCAGCTCCGAGACCTTGTCTCCGATCCGCAGCAGATTGTCCTGGGTTGCCGCCAGCTTCCGTTCCGCATCCTCCTTGCGGTGGCGATACTTGGAAATGCCGGCCGCCTCCTCAAAGATTTCCCTGCGGTCCGCACTCTTCAGAGATAAAATTTCGTCGATCCGCCCCTGGCCCACATTGGAATAGCCCTCGCGGCCCATGCCGGTATCCATGAACAGCTCGTTGATGTCCCGCAGGCGGGCGGACTGGCGGTTGATGTAATAC
>CAKTKB010000030.1 GCA_934569195.1 uncultured Oscillospiraceae bacterium
CGGTTGATGCGCCTGGCTTTTCGCCAGACGCATCTATACCGTTTAGTTAATATGGTCGGAGTGTCGGGATTCGAACCCGAGGCCTCTTGGACCCGAACCAAGCGCGATACCAAACTTCGCCACACCCCGATAGCCTACATATTATAATGAAAAAATAGGAGAATGTCAACCCCCTGACGCGCTTTTTTGGAGGAAAAGGGCTGACTGCCGGACAAAAAATATGTGGCGTGACCTATGGAAAAGCGGACGGGAGGGAAAGCCCCGGATATCTCGACATTGAGATATCCGGGGTGATTTTTAATCCTGGGAATCCTTGGATTTTGCGGCATGCTTATTCAGCAGCAGCGCAATACCGGCGCCGATGCCGGCGGCAGCCAAAAGCAGCAGAACCCACAGGGGCCAAAGGGGCGTTTGCCCGGATGTGCTCTGATCGGAGCCGGATTCGGATGCCGCATCCGTGGAAGGGAGCGTTTGCGTGGGCTGTGTCTCCTCGGAGGAGGCGGTGCCGTCCGGAGCGGAGGGCTGGGCGGCTCCGTTGTTGTCCGGCGGGGTCAGACCGTTGTTGCCGGACTGGCTGGAGCCGCTCTGCGCCGTGGCGGTGGAAAGGGCAGTCTCGCCGCTGTTGAGCGTATAGGACGCATCTGCCGTTACATCGGACGAACTGAAGAAGAGAAAGCTGGTGTCGCAGACGGCGGACGCATTGCAGAGGCTGTTTCCGCTCGCATCTGTGATGGAAAGGACGCTGCCGGAGGTGAGACGGAAGCTGTCACCCGAATCTGCGGAGTTTCCACCCGGGAGTGCAGGGGGCGTTCCGTTGCTGCCGGTGCCGTCCTGCCCCTGGGGCGGGGTGCCGGCGTTATCGGAGCTGCCGGGCGCCTGAGGAGGCGTTGCAGCCTCGGAGCTGCTTTCGGAGTCGCTGGGCTTTTCCGGGGGCGTATTGTCCGTGTTACCAGAATTCTCCGGCTTTTCCGGAGGGGTATTGTCCGTGTTACCGGAATTCTCCGGCTTTTCCGGAGGCGTATTGCCCGTATCTCCGGAGTCGCCGGGACGGCCGCCCATACCGCCGGGGCCGCCCATGCCGTCGGGGCGTCCGCCTGCCATGGAGGAGGAACCGAAGATGACATAGCTCTGATCCGCTTGCAGCTGCATACCCATGCCGGCGCTGCCGCCTGCGGCCAGCACGGTTCCTCCGGTGATGGTGATCGTACCGTCGGCATCCAGAGGCTGATTATCGGCGGTATTCGAGGTCCAGACGGTAATGCTGCCGCCGGATATGGTCATGGTACCATTGGAATCGAAGCCGTCGCCCTCTGTGCTGTAGGCGTAAATGGTTCCGCCGTAGAAATTCATGGCGAAGGCATATCCGCTCAGGTCGGAATTTGCGGCATTGATGCAGTCGTCCTGGGCTGTAATTGTGATGTTGCCGGAATAAACGTTTACAATGGCACCCTCCAGACCCTCGTAGCATCCGGTAATGGTGATGGTCGGACCGGCGGTGTTCGTAGCGCCGATGTTCAGCGTCAGGTCACAATGAACCGCGTCGTCTCCGGCCTGGATGGTCAGGTTGCCGCTTTCTACCGTCAGCAGCTGCTCGGCGTTAATGGCGTCGTTTACGTTGGCTGTAATTTGCAGCGTCAGGTCCCGGATCAGCAGCCAGGCCTCTCCCTCCTCGTCAGTGGTGACGCCGGATTTGATGCCGTTCTTGCCGTTGGCAGAGATATTCAGCGTGCCGCCGCCGCAGAGCGTGACCTGGGAGCCGTCCTTGCATTTTATGACGGCATTTTCCGCATCTTCGTTATCGGGGTAATTGTCCCCGTTATTTTCGGCGCTGTCGGACAGGGTGTTGACGGTCCCGTCTGCTGCCGCAATGGTGACCTCCGTGGACTTGGCGCATACAATGGGGGCGGTTTTCTGGGCGGTCAACGTCAGACCGTTGAGGACCAGAGTAACACCGGTGACGCCCTTCTTTACGGTGACGGAGCCGTCGGAGCAGCTTCCACTGAGTACGTAGGTTCCGGGCGCGCTGATTTTCAGCTGCGTGCCGTCCACGCTGTAGCTGCCGCTGTCGCCCCCGGTTACGGCAATCCCGGTGTCGGAGAAGGTAAAGACGGCGGCTCCGGACGTATCATAATCGGCTGCGCGTACGGTTGGGAAAACGCAGGGCAGAAGCGTCAGAAGCATAGCCGCTGCCAGCACCCACGCGGTAATTCTATGGTTTTGAAAAGTGCGTTTCATATGGATCATCCTTTCATAAGCTTTTGGATTTGCTTTGGAATGCCTGCATTATATCCCCGCAACCTAAAGACTGCCTAAAGGAATTCCGCATCTTTTCTTTAGCTTGCCTTTAGGTTTCAATGTTAGCATAGGCGCATAAGGAGGATGGCCTATGGAAGACAACATTACTACCAGCTTTCAGCGCTGTGAAAAGAAATACTTTCTCACGGCCCGGCAATACCCGCGTCTGCTGGCGGCAATTGCGCCGTATGTGCGCCCCGATGTGTATGGGCAGTACAGCATTCACAATATCTATTATGACACGCCGGACTTCCGCCTGATCAGGGCGTCTATAGAAAAGCCGGTGTACAAGGAAAAGCTGCGGGTGCGCAGCTATGTGGTCCCCGGTGAGACGGATTCCGTGTTTGTGGAGCTGAAAAAGAAATTTGACGGCGTGGTGTATAAGCGCCGGACGGTGATGCCGGAATATCTTGTGGAGCCGTTTCTGTGCGGCCTGGTGCCGGGAGGGCGGTATGGACAGATCGGCCGGGAAATTGCCTGGTTTCAGAATACCTACCGGGCCGTACCCAAGGCGTATATCGGCTACAAGAGAACGGCCTTCGCGGGCATTGTGGACGAGGAGCTGCGGATCACCTTTGATACGGACCTGCGGTGGCGGGACAGAGATCTGGACCTGTGCAAGGGGGAGCAAGGCGCGCTGCTGCTGCCGGAGGATCAGATCCTGATGGAGATCAAGCTCCCGGGGGTGTGCCCGCTGTGGCTGAGCCGGGTCCTGTCGGAAAACGAATTGTTCCCCACATCCTTTTCCAAATACGGCGCGTGTTATCAGAAATACCTGCTTCCCGCATGGGAGGCGAAAATGAAAAAAACGGAGGCTTTTTACTGTGCTTGATTCGATTATGGGAGCATCTCTTACGATGCCGGTATTTTTTGTATGTACGCTGGTTTCTCTTGTGCTGGGCGTGGGCGTCGCCCTGGTGAGTATGTATCGGTCCAGAACGACCCAAAGCTTCGCCGTCACCCTGGCGATTCTGCCTGCGGTGGTGCAGATCATCATTATGCTGGTCAACGGAAATATCGGCGCGGGTGTTGCCGTGGCGGGTGCTTTCGGACTGGTGCGCTTTCGCTCCGCTCCCGGAACGGCCCGGGAGATTGCGGCGCTGTTTCTGGCGATGGCGCTGGGCCTGGCCACGGGAATGGGCTTCGTCGCCCTGGCGGCCGTGACCTTCCTGATCATCGGCGGCGCTATGCTGCTGCTTACGGTACTGCATTTCGGGGACGGAAGAGCCGCCGAGCGCACGCTGAAAATCACGATTCCCGAGAATTTGAATTATGATGGGCTGTTTGACGATTTGTTTGCGGAATACACCCGGCGTCATGTCCTCACGAAGGTCAAGACCAGCAATATGGGTACGCTTTACGAGCTGGAATATCAGATTGTGCTGAAGCAGGCGGAGGTTCCCAAGACGTTTTTGGATGCGCTGCGCTGCCGGAACGGCAATCTGAACGTGATCTGCGGGCTGCCGGCGGATAAGGAAAGCCTGTAAGCAAGCTTGATTTTTGGCGGTTCGTTGGCTATACTGAATGTACAAAAAGCATATGTGAGGGGGTGCCGGAATGCGGCTGCTGCTGGCAGAGGATGAGGCGGACCTGGCGGAGGCGCTGACGGTCTTTTTTCAGAAAAATCATTTTTCCGTGGACACGGTGGCAAACGGGCTGGATGCGTATACATACGGGCTGACCGGCGCATACGACGGAATCGTGCTGGATGTCATGATGCCGAAAATGAATGGGTTTGAGGTGCTGGAGAAGCTGCGGGGCGAGAACATTCAGACGCCGATTATGATGCTGACGGCCCGTGGGCAAAAGCAGGACCGGATCACCGGCTTCAACGCGGGAGCGGACGATTATCTGCCGAAGCCCTTCGACCCGGATGAGCTGTTGAGCCGGGTGCGGGCCATGCTGCGCCGCGGCGGGGACTATAAGCCCACGGTCCTCAGCTTCGGGGATGTGCGGCTCAACACCAGCTCGGGGGAGCTTTCCTGCGGGGGCAGGACGGTGAGTCTGAGCGGCCGGGAGTTTCAGGTAATGGAGCTTTTTATGCGTATGCCCCATATGACGCTCTCGGCGGAGCGTCTGCTTGAGAAAATCTGGGGCTGGGACAGCGATGCGGAGATCAACGTGGTCTGGGTCAACATTTCCAATCTGCGAAAAAAGCTGAAGGGCCTGGATGCAAACGTGACAATCCGGGCGATTCGCGGCCTGGGGTACGCATTGGAGGAGAAAGCATGATCCGGCGTATGCGAAACCGGTTTATCCGGATCGCCACCGGCTCTGTGGCGGCGGTCATGCTGCTGCTGACAATTGTGCTGAATGTGGCCAACTGGCTGTCTACGGATGGCGATCTGCGGGACACGCTGGACTTGATCGCGTCGAATCAGGGGACGCTTCCGCAGCCGGGGCAAAAGCCGCCGCTGCCTGCACAGCAGGGGGAAAACGCACCCCAGCAGGCGGACCCGTCCGGGAAAATACCGGAGGGCCGGGGCGGGCCGTTCACGGCGGAGACGCCCTTCTCTACTCGCTTCTTTGTCCTGCGCTATGACGGGGAGGGCACCCTGGAGCAGGCGGAGCTGGACCGGATAGCCGCGGTTACAAACGCGGATGTGGACACCTATTTACAGAAGGCCATTGCCCATGGACTGGGGTACGGCTACTGCAATGCGTACCGGTTTCTGGTGGTACAGACGGGAGAGGACCGATATATGGCCATTTTCCTGGACGCCTATCAGGCCATGCGCTCCGGACGGCAGGTACTGCTTTGGTCCCTGGCGGCGGACTGCGGCTGTATTTTTCTCGTTTTTCTGCTGGTGGTTATCTGCTCCCGGCGCGCCATTGACCCCATGGTCCGCAGCGCACAGCGGCAGAAGCAATTTATCACCGATGCCAGCCATGAGCTGAAGACGCCGATCACGGTGATTGCAACCAGCCTGAAGGTGCTGGAGATGGAGAGCGGCAAGGGAAAGTGGATCGACAAGGCCCGGGCGCAGACGGAGAAGCTGACGGAGCTGGTCAATTCTCTGGTAACCCTGTCGCGGATGGATGAAGAGCAGTCTCCTCTGCGGCGGGAGCCGTTTCCCGTCAGTGATGCCGTCCGGGAGACGGCGGAGTCTTTTCGGGACTATGCGGACTCCCAGGGGCATGCCCTCTGCGTGGAAATTGCCCCGGACCTGACGTATCGTGGGGATGAGTACGCGGTGCGGCAGCTGACCTCCATTCTTCTGGACAATGCCGTCAAGTATGCGGACCCGGGAGCGGCGGTGTACTTCGGAATGAAGGCATGGAAGCGGGGTATCCTCATCTGGACGGAGAATGCCTGCCCGCCCATGGAGCGGGCCGAGCTGCAGCGGCTTTTCGATCGCTTTTACCGGGTGGACGGCGCACGGGGCGGAAAGACAGGGGGCTTCGGCATTGGCCTGTCCATCGCCCGCAGCATTGTGGAGCTGCATGGCGGCGTCATTGCGGCGACGATGCCCCGGGAAGGCTGCCTGCGAATCCAGGCGGAGCTTCGGGGCTAGGAAGCCGGAAAGAAACCAAAAAGCACGCAGGGGCGCATAGGCCGCTCCTGCGTGTTTGGTATATTGCCTGCGGAAGGGGGGAAAGCTTACTTAGGTTGCCGCCTTTTCGTCTGCCTGGGCGAAGGCGTGCATCCAGTCGGCCTTGAGGAAGTAGATCAGGAAAATGACGCCGCTGCAAAACCAGGTGAGGGGATAGGCCCAGGAGACGGTTTCCAGGCGATTGAAGCGGCGGATGGCCAGCGTGATGTAGCTTACCCGCAGCACACACCAGCATCCCAGCATAGTCATCATGGGGACGCCGGCCTTGCCCGCGCCGCGCATGATACCGGCGATACAGTGAGAGAAGGCCAGCAGACAGTAAAACAGGCAGATGACACGCATATGCCGCACGCCGAAGGAGAGCACCTGCGGATCCCGGTTAAAGATGCCGATGAGCTGAGGCGCCAGGAGATAGCTGATAAGGCCGATGCCCTCTGCGGCCAGGGTGGAGCAGAGAATTCCAAAGCGGACGCCCCGCTTTACCCGGTCATAGCGCATGGCGCCCAGGTTTTGACCGACAAAGGTGGCCAGGGCCTGTGCAAAGCAAGTAATGGGCAGGAAGGCAAAGCCTTCAATTTTGGAATAGGCACCGCAGCCGGCCATGGCGGCCTTGCCGAAGCTGTTGATATTGGTCTGGACGACCAGGTTTGCCAGGCCAATCACGGAGTTCTGCACGCCGGAGGGCAGACCGTAGCGGATGATGTCCCAGAGGCTCCTGCGGTGGAAACGGATTTTCCGGAGGCAGAGCCGGTAGGGCGCCTGGACGCGCATGAGCTTCAGACAGCACAGCAGGGCGCTGATGCCCTGGGAGATGGTGGTGGCCAGGGCGGCGGAACCTACGCCCCGGTGAAGCACGCCCACAAGCAGCAGGTCCAGCACGACGTTGACGCCGGTAGAAATCATCAGGTAATACAGGGGGTGGCGGCTGTCGCCTACGGCATGGAGAATGCCGACGAAGATGTTGTACATCACGGTAAAAATGGCGCCGCAGAAATACCAGCGGAAGTAGGAGACGGACTGGGGAAGAACGTCTGCGGGCGTACCCATCCAGCCCAGCACGGTCGGCGTAAAGGCCACGCCCAGCGCCGTCAGGATCACGCCGGAAACCAGACCAAAGGCAACGTCCGTGTGAATGGCCCGCTCCATGGAGGCGTAGTCCCGCGCACCGAAGAACTTGGCGATGATGACGCCTGCGCCCATGGCAACGCCGTTGAAAAAGCCCACAAACATAAAGATCAGATTGCCGGAGGAGCTGACTGCCGCCAGGGCGTCGTCCCCCAGGAAATTTCCCACGACCCAGGAATCAAATGCGTTGTAAAATTGCTGAAATACATTTCCGAGAAATACGGGCAGGGCGAAAATCAGCATCTGCTTCCAGATGACGCCCTGGGTGAGATCGGTTTGCTCCACGTTCGAATGCCACGCTTTCTGCTTTCTATTTGTTGCGCGTGCAACTTGCTCATGATAACGAAACCTGGTGGAAAAGTCAAGCCGGGAAAGGGAAAAACGGCCGGTTTTTTGAAAATAGTGCTTGCTTTTTCCGGCAGCGTGTGTTAAAATGAACCGGTCTGAAATCAAGGTGTGTCCTCTGGCAGCTGCGCTGTGCATGAACGCCTAATATTTAAGGAGGACGTTTTTTATGGATTTGGTAAAGGCTCTTTCCAGCCAGTACATGAAGCAGGAGCTGCCCGAGATGCGGGTTGGCGATACGGTTCGTGTGCATGTCCGCATCAAGGAAGGCTCCCGTGAGCGTATCCAGGTGTTTGAGGGTACGATCATTGCACGCAAGCACGGCGGCATCGGTGAGACCATTACGGTTCGCCGGGTCAGCTATGGCGTTGGCTGCGAGAAGGTGTTCCCGGTGCATTCTCCCCGGGTTGCCGACGTAGAGACGGTTCGCAAGGGCAAGGTTCGCCGCGCGAAGCTGTACTACCTGCGTGACCGCTTCGGCAAGGCCGCAAAGGTCAAGGAGAAGGTCTAACGGAAAATTCCATAAAAAAAGAGGGCTTGCCCTCTTTTTTTATTACCCGCAATTGTGTATAATACAAGCAAGAAAATCAGAAAAATTTGCGGCTTTGGATGGCGGCAGCGGACAGAATAGGAGCAGATGGAATATGGCCGATGATGAAAAGACTCCGTATAACAGCCGGACGGAGGGCCTGCGGGAGAATGGCCGCAGGCAGCAGCCTGGGCGCGGCAGACAGCCGGGACAAGGCCTGCTGGCGTATGTGCATGATTTGATTTACATCCTGGCGGCAGTGATGGTGGTGTTTTTGCTGTTTTTCCGGGTCGTGGTGGTTTCCGGAAGCTCCATGTACGATACCCTGGTAGACGGAGATTATCTGCTGCTGGTCGGCAACCTGTTTTCCGGGACCCTGAAGCAAGGGGATATTGTGGTCGCAAGCAAGAGCAGCTTCCGGGAGGGAGAGCCGATCGTCAAGCGCGTGATCGCCACGGAGGGACAGACGGTGGACATCGACTTCCTTGCCGGAGTGGTCTATGTGGACGGCGTTGCGCTGGAGGAGGATTATACCTATACTCCGACGAATCTGTCGGAGGGGACGGCCTTCCCGCTGACGGTGGAGGAGGGACATGTGTTCCTGATGGGGGACAACCGAAACCGTTCTCAGGACAGCCGCAGCACGGAAATCGGGCAGGTGGATTGCCGCGAGATTATGGGCAAGGCGATCTTCCTGGTTTTCCCCGGAACCAACGAGGGGCAGGATGCCCGCGATTTCCATCGGATCGGAGGCTTTTGACCCATGGAGCAGGAAAAGCTGAATATTCAGTGGTATCCGGGCCACATGACAAAAACCCGGCGGCAGATCGAGGCGGACCTCAAGCTGGTGGACGCGGTGTGCGAGGTCGTGGACGCGCGGATTCCCATCTCCAGCCGCAACCCGGATATTGACGGCATTTGCGGCGCAAAGCCCAGAATTGTCATTCTCAATCGCATGGATTTGGCGGAGCCGGGGGCGACCAAGCGCTGGGAGGCGTACTATCGCAGCCGGGGCTTCTGCGCCATTTCTACGGACTGCAAGAGCCGCAGAGGGGTGAATGCCTTCGCGCCGGCCGTGCGGAATGTGCTGCAGGAGCGCATCGCGCGGGACGCGGCCAAGGGGCTGCATCGCGCCTTGCGGATCATGGTCGTGGGCATCCCCAATGTGGGGAAGTCCACCTTGATCAACCAGATTTCCGGACGCAAGGGCGCAAAGGCAGAGAATCGTCCGGGTGTAACCCGGGGAAAGCAGTGGGTCAGTGTAGACGGAGGCTTGCTGCTGCTGGACACGCCGGGCATTCTGTGGCCTAAGTTTGAGGATCCGGAGGTAGGGCTGATGCTGGCCTTTACCGGCGCGGTGAAGGAGAATGTGCTGGACGCAGAGGAGCTGGCGGTCAGGCTGATGGCGCTGCTGTGGCGGCGGTATCCCCAGTGCATCCGGGAGCGCTATGGCCTGGATGCACCGGAGGAGACGACGGGATACGATTTGCTGGAGGCAGCCGGAAAGAAACGGGGCTTTTTGCTCTCCGGCGGCGCGGTGGATACGGAACGCATGGCCAAGGTGCTGCTGGAGGAATATCGGAGCGGAAAATTGGGGCGGATGACCCTGGAGGAACCGGAGGATCGGACATGAGTCAGCAGGATATGTGGGCGCTGGAGCGAGAGCTGTGGGACGCCGGGTATAGGTGTATTTGCGGCGTGGATGAGGCCGGACGGGGCCCCTTGGCCGGACCGGTGTGCGCCGCGGCGGTGATTCTGCCGAAGGGACTGGAAATTCCTGGACTCAATGACAGCAAGAAGCTGTCGGATAAGCGCCGCAGAGAGCTGCTGCCCATGATTGAGGAGCAGGCGCTGGCCTATGGGATCGGCTTTGCCTCCGAGGAGGAAATCGATGCAATCAATATTCTCCAGGCGACCTTTCTGGCCATGGAGCGGGCGCTGGCGAAGCTTTCCCTTCGCCCGGACATGGTGATGATCGACGGAAACCGGGAGAAGGATTTTGGCCTGCCGGTGCAGACCGTGGTCCATGGAGACGGCCTGAGCGCCAATATTGCGGCGGCCTCCGTCTTGGCGAAGGTTTCCCGGGACGATGTGATGCTGGAGATGGCCCGCACCTACCCGCAGTACGGATTTGACATTCACAAGGGCTACGGGACCAAGGCCCACTATGAGGCCCTGCGTACATACGGACCTTGCCCGATTCATCGGACGAGCTTCCTGAAAAAATTCTATGGGCAGAAATAATCTGGTCGGTGCCTGGGGCGAAAGCGTGGCGGCGGAGTATCTGCGAAGGAAGCATTTCCGGATTCTGGCCTCCGGCTACCGCAGCCGGTTCGGGGAGATCGATCTGATTGCCGCAGACCGGACATACCTGGTGTTTGTTGAGGTGAAGCTGCGGAAAAACGACCGCTTTGCGGCGGCGATGGAATATGTGGACTGGCGGAAGCAGGACCGGATCCGCACCACGGCCCGGATGTATCTGGCGGAGAATCCGACGGACCTTCAGCCCCGGTTTGACGTTGTGGAAATTTATGCGCCGGAGGGGACACAGACCCGACATCCGGTCATTCATCATTTGGAGGATGCTTTTCAATGAAGATCTCGGTATTTGACCTGCATTGCGATACGGCGTTGGCGCTGCTGGGGGAGGACCTCCGTGCCTCCGGTTCTCTCCTGCGCAATTCGTACCACATTGACCTGACCCGCGGGAAGGCGCTGGGGCAGTATGCCCAGTGCTTTGCCTGCTTTACCACACCCTACATGGAGCAGTGGTACGGCATTTCCCCCAAGGAGGTTTTCCGGCGGGAGCTGGAGACGATTCTCCGGGAGGTGGAGGCCAATCGGGAAGTCATTGCCCTGGCGGGTACAGCCGGGCAGGTAAGCCAGAACAGCCGGGAGGGGAAAATATCCGCCATCCTGACAATCGAAGGCCCGGCAGGCTTCGGATTTGACCCGGAGGCGCTGGAAACGCTCTATAAAAAGGGTTTTCGTATGACGACGCTGGGCTGGAATGAGCAGAATCCGCTCTGCGGGTCCCACGAGACCGGAGGCGGGCTGACAGACCTGGGCCGGGTGTATGTGCGTCAGGCTCAGCGGCTGGGTATGATTGTGGATGTCAGCCACATCAGCGACCAGGCCTTCTGGGATATCATGGACATTACCCAGGCCCCTGTCGTGGCCTCTCATTCCAACAGCCGCGCGGTATGCGGCGTCAGCCGCAATCTGACGGATGATATGTTCCGGGCAATCTGCGCTACGGGAGGCGTGGCGGGCTTTAATCAATGCGCATCCTTTGTGGGACAGACGCCGGATCTGGATACCGCCTGCGACCATTTCCTGCATTTCCTGGAGCTGGATCCGGACGGGACCCATCTTGCCCTCGGGGGAGATTTGGACGGGTGCAGTGAGCTGCCGGAGGGCTTCGGCGGCGTGCAGGATTACCCCGCCCTGGCGGAGCGGCTGCTTGCCCGGGGGGTAGGCGAAGCATTGGTAGAGCGGATTTTTTGGGATAATGCGCTGGGAGTGATGGAGCGGTGCTGTACGTAACGACACACAGCAGGCAGGATGCGTATCCGGCTCTGCGGACGCTGATAGATGACACCGGGCCGGACGGCGGGGCTTACATGCCCCTGCGTCTGCTCCCGCTGCCTGCGGCCCAGGTGGAGGCGCTTCCCGGGAAGAGCTTCGGAGCGGGAATGGCACTGGTTCTCAACACGCTGTTTTCTGCCCGCATGAACGAATGGGATGTGGAATTTACCCTGGGACGGTCCCCCGTGCAGGTACACGGTATGCAGTACCGGGTGCTGCTGGCGGAGCTATGGCATAACCCGGAGCGGGACTTTTGCCAGATGGTGCGCTGCCTGTGCGCCAGGATGCTGGGCCGGGACGGAATCGGAGACACGGCGGCCCAGTGGGCGGTGACGGCGGTTCGGATCGGCGCGCTGTTCGGCGTGTATGCCATGGCGGGCCGCCCCGGCCTGTGGGACAAGGAGCATCCGGTGGATGCGGCGCTCCCGGAGGGGAATTTTTCCTTGCCCTGCGCGGTCTGGTATGCCCGGGAGATGGGCCTGCCTGTGGGGAAAATCGTATGCGGATGCCCGGATTCCGGCGGAATATGGGAGCTGCTGCGCCACGGCGCGTTCCACCCGGCCAGATGGGCGGAAGGGCCGGAGCGGACCGAGTGGCTGCAAAGCGTGCTGTGCGGCTGCTTTGGCTGGCCGGAGGCGGAGCGCTTCCGGGAGGCGATGGAGAAGGATAAGCTCTACTGCCTCGGGCCGGAGCAGACCGATCTTCTGCAGGCGTGCTTTTATCCCGCTGCAGTGAGCGAAAGACGCGTCCGGGATATCCTGTCCCGCCCGCCCAACGGGGGCGAGGGGCGCCTGGATGCGGAGTCTGCCCGGAGCTATGGGGCCATTCAGGATTATCGGGCAATCACGGCAAAAAATGCGCCGGCGCTGATCCTGGCGGAGCGTCCGGGGGAGAGACGGCGGGCGCCCGGAGGGTCTGGGGATAAAAAGGATTAGGAGGGACTATGGCGCTGTACGCGATTGGAGATCTGCATTTGTGCCTGGGGGCTTACAAGCCGATGGACGTTTTCGGAGGCCCCTGGGTTGGCTATATGGATAAGCTGACGGAGGGAATCAGCCACATTACCCAACAGGACACCACGGTGCTTCTGGGAGATCTTTCCTGGGCGCTGGACCTGGAGTCTGCCGGGGCGGATTTTGCGTGGATCGACCGGATCCCGGGGCGGAAGATTATTCTGAAGGGGAATCACGACTACTGGTGGAGCACGGCGTCCAAGTTTTATAAGTTCTGCCAGGAGCGGGGATTTTCCGATCAATGGATTCTGAACAACAACCATTATGAATATGAAGGATGGGCCTTGTGCGGAACCCGGGGCTGGTTCTATGAGGAGGATCGGAGCGGCGCCCACGACGAAAAGGTGTTCCGGCGGGAGCTGATGCGGCTGGAGGCTTCTCTCAAGTCTGCCGGGGACCTGCCGAAGATGGTGTTTCTGCATTACCCGCCCCGCTACAGGGGCTATGAGTGCCCGGAAATTCTGGAGCTGCTGCACCGCTATGAGGTCCGGCGCTGCTACTACGGGCATCTGCACGGCGACAGCCACAAGCTGGCGGTGGAGGGGCTGTGGGACGGCGTGGACTTTCGCCTCGTCTCCGCGGATTACATCGGATTTCGGCCTGTAACAGTTATTTCATAAAGTTTTTTTCAAAAAAGAGTGGACATTTGACACATTCTCTGATAAAATAGCACGGCTGTGAATTTGTATATGGATGGCCGCGTCAGGCGGCCTGCAATTTTAGGAGGAACATTTCATGAAGCTCAATAGCATCGAAAAGAAGGACAATCAGGCCACGATCGTGGTAGAGATCGACAAGGAGCTGATGCAGTCCGGCGTGGAGAAGGCTTATCTGAAGGCCAGAAAGAATATCCTGATCCCTGGCTTCCGCAAGGGCAAGGCTCCCCGGAAGATGGTGGAGGCGATGTACGGCGCCCATGTGTTTTACGAGGATGGCCTGGAGGAGATTTTCCCGCAGGTTTATGAGTTTGCCGTCGGCGGCCAGGATGTAAAGGCAGTGGGCCGTCCCAGCCTGACGGACATGAAGATCAATGACGACGACTCCGTTACCCTGACCATGACCACCGAGCTGTACCCGGAGGTGACGCTGGGTCAGTATAAGGGCCTGGAGATCGAGCGCCCCGAGGCCGTTGTGACCGATGCACAGGTGCAGGCCGAGCTGGACCGCATGGCGCAGAATGTTGCCTCTGTGGAGACGGTGGACCGTCCTGCACAGATGGGCGACACCGCCAATATCGATTTTGAGGGCTTTGACAACGGCGTGGCCTTCGACGGCGGAAAGGGCGAGAACCACGACCTGGTTCTTGGCTCCGGTTCCTTCGTCCCCGGCTTTGAGGAGCAGATCGTCGGC
>CAKTKB010000031.1 GCA_934569195.1 uncultured Oscillospiraceae bacterium
ATTTCAGTATACTATAGGTTAGACTTTTTATCGGAGGAATCCCCGTGACCGATCTTTCTAAAATCCGTAATTTTTCTATCATAGCCCATATCGACCATGGGAAATCCACTCTGGCGGATCGCCTGCTGGAGGCGTGCGGCGCCGTGGACAGCCGGGAGATGGAGGATCAGATCCTCGATTCCATGGATCTGGAGCGGGAGCGGGGGATTACGATCAAGGCCCGGGCGGTGCAGCTGAGCTACCGCGCCCAGGATGGCCAGGTCTACGATCTGAACCTGATCGACACCCCGGGCCATGTGGACTTCGGTTATGAGGTGTCCCGTTCTCTCGCCGCCTGCGAGGGCGCGGTGCTGGTGGTGGACGCATCCCAGGGCGTGGAGGCGCAGACGCTGGCCAATACCTACCTTGCCGCCGACGCGGGGCTGGAGGTTCTGCCGGTTATCAACAAGATCGATCTGCCCTCGGCCCGTCCGCTGGAGGTGAAGGCGGAGATCGAGGACATTGTGGGCATTCCGGCGGAGGATGCGCCGGAGATTTCCGCGAAAAACGGGATCAACATTCCGGCGGTGCTGGAGATGATTGTCCGGGGAGTCCCCGCGCCCAAGGGGGACCGGAACGCCCCTCTGCAGGCGCTGATTTTTGACAGCCAGTACGACGCTTATCGGGGCGTGATCGTCTATATGCGCGTGAAGGAGGGGACGGTCCGCCCCGGTATGGATGTGCGCATGATGGCCACCGGCGCGGTTTATAAGGTGGTAGAGGTAGGCGTCATGAATCCCAGAGGACTGACGCCTCGGGAGTGCCTGGGGGCGGGGGAGGTCGGTTACCTGACGGCCTCCATCAAGACCGTTTCCGATACCCGGGTCGGCGATACGGTGACGGGGGTGGAAAATCCGGCCTCTGCGCCGCTGCCGGGCTACCGGCCGGTGCAGCCTATGGTTTTCTCTGGCGTATACCCGGCGGACGGCTCCAAATACCAGGACCTGCGAGACGCCCTGGAGAAGCTGAAGCTTAACGATGCCTCCTTCGTCTATGAGCCGGAAAGCTCCATCGCCCTGGGCTTTGGCTTCCGGTGCGGCTTCCTGGGCCTGCTGCACATGGAGATCATCCAGGAGCGGCTGGAGCGGGAGTACAATCTGGACCTGATCACCACGGCTCCTAACGTCGTTTACCGGGTGACCAAAACCAACGGACAGGTGGTCATGGTGGACAATCCTTTGGACTATCCGGACCCTGCGGATATTGAGCTGGCAGAAGAGCCGTATGTCAAGGCCAGCCTGATCGCGCCTCAGGAGTATGTGGGCAGCATCATGGACCTGGCCACCTCCCGCCGGGGTGAATTCAAGGATATGGTCTATCTGGATGCCAGCCGGGTGGAGCTGCACTATGAGATGCCCCTTAACGAAATCATCTATGACTTTTTTGACGCGCTCAAGTCCCGGACCCGCGGCTACGGCAGCCTGGATTATGAGCTGATCGGCTACCGGCCGAGCCGTCTGGTGAAGCTGGATATTCTCCTCAACGGGGAGATCGTGGATGCCCTGAGCTTTATCCTCTTTGCGGACAACGCTTATCCGCGGGCCAGAAAAATCTGTGAGAAGCTCAAGGATAACATTCCCCGCGCCCAGTTTGAGATCCCGGTGCAGGCGGCCATCGGCGGAAAGATCATCGCCCGGGAGACGATCAAGGCTCTGCGCAAGGACGTGCTGGCCAAGTGCTACGGCGGCGACATTACCCGTAAGAAAAAGCTGCTGGAGAAGCAGAAGGAAGGCAAGAAGCGTATGCGTACCTTCGGCACCGTTTCGGTGCCCAGCGAGGCGTTTATGGCGGTTCTGAAGCTGGACGAGGACTGATTTCCGGCAAGACATGAAATCTGGGAGGTTTCTATGGCACTCATTACCAAACGACCCGGCAAGACTCCGCTGGGCATTTATATCCATGTACCCTTCTGCCGCAGCAAGTGCCAGTACTGCGACTTCTACTCCCTGCCTACCCGGGAGGAGAAGCTGACGCAGTCCTATATGGATGCGGTCTGCCGGCATATCAAGGAGAGCGGCGCTCTGGCGCCGGCATACAAGGTCGATACGGTCTACTTCGGCGGAGGCACCCCCACGTTCTTCGGAGCGGACGGCATGGCCACAATCCTGACGGCGATCCGCCGCAGCTTTGACGTGACGGCGGATGCGGAGATCACCTTTGAGGCCAATCCGGATTCCGTGACGGACCGGCTGCTGCACCGCCTGCGGGCGGAGGGCTTCAACCGGGTCAGCCTGGGCGTGCAGACGGACGATGACGGGCTGCTCAAAAAGCTGGGAAGACCCCACACCTACGCCGATGCCGTGAATGCGGTTCAGCGGATTCGCCGGGCGGGCTTCCGCAATCTGTCGCTGGATCTGATGTACGGTCTGCCGGGGCAGTCCCTGGAGAGCTGGAAAAAGACCCTGACCCATGTCCTGAGCCTCAATCCGGAGCACATGAGCTGCTATGGACTGAAGGTGGAGGAGGGCACGCCCCTCTACCAGATCCGGGATATGTGCGACCTGCCGGACGAGGATGCCCAGGCGGACATGTATCTGGCGGCTGTGGAAATCCTCAAGAGCAAGGGCTTCCGCCAGTATGAGATTTCCAACTTCGCCCGGAAGGGGAGAGTTTCTCAGCACAACATGAAGTATTGGAACGGCGGAGAGTATCTGGGCTTCGGGCCGGATGCCAGCTCGGATTTTGCGGGGAAGCGCTTCGCCATTATCCGGGATCTGCGGGGATATATCGAGGGTGTCCGCGCCGGGGGCAGGGTCCTGCGGGATGTGCAGGAGATACCGCTCCGGGAGCGGGCGGGAGAGTACCTGATGACCCGCCTGCGCACGGTGGGGGGTATTGCCCGGGAGGAATATGAAAAGGGCTATCTGCTGCCCTTTGCGCCGCTGGAGCAGATTCTGGAGACCTGCCGGAGCCGGGGCTACGCCGTAAAAACCGACGCCGACCGCTGGCATCTGACGCCCCAGGGCTTTCTGATCTCCAATTCCATTATTTCCGATTTGCTGCTGGCCCAGGAACAGTCCGAGCCGCTGGCAAAGCGCAGATGATAAAAAAGAACCGGGAGAGGCCGCTGCGTTTGCGGCCGCTCCCGGTTTTCTGTTTGCTTAGCAGGGGGCTTCCTCCCGAATCATCAGCCGGACGATTTCCGTGTCCGTCTGCTTCATGCCGAATTTGCCGATATGGCCCACACAGGAAATGGTCTGCCCCGCGTCCTCCCGCAGAATGCCGGTGTTGGCGGCGTAGGCTTTTCCTGCCATTGCCAGGCTGTGGGCCAGCAGGGCGGCGTCCAACGCGGAGGCAATTTTGACTGCGCAGGACGCCTTCGCACCGTCGCACAGGATACCGGGGACGTCCGCCAGGGTGTTGTCGATGGTGTCCTTGATTTGCTGGAGCGTGCCGCCCAGCATGTAGGTGATGGCGGCGCCTGCGGCGCAGGATGCGCTCACCGCTCCGCAGAAGGCGGAGAGCTTGCCGATGTATTCCTTCTGATACACCGTCAGCAGGCTGGAGAAGGCCAGCGCCCGGTAAAGCCGCTCCTGACAGATTCCCATTTCCTGAGCATATACAATTACGGGAACCGTGGAGGCGATTCCCTGGTTTCCGCTGCCGGAGGTGATGATCACCGGCAGATCGCAGCCCTCCATCCGTGCTTCGGAGGCTGCGGCGGTATAGGCCCGGGCCTTGGTGATGGCACAGTCGGGATAGGTGCGCAGGATGGCGCTGCCGATCCCCAGGCCGTATTTTCCGGTCATCCCCTGGCGGGAGATGGCCATGTTGCAGTCAATCTGCCGGCGTGCATAGGGAGCGATGGCTTCCAGCGGGATTTCGTTGGCAAATTCTACGATGTTCTCGATGCTCAGCAGGCCCCGCTCCGCTCGCTGGGGCGTCTCGCTCAGATCGGGATTCACGTAGACGGGGGTGCCGTTGCGGAGAATGGAGGCAATGGCCGTGTGGTGGTGGCGGACCTCAACCTCCACCCGGTTCCCTCCGCCCTGGAGGGTAATAAAGAAGTGCAGAGGAATCGGGGAGTCCAGATAGGTTACCCGGCAGCCCTGCCGGGCCAGAAAGCGAGCGGCTGCCTGCCGGCCCTGTTCCGTAACGGACTCCAGGACCTCCATGTTTCGGGAGGGGTCGCCGCATAGAGCACCCAGAGCACAGGCCGCCTCAATGCCGGTCATACCGCCGGAGTTGGGAATACGGACGCAGCGGACATTTTTGATGATGTTGCCGCTGCACCGGGCTTCTATGTGCTCCGGGGGACATCCCAGGACCTCTGCGCCCCGGGCGGCGGCATAGGCCAGAGCAATCGGCTCCGTACAGCCCATGGCGGGAATCAGCTCCTCGTCCAGAATGGCAAGGTAGCTTTCGGCAATTTGCGGTGTCAGCATGAAGTTCGCTCTCCTGTTTCATTTTTTCGTATTGTACCATTTTTAGCCGTTTTCGTCAAACTTTTACAGCCCCTTTTGGAAAGCCCGGCGAGGAGCGCTGCGCCGAACAAAATGGAAGGGGAGCGCATATTTATAAAATGTATTTATAATGTGCGCAGGCGTCGCCCTGTAGAGGACATAAACAGAGGAATGCTTGTGCATATTGCCGGAAAAATGAAAGAGAAAATCCCGGGCTATAGGAAATTGACAAAAACAAATCCCCCGGGAGCATACAGAAGCCATACCGCGTCCATGAGGGACGCACCGGACGGCCGGAACGGGGCGCGTGCGCTCGGAAATGAGAAATGGGCATTTTCAACAAAGAGCAACCGGAGGAAAAGGCACGATTAGAAAAAACCGAACAAAATACGCTGGAAAACAAGGAAAAACAAAGTTTTTAGATAGACTTTTTGAAAGTAGGAAAAAAACATTCCCACAAAAATGAAATATCCGGGCGAAAGAACTTCGGATTTTTCCCGGTTTCCCCTTAGAAAATCGGCATTTTTTCACGTCTGCACTTACCAGCAAACCCACAATCTGACAGTTTGAACAAAAATCGGTAGGGCGTCTCGCATGGGATAGTATCCTTTCAATACTACAAAGTAACCTTTTTAGACTTACGCTTTCGAAAGTGAAAAGGTATAATATTTAGCGTAAGTCGGAACCGTATTTGTGGAAAACGACAAATCACCGAAGAAGGGAAGGAATTTGACTATGGCTGATTTAACCAAAGCAAAACCCGCAGTCAAAAAGAAGAAACATTTTTGGTCCAAGGATGACACCGAGCTTTCCATCCTTGCACTGCCCACCACGATCTGGTACATCCTGTTCTGCTACCTGCCGATGTTCGGCATTGTGCTGGCATTTAAGAAGTATAAGATTGTGGATGCGACAAAGAGCTTTGTATGGAACGTCATTCACAGTCAGTGGGCCGGTTTTGATAACTTCCTGTACTTCCTGAAACAGAACACCTTCCCTATGATCCTGCGCAATACGCTGCTGTATAATGCAGTTTTTATTGTGCTGGATATTGTGATTCCTGTTCTTCTGGCGATTCTGATCAACAACATTTACTCCAAGAAGCTGTCCAAGACATACCAGACCCTGATGTTCATGCCGCACTTCATGAGCTGGGTCGTTATCGCCTACTTTGTTTATGCCTTCCTGGTAACTGACAAGGGCCTGTTCAACTCCATTATCAAGATGTGCGGCGGCCAGCCCGTTGCATGGTATCAGAGTCCGCAGTATTGGCCGTTTATCCTGACCTTCCTACATGTGTGGAAAACCGTTGGCTACAACATGGTCGTGTATCTGGCGTCCATCACGGGCATTGATACCAGCCTGTATGAGGCGGCGGTTCTGGATGGCGCTTCCAAGTCCCAGCAGGCGCGTTACATTACCATTCCTTCCCTGCGGCCTATGATCATCATGATGTTCATCTTGGCTGTCGGCCGTATCTTCTCTTCCGACTTCGGTCTGTTCTATCAGGCAACCCGCGGCGCCGGCATCCCCCTGAACAAGGTTGCGACAACCTTTGACGTGGAGATTTACAAGATGGTTACGACGAATGCCGACCAGGGCCGGAATGCGGCCGCCTCCATGTTCCAGTCCATCATTGGCTGCATCACGATTTTGTCTGCCAATGCAATCGTGCGCAAGGTCGATAAGGCCAGCGCCTTGATCTGATAGAGGAGGTGCTGCTGCTATGGCTAGAAAAATGGCTGACAATTCCAACCACCTGAACCGCATTAAGCCGGGCACCAATGCGCTGCTGAACGTGCTCTTTGTTATCCTGGCTCTGATGTGCTTCCTTCCCATCGTCTTTATTTTCATCATTTCCATTACGGACGAGTCCGTGATCTCCACCAAGGGCTATCAGCTCTTCGTTACCGCAGAGACGGTCTCAGGTAAGGCCTACACTTACCTGTGGAGCCAGAGACAGACCATCCTGCGCGCCCTGCTGGTTTCCGTGGAGGTTACGGTCATCGGTACGATTCTCGGCGTCTGCCTGACGGCACTGATGGGCTACACCCTCTCCCGTAAGGAGCACAAGCTCAACAATTTCCTGACCATCCTGATTTTTATCCCTATGGTTTTCGGCGGCGGCCTGGCTTCGTCCTATGTGGTGAACACCCAGATCCTGCATTTGAAGGATACCCTGTGGGCTTTGATTCTGCCGCTGCTGGTGTCTTCCTTCAACGTGACCATTACCCGGACCTTCTTCCGCAGCACAATTCCCGATTCCATCATCGAGTCGGCTAAGATCGACGGCGCTTCTCAGCTTACGATTTTCGGACGGATTGTCCTGCCGATCTCCAAGCCCGTTCTGGCGACCATCGGCCTGTTCCTGGCCTTCGGCTATTGGAACGACTGGTTCCAGTCCTCTCTGTACATCACGCAGCCCAAGATGCAGTCCCTGCAGGCCATGCTGAACTCCATGCAGAAGAACATCGAGTATCTGACGCAGAACCCCTCTGCCGGCATGACCGCACAGGACCTGAAGAACTCCATGCCGAAGGAAGGCGTGCGTATGGCAATCGCGTTTGTTGTTGCCGTGCCGATCGCCTGCATCTACCCCTTCTTCCAGAAGTACTTCATCTCCGGCCTGACCATTGGCGCAGTTAAGGGCTAAGCTCTGCGCCGACCCAATTTGTATTGAGGCAGTACGGCACAGCCGCTGCTTTAATAGAACACATTTTTAGGAGGAAAACCAAAATGAAGAAGCTCATCGCACTGCTGTTGGCAGTTGTCATGGTTGCTGCTCTGTTCGCAGGCTGCCAGACGACCACCAACGACCCCACGGATCCTTCCGACAAGCCGTCTGAGGGAACCAGCGAACCCACAAAGGCCACTGACGAGAGCACTGAGCCTTCCACCAGCGACGACATCGTCGAGCTGACCTGGTACCAGGTTGGCGGCGGCATGCCCGACAACTGGCAGGCTTGGACCGACAACATCAACGCATACCTGGAGAAGAAGATTGGTGTGCACCTGAACCTCCAGATCATCAGCTGGGGCGACTGGGACAACCGCCGCAACATGATCGTCTCCACCAACGAGCCCTACGACATCATGTTCACCAACAACGGCACCTACGCTAACGACGTCGACATGGGCGCCTTCGTGGCTCTGGACGATCTGCTGGCCAGCACTCCCGGCCTGACCGACCTGATCCCCTCCGACTACTTCGATGCCTGCCGCATCAACGGCAAGATCTACGCTGTCCCCACCTACAAGGATTCCTCTCTGACCAACTACTTCGTCTATGACGAGGATCTGGCTAAGGATTCCGGCGCCGACTACGAGAACGCTCACGACTTCGTGTCCGTGACCCCCGTTCTGAAGGCTATGTACGAGAAGTACAACCAGCCCGTCTCCCTGCAGGGTCAGGGCGGTACCGACACCCTGGGCAACCTGTACGACGGCCTGGGTCTGGGCCTGACCGGTCTGGGCGTCAGCTACACCGCTGAGGGCAAGCCCACTGTGGTTGCTACCCTGGAGCAGGAAGATTCCATGACCAACCTGCGCGAGCTGCACAAGTGGTACACCGAGGGTTACACCAACTCCGATGCCGACGTGCTGGCTGAGAACCCCACCTACCGTCCCTTCTTCGTGGCTCAGGGCTGGTCTCTGGCTGCTAAGACCACTTGGGGCCCCAACATGGGCAAGTCCCTGTACACCGGTAACGACACCACCAACGCTGTCGCTATCAAGGTTGGCAACACCGTTCTGTCCAACGACACCGTTCAGGGCTCTATGAGCTGCATCTCCGCTCGTTCCGAGCATCCCGAGAAGGCTCTGCAGCTGCTGGAGCTGGTTAACACCGATTCCTACGTCCGTGACTCCCTGTACTACGGCCTGGAAGGCGACCAGTGGGAGTACGTGGAAGTTGACGGCCAGACCAGAGTTCACAAGAAGGACGACAAGTCCTGCGACTGGACTGCTGCCGGCTACACCCAGGGCACCTTCTTCGCTGTCACTCAGCTGGACACCGACGAGGTCAACCAGTGGGACGAGGTCAAGGCTCTGAACGAGCAGGCTGTTGCTTCTCCCTGCCTGGGCTTTGCTGTTGACTACTCTTCCTTCAAGGATCAGCTGTCTGCTTGCCAGGCTATCTGGACCACCTACAAGCCCAGCATCTGGACCGGCGCCGGCGACCCCGACACCCTGGTTCCTCAGATGATGCAGGAGATGCGCGCTGCCGGTTTCGATGACATCGTTGCCGAGGTGCAGAGCCAGCTCGATGCTTGGTGGGCTGCTAACAAGGCCTAATCAGTTGCCTTACATAGCGGTTTTACCGGTAATTAAAACCTAGAACAGTTGGGGCTGTTGCAGCGTTCGGCTCGCAACAGCCCCAATTTTCATTGCAGGTAAATTTTTTGTGGATTTTCCTGAAAGCAGTTGACTTGATGAAAATCTGTGGTAAAATTCTGCAAAGAAAGCCCTGCTTTTAGGCCGGATTCTACGGAGGGTATTCTGCGTCGAATGCGGCCTAGAAATAGGAATGACCCCTGCGTATCTGTTTACGGAACCATACAAATTTAGACAGGTGAGGAGCTATTATGAGTAAGATTATTGGCACTGAACTGAAGAACATTCCCTGGGAGGATCGTCCGGAGGGTGACTTTATGCCCGTATGGCGGTTTTCCGGGAACCCCATCATTGGACGCCATGCAACCAAGCGCTCCAACAGCGTATTTAACAGCGCCGTCGTTCCCTTTGGGGACGGTTTTGCCGGCGTGTTCCGCTGCGACAGCCGCTCTGTGAGCATGGATATTTTTGCCGGCTTCAGCAAGGACGGCATTCACTGGGAAATTAACGAGGAGCCGATCCATTTTGAGGGCGATCCGGAGGTAACCAAGCGGGAGTACCGTTATGATCCCCGGGTCTGCTACATGGACGGCAAGTACTACATCACCTGGTGCAACGGCTACCACGGTCCCACGATCGGCGTGGGCTACACGGAGGACTTCAAGACCTTCCATCAGCTGGAGAATGCGTTCCTTCCCTACAACCGGAACGGTGTGCTCTTCCCCAGAAAGATCAACGGAAACTACATGATGCTCTCCCGTCCCAGCGACACGGGCCATACCCCCTTTGGCGATATTTTCATTAGCCAAAGCCCGGATATGAAGTATTGGGGCTGCCATCGCCATGTGATGAGCACGATTAAGGGCGATGAGTCCGCTTGGCAGTCCACCAAGATCGGCGCAGGCCCCATTCCCATCGAGACGGATGAGGGTTGGCTGCTGATTTACCACGGCGTGATCACGACCTGCCAGGGTTATGTCTACCGCATGGGCGTTGCGCTTCTGGATAAGGACGAGCCTTGGAAGGTTCTCTACCGCAGCAAGGACTATATCCTGGCGCCCTACGAGCCGTATGAGTGCATGGGCGATGTGCCGAACGTGACCTTCCCCTGCGCAACGCTGACGGATGCGGCTACGGGCCGGATCGCCATCTACTACGGCTGCGCGGATACGGTGACGGGCCTGGCCTTTACCACTGTGGATACCCTGATGCAGTACATGAAGGAAAACAACCTGTAATTGCCTGTGAGGATTACTTATGTATTTCATTAACCAGAGAATTCAAGTTATTTGCAACCAGCTGAACCTTCTGCGCATTCGCAACAGCCAGGATGTTTCGGATTGGGAGTATAAGAAGGGCCTGTTTTTCCGGCCGTCGGAGGCGGATGCCGCCGAAACACCCTGGGAGAAGTTTGACTGCCGCACTATGCGCTGGTATTCCGACTATGACGGAACGGACCAGTTTGAGGGGAAGTTTGAGGGGTATCAGGGAGATTTTCACGGGATTCAGGGCGCGCACTATTGGTTCCGCGGTAAGATCACCATTCCGCAGGAGCTGGACGGCAAGTCTGTGTGGATGAAGATCCACACCCAGATCGAGGAGTGGGACGACGGAAAGAACCCGCAGTTCCTTGTCTTTATCAACAACCAGGTCGTGCAGGGCGCGGATATGAATCACCGCGAGGTGCTCCTGTCCCGTCACGCTGTGGGCGGCGAGGTGCTGAATGTGGACATTCAGGCTTACACCGGCACGCTGCATCGTGAGTTCAACTTTATTGTAAACCTGTATGAGCTGGACGAGGAGCTGAATCACCTGTACTACGATTTGCAGGTGCCTCTGTGGGCCTTCCCCCGGATGGACCCGGACAGCAAGATTCGCCTGGACATCCAGACCGTGCTGAACAACACCATCAATCTGCTGGATATGCGGACGCCTTATTCTGGGGCTTTCTACGCATCTGTTCAGAAGGCGCAGGATTATCTGACGGAGAACCTGTATGAGAAGATGGGCGGCCACGATGAGATCATTGCGACCTGCATCGGCCACACCCACATTGACGTAGCATGGTGGTGGACTGTCGCCCAGACCCGAGAGAAGGTCGTGCGCAGCTTTGCTACCGTACTCAAGCTCATGGAGGAGTATCCCAGCTACAAGTTTATGTCCAGCCAGCCCGTGCTGTATTACTTCCTGAAGCAGCGCTATCCGGAGCTGTTTGAGAAGATCAAGGCGAGAGTGGCCGAGGGCCGGTGGGAGACCGAAGGCGGCATGTGGCTGGAGGCAGACTGCAACCTTACCTCCGGCGAGTCCCTGGCCCGGCAGTTTATCCACGGCAAGCGCTTCTTCCGGGAGGAGTTTGGCCAGGATAATAAGGTCCTGTGGCTTCCCGACGTGTTCGGCTATTCCGGTGCGCTGCCCCAGATCATGAAGAAGTCCGGCGTGGATTACTTCATGACCACGAAGCTGGCCTGGAACCAGATCAACAAAATCCCCAACGACACCTTCATCTGGCGCGGCATTGACGGAAGCGAAGTGCTGACCCATCTGATTACGACTCTGGGCGTGGGCCAGAATCCGAAGGAAAGCTTCTTTACCACCTACAACGGTATGCTGCATCCGGACGCCATTATGGGCGGCTGGGAGCGCTATCAGAACAAGGAGCTGAATAACGACATCCTGATTTCCTATGGCTACGGCGACGGCGGCGGCGGCCCCACCCGGCAGATGCTGGAGACCTCCACCCGTATGGAAAAGGGCGTCATCGGCATTCCCAAGGTCCGTCAGGAAACCTCCCGCACCTATTTCCAGGAGCTGGAGCAGCGGGTTAAGGACAATCCTCACCTGGAAACCTGGGAGGGTGAATTCTACTTTGAGTACCATCGCGGCACCTATACCTCCATGGCGCGCAATAAGCGGGGCAACCGTAAGAGCGAGCTGATGATGATGGATATGGAGCTGCTGGGCGTAATGGCGCGGGATATGCTGGCCTATCCGGCTGAAGCGGACACCCGCCTGTGGCGCGACATCATTCTGCTGAACCAGTTCCACGACATCCTGCCCGGCTCCTCCATTGCCGAGGTCTACGAGGTTACCAAGCGGGAGTATGAGGCTCTGGCGCAGGAAGTGGGCGGCATGATCCAGGAGCGCCTGAATCTGCTGACCGGCGAGGGCAGCGGCGTGACCGTGTTCAACACCACCGGCTTTGTCCGGGATGATGTGGTGAATCTGGGTGCCATCCAGGCGACCGGCCTGAAGGATGCAGACGGCACGATTCACCCGGTGCAGCAGACGGCGGATGGAGCGGTTGCCTATCTTACCGGCATCCCCTCTAAGGGCTATAAGACCTTGGAGCCGGTCCAGGCAGAGGCGGCCTCCGTCTTTACCCGTACCGATGATCACCACCTGGAGACGCCGTTCTACTCCATCACCCTTGATGAGAACGGCCACATGGTCTCCATCTATGATAAGGAAAATGACCGCGAGCTGGTGAAGGCCGGTCAGGCGGCGAATATGCTTCGCCTGTATGAGGATAAGCCTGTTTACTATGATAACTGGGATATCGACATGTACTATGTGGAGAAATCCTGGCCGGTGAACGATCTGGTTTCCCTGCGCTGGACGGAGGACGGCCCGGTCCGCACCACTCTGGAGCTGACCTACCGCTGCAACAAGAGCACGATCTGGCAGAAGATTCACTTCTACGCGGATACCCGCCGGATCGACTTTGCGTGCCAGGCAGACTGGAAGGAGCATCAGCACCTGCTGAAGGCGGAGTTCCCCGTGGATATCCACTCGGATGAGGCGACCTTTGAGATTCAGTTTGGTAACGTCACCCGCAAGGTGCACACCAACACCTCCTGGGACAAGGCTCGCTTTGAGAGCTGCGGCCAGAAGTGGATGGACTTCTCCGAGGGCGCGTACGGCGTGAGCCTGCTCAACGACTGCAAGTACGGCCATTCCGTCCGGGACGGCGTGATCGGCCTGACGCTGATCAAGTGCGGCGTGGAGCCGAACCCCAACACGGATGTGGAGATGCACACCTTCACCTATGCGCTCTATCCCCACGCCGGAACCTGGCGTACGGCAGGGACGGTGCAGGAGGCTTACAAGCTCAACCAGAGCGCCTATGCGGTGGCAGGCGGACAGCCGGGCAAGAGCTTCAGCTATGCCAGCGTAAATGCGGACAATGTGGTCCTGGAGACTGTCAAGCAGGCAGAGGACGGCAACGGCACGGTCCTGCGTCTGTACGAGTGCCACAACGCCCGGACCAAGACGGTCCTGACGGTTCCCGCATCCTTCACGAAGGCTTACAGCACCAACCTGCTGGAGGAAATCGAGGAGCAGCTGCCTGTGGTGGACGGCAAGGTTTCCTTCACCATTCAGCCCTACGAAATCAAAACCATTCTCCTGCGGTAATGGCAATCGCCGGGGGCGGCAGTTTTGCCGCCCCCGTTTTTTAATCCACATTTTTATCACACCCGGATGCGTGCCGCGTATACGGGCGTAAAGGAGGAAGATGTCTGTGCAACCTTATCAAAACCCGAAGCTCTCGCCGGAGGAGCGCGCGGAGGATCTGATCGGCCGGATGACCCTGCGGGAAAAGGTCGGCCAGCTTACCCAGCGGCTCTATGGCTTTGACTGCTTTGTGCGCAAGGGAAAGGAGCTGCGGCTCAGCGAGGAATTCTGTCGGGAGGTGGACCGGTACAGCGGCCTGGGCACGCTGTATGGCCTTTATCGCGCGGACCCCTGGTCCAAGGCGGACTTTGAGACGGGCCTGGATGGCGAATTGGCCATCGAGGCGCGGAATATGGCCCAGCGTTATGTGATGGAGCATTCCCGCCTGGGGATTCCCATGCTCATGAGCACGGAGTGCCCCCACGGGCACCAGGCCCTTGACGGATATTTGCTGCCGGTGAATCTGGCGGCAGGC
>CAKTKB010000032.1 GCA_934569195.1 uncultured Oscillospiraceae bacterium
GCATCGTTCAAACCTCCCAGCCGGTCGATCAGGCCGGATGCCACCGCCTCCTTGCCATAGAGGATCGTGCCCACATCCGTCGCCATCTCCCCCGTGGCCATCATATAGTGTTCAAAGCTCTTGCGGGATATTCTGGAATTGGAGGTGACAAAGTCGGCAATCTGTTCCTGGATCCTCTGGAAATAACGAAAGGTCTGCGGCGCGCCCACCACAAGCCCCGTCATACGGACAGGGTGAACCGTCATGCTGGCCGTAGGCGTTATAAACGACCGCTTCGTACAGACGGCCAGCGGAATGCCGATGGAGTGTCCGCCCCCCAGGACCAAGGAAACCGTCGGCTTTTTCATTCCCGCAATCATCTCCGCAATGGCCAGCCCCGCCTCAATGTCTCCTCCCACCGTATTGAGCAGCAGCAACAGGCCGTCTATATCGTCGCTCTCCTCGATTCCGGCCAGCAGCGGCAGGACATGCTCGTACTTTGTGGTCTTCAGCGTCTCAGGTAGGACCTGATGTCCCTCCACCTGTCCGATAATCGTCAGCGTATAAATATTTCCCTTGTCGCTGCGTGTGATATCTGAGCCAAGCTCCACAATCTGCTCCCGATCCTGCCGGATCGTATCCGGATTTCGTTTTTCATTCATAAGAAAACCTCCTGCGTTTTCCCTTAGGATAACCCTTTTTCCCTTTGGCAATTCATACTTGAAATCCCACTTTGTTTGGCATATAATAAGGACGGGTGAGACAGATGAAAAACAAGACGAATGCCGTTCGGCTGATCGAACAGGCCGGAATTCCCTGCCGGGAGGCTTTCTACGACTTTGACGAGTCCGATCTTTCCGGCGTACATGCCGCGCAGGCGATCGGTATGCCTCCGGAGGAGGTCTTCAAGACCCTTGTCGCCAGAGGGGAGCGGACCGGTATCCATGTTTTCTGCATTCCCGTAGCCTTTGAGCTGGACCTGAAGAAGGCCGCCAAAGCAGCCGGAGATAAGAATATGGCGCTGGTTCCGGTAAAAGAGCTGCTGCCCTTGACCGGGTATGTTCGCGGCGGATGCAGCCCCGTAGGCATGAAAAAAAGATATCCCACCCACATAGACGAAACCTGCCAGCTTTATGATTTCATCGCCCTGTCTGCCGGAGAGCGCGGACATCAGGTGATTGTCCCGCCGGATGCCATCGTCGCGCTCGTCGGCGCGTCTTACGACGATCTGACGGTATAAGACACGCGAAACAAGAAAGGAAGCGTTTACCATGCAATACGAATACAAAACCAAAGGAACCTGCTCCCAGCGTATTTTCTTTGAAATTGAGGACGGACGGGTGAAAAATGTCCAGTTTCAGGGGGGCTGCAACGGCAACCTGAAGGGCATCGGAGCCTTGGTGGAGGGCATGAAGGTAGAAGACGTAATTGCCCGGGTTGAGGGCATTCGCTGCGGGATGAAGTCCACCTCCTGCCCCGATCAGCTTGCCAAGGCGCTGCGGGAGGCACAAGCAGGCGCTTGACCGCTCCCATAGTCCCCCGGCAAAGCAATACCGCGACCAGAGATCCCCATTGGGATTTTTGATCGCGGTTTTTTCATTCCAGCAGCTCCCGCAAATGAGCGAGCGCCTTCTTTTCAATACGGGACACCTGAACCTGACTGACCCCCAGGACCCTTGCCACCCGCTCCTGCGTCAGGCCGTGGAAATAGCGAAGCCGGACGACCATCTTCTCTCGTTCCGGCAGTCCGTCAATGGCCTGTCGGAGGGATATATGCTCCAGAAGCTGGTCCTCCGTCGCCGTATCCGACAGGATATTCTCCAGCGTAAAGCCCTCCTCGCCGGTCTCCCGCTGGATGGATTCCGTGGAGGCCGTTGCCGCCTCTGCCATGGCGATATCCTCCGGACTGAGTCCCGTGCGCTCCGCAATTTCCTGAATGGTCGGCTCTCTTCCTAAGGAGGCGATCAGCTGCGCGCGGGTGGTCTTGATCAGCGCCGCCCGTTCCTTGATGCCCCGGCTGACCTTTACCGCGCCGTCATCCCGCAGGAAGCGTCGAATCTCTCCGGCAATTTTGGGAACGGCATAAGTGGAAAACTGTGTCCCGAAATTGGGATCAAAGCCTTCTACTGCCTTTAGAAAGCCCAGGCATCCCAGCTGATACAGATCCTCCAGATCTGTCCCCCGGCCCGTAAAACGGCGCGCTACCGACCAGATCAGGCCGGAATTCTCCTGCACCAGCGTTTCCCCCGCTTCCCGGTCTCCCGCCTGGCTTCTGGTAATCAGCTCCAGTATCCGGCTCATAACCGACGCTGAATCTTGCGCCGCATATGTACCGTCGTCCCCTTTCCCGGCGCAGAGGTTATTTCCAGACTGGACATAAAGCTTTCCATAATGGTAAAGCCCATTCCGCTGCGATCGGCGCCGCCGGTGGTATAGGCCGGTCTCCGCGCCTGCTCAATATCGGCAATTCCCACGCCCCGGTCCTTTACCACAATATCCAGCACATTGTCCTTCAAAATGCGGCAGCGCAGGGTTATGACCCCCAGCTTCTGAGGATAAGCGTGTACAATGCAGTTTGTGACCGCCTCGGATACCGCCGTACGGATATCGCCCAGCTCCTCCAGCGTTGGATCCAGCTGCGCCGCAAAGCAGGCCACCGCACTGCGGGCAAAAGACTCGTTGCTGGATTTACTGGGAAAATCCAGCAGCATAAAGTTATCAAATTTCACGATACCGCCTCCTTAATTTCCACAAGCTTGTCAATTCCGGATGCCTGAAATACCCGCATGGGCTGCTTGGCTATGCCCACCAGCACCAGCTTTCCATCGATCTGCGTCATGCTGCGAAGCGCATTGATCACGACGGCAATTCCGGAGGAATCCACAAAGCTTACATCCTGAAAATCCAACATACACACCTCCGGAGTATATGCCTGAATTTTTGCGGCAATGGCCTGAATATACGCCTTTGCGCAGTGATGATCGATTTCTCCGGTCAAGGCAACCGTCAGCCGCCCGTTTTCCAGAAAACTCGTAAATTGCATAGTTTGCTCTCCCTTCCTGATAGAACTATGCTTAGTATAGAAAATGTAAAAATCATTTGCAGTCGAAAGCGGGAAGCCTGCGGAAACTTAGCCCCGCAAATCGGGCAAAATCTCCTCTGCCGGCAAATTCCCTTCCTTCTCCGCGGAGCAATCTCCGGCAGAGGGCCGCATCCTTCCCACCGGCGAAAAAAATTGGCGGTATGCCAAGCATACCGCCAATCCCAAAATTCTGTTACAGCCTGCTTAGTGCAGCCAGGCTCTGCTCAAGCTGCGCAATCAGGTCCTTTGCACGCTGCGCCTTCTCGCGCTCCGCAAGCACCACCGCTTCCGGCGCACGGGAGGTAAATTTCTCGTTGGAAAGCTTTCCCTCCACGCTGGCCAGGTTCTTTCGCGCCTTGTCCAGCTCCTTGCCGATGCGTTCCTTTTCCTTCGCCACGTCCACCAGCTGTCCCATGGGAATGTACAGCTTTGCGTCCGCAGTCGCGCAGGTCACCATGCCGTCCAGATTCTCCGGCTCCTGATCCAGTAGCGTCACCTGATCCGCATAGGCCAGACGCTGGATAAAGCCCTCGCCCTCCCGGAATACCTGCTGCTTGGAGGTCAGAATGTACAGCGCCGCCTTTTTGGAGGGCGGGACATTCATCTCTGCCCGGCGATTGCGGATGGCACGAATGGCGCCCATGACCGACTCCATATGCGCCTCCTCCGTCTGGAAGCTCAGCTCCGGACGGTATTCCGGCCACGCCGCCACGATCAGCGCCTCTCCCTCGTGAGGCAGGCTCTGCCAGATTTCCTCCGTGATAAAGGGCATGAAGGGATGGAGCAGCCGCAGCAGCTGATCGAGGACGTACACCAGCACAGCGGTCGCCGTCTGCTTGCGCTCTGCATCCTCCCCATAGAGCCGCGCCTTGGTCAGCTCAATATACCAGTCGCAGTAGGTGTCCCAGATAAAGTCGTAAATCTTTTGGACCGCCACGCCCAGCTCATACTTCTCCAGATTCTCCGTCACCTCGGAAATAAGCGTGTTAAGCTTAGACAGGACCCACTTATCCGCGATTTCCAGCTTCTCCAGAGGCGGAAGCGCATTTTTTGCATCCTCCCCCAGGTTCATCAGCACATAGCGGCTTGCGTTCCAGAGCTTATTGGCAAAATTCCGCATAGCCTCGCAGCGCTCGGTGTAAAAACGCATGTCATTTCCGGGAGAGTTGCCTGTGACCAGATTCATCCGCAGCGCGTCACAGCCATACTGGTCGATGATCTCCAGAGGATCGATTCCGTTGCCCAGGGATTTGGACATCTTTCTGCCCTTGTCGTCCCGAACCAGGCCATGAATCAGGACCGTATGGAACGGGGTCTTCCCCGTGTGGGCGCATCCGGAGAAAATCATTCTGGCGACCCAGAAGAAGATGATGTCATATCCCGTGACCAGCACATCCGTCGGATAGAAATACTCCAGATCCGCCGTCTTTTCCGGCCACCCCAGGGTCTCAAAGGGCCAAAGCGCCGAGCTGAACCAGGTATCCAGCACATCCGGGTCCCGCTCGATGCGTGTGCTGCCGCACTTCTCGCACCGGCAGGCATCCTGGCGGGAGACCGTTATATGCCCGCAGTCGGCGCAGGTCCAGGCAGGAATCTGATGGCCCCACCACAGCTGACGGGAAATACACCAATCCCGCACGTTTTCCATCCAGTTCAGATAGGTCTTGGTAAAGCGTTCCGGGACAAACCGGGTCTGCCCTTCCTTCACGACCGAAATGGCCTCTTCCGCCAGGGGCTTCATTTTTACGAACCACTGGGCGGAAATGATCGGCTCCACGTCGTTGTGGCAGCGACAGCAGGTTCCCACGTTGTGGGAGTAATCCTCCACCTTGACCAGATATCCCGCCGCATCCAGGTCGGCCACGATCTGCTTGCGCGCCTCGTAACGGTCCAGCCCCTGGTACTTTCCGCCATAGGCGTTGACCTTACCGTTGTCGTCCAGGACCCGGATGACCTCCAGGTTGTGGCGCAGGCCCACCTCAAAGTCGTTGGGATCGTGGGCGGGCGTCATTTTCACGCAGCCCGTACCAAATTCCATCTCCGCATAATCGTCCGCCACAATGGGAATCGGCTTGTTCAGCAGGGGCAGAATTACCATCTTCCCCACCATATCCCGGTAGCGCTCATCGTTGGGATTGACGCATACGCCGGAGTCGCCCAGCATGGTCTCCGGACGGGTTGTGGCGACGACCACCTCTCCGGAGCCGTCTGCCAGGGGGTAACGGATATGCCACAGATGGCCGGGCTTATCCACATACTCCACCTCGACATCCGACAGGGCCGTAACGCAGTGCGGACACCAGTTGATAATTCTGCTCCCCTTGTAGATCAGGCCCTTTTCATACAGGGAGACGAACACCTCCCGCACAGCCTTGGAGCATCCCTCGTCCATCGTGAAACGCGCGCGGTCCCAGTCGCAGGAGCTGCCCAGCTTCTTCTGCTGCTCCACGATCCGATCGCCATAGCGTCTTTTCCAGTCCCAGACACGCTCCAGGAACTTCTCCCGGCCCAGATCATAGCGGGTCAGGCCCTCCTGGCGAAGATTTTCCTCCACCTTGACCTGCGTAGCGATTCCCGCGTGGTCCACGCCGGGAATCCAAAGCGCATTGTATCCCTGCATCCGCTTGAACCGGATGAGCGCATCCTGAAGCGTTGCGTCCATGGCATGGCCCATGTGAAGCTGGCCGGTAACATTGGGTGGCGGCATTACAATGGTAAACGGCTTTTTCCCTTCCTTCCTTTCGGCATGGAAGAATCCGCCCTTCTGCCACATCTCATAGATGCTTCGCTCAACCTGCTGGGGTTCATAAACCTTCGGCAATTCTCTAGACATGTAAACACCTCCTGAATATGCAAAAAGCCCTGAGCATACATTGCTCAGGGCGAAATAAACCTTATCCCGCGGTACCACCTGAATTCCCGGAAAACCCGGGCACTTCATCCTGCGATAACGGGCAGACCCGGCGTCCCTTAACCCGTCGGCTGGGGGACACGGCTCCGGAGCGACCATTTTCCCCGCGCCCATGCGTTCGCACCACACACGCACTCTCTGAAGAAAAACGAGAAAAAACCTCTCCATCCACGCCATTTTCTCTTTACAGCAAACATCATAGCTGCAAAGCGTCCGTTTGTCAAGAACATTTTTACATTTTCACCGGATGATCCGGATTTTCCATATGAAAATGGCAAAAAAATAGATGAAAACACCACATTGACAAAGGTTTCCAACTGTGCTACAATCCGCAAAAATGACACTTTTCGGAAGGGTTTTGTTATGACACAGCATCCTGTACCCCGTCGCCTGGACAATTTTTTGACCGCCCGGCTTTCCAGCTCCCAGTTTACCTGGCGGGAAATCATGAATCTGACGGTTCCCTGTGTTCTGGATTCCTTGTCCATCATGTTCATCAATATGCTCATCACCATGCTCATCAGTCAAAACGGTGAGACCTCCATGGCGGCCGTCTCTCTCGCCGGCCCCATCGGTGCGCTGATCAGCTGCCTGTTCAACGGCCTGGGCGCAGGCGGAACCGTTGTCGTCGCCCAATGCTGCGGGAAAAAGGACCCCGTACTGGTCAATCGCGCCATTGGCATGATCCTATGGGTCATCGTCCTGATCGGCTGTCTGACCTGTCTGCCGTTTCTGCTGTTCCCGGGGAAAATTCTGACTGTTCTTTATCCGAAGGCTGAGGCCGAGGTGCTGAGCAAGGCCTCCGTCTACCTCTTCGGCAACACCCTGTCCATCCTGATTTTTACGGTGTACAGCGCGATTTTTTGCGTACTCCGCGGTTTGGGCGAAGCCAAGAAGTGCCTGGTGCTAAGTATTATTATCAACGTCGCCTATCTTTTGTTCAGCATTCTTTTCCTGAATTTCCTCCATATGGACATCCAGGGCAGCGTAATTGCCCTGAACCTTGCCCGGCTGGTCGGCGCTCTGGCTGCCATCGCCTCGCTGTTTTTCATCCATCCCCCCGTGTCCATGGACATCCGGCACTTCTTTGCCTATGACCATGATCTGATGCGCGCCACCATGCAGGTCAGCGTCCCCTTTGGCATCGAACAGATCTGCATTTCCTGCGGAAGCCTGGTCTCTCAGGTCTACATGATCACGCTGGGGACCACCGCTGTGGCTACACAGTCCATCGCCAACTCCCTGATGGGCCTTCTCTACTGCGCCGCCAGTGCCATCGGCAATGTGTCCGTGGCCGTGGTCGGACGCTGCATCGGCGCAAATCGCCGGGACGAGGCATACACCTACGGCAATCGGCTCAACGAGCTTACGCTCATCCTGCTCGTGCTGTCCGCCGTCATTTTCTACCCTCTGCTTCCTCCCCTCCTGCGGCAATATAAGCCCTCCCCTGAGGCTTACGATATGGCACGGAAGATTTTGATTGCCAGCATTCCTGCGCTGCTGATCTTCTGGCCTATGTCCAGCACCATCCCCAGCACCCTCCGTTCCGCCAGCGACACCGTCTTCCCGTCGGTCATTTCGCTGATTGTACTGTGGGTCGTGAACACCGGTCTGGGGTACTTTCTGGCCATTCCCATGAATATGGGTCTGTGGGGCGTCTGGATTGCAACCTGGCTGTCCTGGGCGATTCGCACAGTCTGCTTCTATGCGCGTTTCCGCAGCAAAAAATGGCTGAACAAGGCGCATCTGTCCAAAGCTACACAAGACGTTTGACTTTTGCCCTCCCGGCACGTATAATGGATGCGTCTATTCCACCGAACCGTTAGGGGGATTTTCTATGAAATTATCGCTGGTCGTTCCCTGCTACAACGAGGCAGAGAATGTCGCCGCCTTTGAACAGGCCGTTCTGGATGCCTTCTCCGGCTGCGGCTATCGCTATGAGATTATTTTTGTGGACGACGGGAGCAAGGATGCCACGCTGCACAATCTGCGGAAAATCTGCGCTCAGGCCCGCTGCCCGATCAAGGTCGTCAGCTTCTCCCGCAACTTTGGAAAGGAAGCGGCTATCTACGCCGGGATGGAGCACGCAGAAGGAGAATATACCTGTCTGATCGACGCGGACCTACAGCAGCGCCCGGAAATTGCCCGGGAAATGGTAGAAATTCTCGACACACAGCCGGAGTACGATATGGTTGCGGCCTACCAGGACCGGCGAAATGAAGGCAAAGTCCTCAGCTTCTTTAAGAAGCACTTCTACAGCATCATCAACAAGCTCTCTACCGTCAAGCTGAAAAGCGATGCCAGTGATTTCCGCACCTTCCGCCGGAGCGTGCGGGAAAGCATTCTGAAATTGGGAGAATACCACCGCTTTTCCAAGGGAATCTTCGCCTGGGTCGGCTACAATACATGCTTTATTCCCTACACCGCCTGCCAGCGCCACGCAGGTACCACGAAGTGGAGCTTCCGAAAGCTGCTTCGCTACGCCATAGAGGGCATCGTCGGCTACTCCACCGCTCCCCTTCGTCTCGCCACCTACATTGGAGGCTTCACAGCGCTGTGCGCGGCAATTTACCTGCTGATCGTCGTCCTGCAAAAGCTGATCTGGGGAATTCCCGTTCCCGGATATGCAACCATAATCGTCCTGATTCTTCTGCTTGGCGGCGTGCAGCTTCTGTGCATTGGCATCATCGGCGCCTACGTCGGACGTATCTTTGAGCAAAGCAAGCATCGCCCCATCTATGTGGCCAAAGAAATCCTGGTTTCCCAGGACGCCTCCCCCGCTCAGATCGAAAAATAAAGTTTGAAAATCCCCGGTGCATGTCGTGAAGGACCGCACCGGGGATATGTTTTATTCTGTATGCATTGGCAGCCGGTGATATATCCCGAAGCCTATGGCTGCGCCCAACGTATTGAGCAGCAGGTCATCCACGTCGCACACACCCAGCAGTGTAAACAGCTGAATCATTTCTACCGCTGCGATCAGCCCTGCCGCTGTCAACACAGTCCGCCAGAATCGACGCAGACCCGGAAACAACGCCGGCAAAAACCACCCCAGCGGGACAAACAGCACAACGTTTCCCGCCAGATTAAAAATTGCGTGAGCCGTCAGCGCGCCCCGGGGATTGTTTATCAGATAGCGCACATACAGGCGGACCGTCCGAAATGGGACCCAGTTCAAGTGTGCGGGTAGCTGCGCCCGATAGTCGTCCCACACCGGCATCCCTCTTCCCAGGAGGAGCCACAGAATACCGGCACAATAAACCGCAAACCACGCGGCACACAGCCTTTTCCGATTCTGCATCCGTCACCTCACAGTCCGGCCCGGCAGCGCTCTGCCCGGTCCAAAAATCGCAGCGCACCCCGCAGACCTTTTTACGACCGGACGCTTCTTCCATACGGGTTCCGGAGAAAACGGCGATAAAAAAGCAGTCCCGCCAAGGTCGTCAGGCTTTCCGTCACCGGAAAGGTCAGCCAGAATTTTTCCAATCCCAGCCTGGAGAAAAGGAAGCCCAGGGGTACAAACAGGACGACCGTCCGGATAACCGTCAGCATAGCGCTCCGCCTGCCCGCACCGATTGCCTGGAAAAAGACCGGGAAAATCAGGGAGGTCACCATGGGCAGAAAGCTGACGCCGATAAAGCGGAAGCCGGTCGCCCCGATGGAAATCACCAACGCATCCGAAGAAAATACGCGCAGCATCTGAGCCGGTATGCACTCAAAGCACAAGGTTCCCAGACTCATCAGTCCGACGCCGAAAACCACTGCCGTCCACAAGGTCTGCTTGCAGCGCGTCAAATTTCCTGCGGCGTAGTTAAAGCTGAGGATCGGCACAATACAGGTCTGCATAGCTCCCAGCGGGATAAAAAAGAAGGTCTGCCACTTGTAATACAGTCCCAGCGCCGTCACCGCCTGGTCCGAAAACCCGGCCAGAATCAGGTTTAACCCCAAAATGTAGAAAGTATACGCCGACTGCATCAGAATATTCGGCGCACCCATGCGAAAGATTTCTCCGACAAAGCGCGGCCTGACCGCACAGCCGGACAGCCTGCGGAATCCACCCCGCATGACCAGCGCGGCCGCAACCATCTGCCCTGCCACCGTCGCGGCCGCTGCTCCTGCGATTCCCATAGGCGCAATGCCGAATTTTCCGAAAATCAGAATGGGGTCCAGAAGAATATTCGTCACAGCACCGGCAATCTGCGCTACCATCGGCGTGCGCATATCGCCCCTGGCCTGGAGGATTTTTGTCCAAACGCTCTCCAGGAAAACCCCCACACTCAGAAGGCATACGATCCGGCCGTAGCAGATGACCTCTGCAATGATTTCCGGCGAACCGGTGGACATGCGGGCATACGCAGGCATTGCGGCCCACCCGATTCCGGCAAAAAGGATCCAAAGGCAAGCCGCCAAAGGTGTGGCTATCGCCGCATATCCCTCCGCCTCCTCCTTATGACCCCTGCCAAACCGGGAAGCCATAATCGTATTCACGCCTACTCCCACGCCGACCGCCAGCGCGATCATCAGGAGCTGAACCGGGTAAATAATCGACAGTGCCGTCAGACCGGACTCGGAATATTTACCGACAAAAAAGCTGTCAACAATATTATATAACGCCTGAATCAACTGAGCCAGCATAACCGGCGGCGCCATTTTCCATAGGATTCGGCTTATCTTTTCTTCGCCGAACATCTGCAAGGTGTCCAATTTTCTGTCTGCTCCCTTAACCTGATCTATTTGCGTTTACATTGTGCTCCGGATACGCCATACCGGGCAAACAAGGCACCGCACCTGCGCAGCCTGGTTATCCGGCTGCGCAGGTGCAAGGATTGGGTTTATTCCAAGGAAATCCGTATGCAAATTCAGTCCACGGTAATCAGAGAGTAGGCACGGCTTCCGATTCCCAGCGCTTCAGCAGCCTTGACCGTCAGTGTACCGTTGCGGGTCTCAATGCGCTCCACCAGATGATCCCGCCCGGGATCCTTAGAGGCGTAAACCAGATCCAGACACGCCTGATCGATGGCGACCGGGTCCCTGGAAACCAGGATACCGATATCCGCCATGCAGGGGTCCTCGGCGACCGCGCAGCAATCACAGTCTACAGACATGTTCTTCATCACATTCACATAGACCGCATTCCCCTTGAAGTATGCCGTAACGGAGGAAGCCGCATCCGCCATGGAGCGTAGAAAGCTGTCGTGATCCGCCGTCCAAAGCTCCGCAGGGTTTCCTGCGCCGTGAATATATGCCTTTCCGTAGGAGGAAGCGATTCCGATGGAAAGCTGCTTCAGCGCGCCGCCGTAGCCTCCCATGGGATGTCCCTTAAAGTGAGACAGAACCAGTAGACTGTCATAGCAGGCAAGATCTTTTCCGACATAGTTCTGATGAATCACCTTGCCGTTGGGAATCGGCAGAACCAGATCCGGTCCGGCTGCGTCCAACAGGTCTACAGAAAAATAATCGCTCCAGCCGTGCTTTTTCAGCGTTGCCACATGGCGCTCCGTGGTATTCCGGGCGCCCTCATAGGCGGTGTTGCACTCCACAACCGTCCCGTTTACCGCCTCCACGATCGGCTTCCAGAAATCCGGACGGAGAAAATTCTGATTTCCCTCCTCCCCGGAATGTACCTTTACCGCTACCTTCCCGGGCAAATCCGCCCCCAGCTTCCGGTAAAGCTCCAAAACCTTTTCCGGTGTAATGACCGGAGAAAAATAAACCTCTGACTTCATGATAAGCAGCCGCCTTTCCCATATTCTCTGCGGGTTATCCGCGCCTTTCGGTGTGGCTATTGTATCACGGCGTTTCCTGCTTCGCAAGGGTCATCCCAACATTTTTACCGCAAGGATCGCCGCTCCCAGGACCGTGAGAATCACGCCCGTGACCCGGTTCAGCGTCTTGGGCTGGGCCTTGTTTGCAAAGCGCGCCGCAATCCGCGCCCACAGCAGCGTGAATACCACACACAGTCCCATGACCGTCCAATCCGGCGCCCCGCCTATGGCAAAATGGCTGACTGCTCCCGTCAGGGCGGTAAAGGTCATGATAAACACGCTGGTTCCAACAGCCGTTTTCAGCTCATATCCCAGCACGGAGGTCAGAATCAGCAGCATCATCATGCCGCCGCCCGCGCCGATGAATCCGCAGATGAAGCCAACCAACGCCCCGCAAAGCAGCGACTGCACAATTCGCTTCCCCCGGCTCACGGACTGCATTGCTTCCCGGGTCGTCATGACCGGCTTGACGATAAACTTGATTCCCAGCAGCATCGTCATAAAAACGGAAAAGCCGCCCATAGTGTTGCTGGGCACCACGCTGGACACCCAGCTGCCTACCAGGGTGAACAGCAAAACTGCCGCCATCATCACCAGACCATTGCGAATGTCCAGGTTGCGGTTGCGCCCATATGTATACGCGCTGACCGCACTGGCCAGCACATCCGACGCCAGTGCAATGCCCACCGCCTGATACGCATCCATTTTCAGGAACGTGATCAGCATGGGACTGATTACTGCGGCCGCACTCATTCCGGCGAAGCCCGTCCCCAGTCCTGCCCCCGCGCCTGCAAGAAAACAGATGAGAATAATAAACCAAATTTGACCTTCCATGCTATTTTTCCTCCATTTTTGAAACATTTTTCAGGACCTGGCGGAGCACACTGGACACGGTTTCCATTTGCGTCTCCGGCACATCCTGCCGAAGGGCGGCAAAGAAGGTCTGCTGCGCCTTCTGACCGGCTCGTGCCGCCTGCGTTCCCAGCCCCGTCAAATACAGCCGGGTCGTCCGGTGATCCCGCGCATCCGAGCATTTTCCCAGGAAACCCTTCTTTTCCAACTCCGTAACGGCCAGAGAGACATGGGACTTTGCAATTCCCCGCCGCTCCACGATCTGAGAAGCCCGGTCATACTCCGGATTGTTCGCCAGGAAAAGAAGCACATCCATCTCATTTCTTGTCATATTCCATTCTTTACAGACCGGCTCCAGCATTTTACCATACTGCTTTTGCAGCAGCATCAGTCCGCTCCAGAAATCGTTTTTCACCCAAACGCCTCCATGTATAATTGTTCGTTTTTGAACCATATAAAGATAGCACATTCCTACTCCCTTGTCAAGGGCAGAAAAAATGCAAATCCTAGCCACA
>CAKTKB010000033.1 GCA_934569195.1 uncultured Oscillospiraceae bacterium
ACGAGGGATACGTCCTCAAGGCAGGTTCTCTGAAGGTCAACGGTGTGGCCATCGACGGAACGACCTTCACCATGCCCGACGGAGATGCCGTGATTACGGCTTCCTTCAGCATTGACCTGGCGGCCAATGCGCAGAAGCTGGACGCCGAGCTGGAAGCCTACAGCCAGGAGCTGCTGGCCCAGGGCTACAGCGAAAAGGGCAAGGCTGCCATGCAGGAAGCGCTGGATGCAGCGAAGCAGGCGGTCCATGCCGCAGCTACCATCGAGGAGCAGGAGGCTGCTGCTCAGGCCGGTAAGGCGGCAATGGATGCGATCCCCACCCTGAAGCAGGAGCTTCAGGAGGTCATTGACGAGGCCAACAAGGCCGCTCTGGCCGCCAGCAAGTACGCGGCTCTGATGGAGCTGAACAACCTGGACTTCTCCGACCTGACGCCGGAGCGGCAGGAGCTGGCGGAGGAGCTGCGCAGCGAGATTCTGGAGAAGATCGACGCAGCGACCACCGTTGAGGAGGTCAAGGCGCTTCAGCAGCAGATGCACGACGGTCTGGAGACCATCCGCGCGTGGATTTGCGCCGCCGAGCACTTTACCGATGTGGACGGGAATGCCTGGTACCACAAGACCGTGGACTACATGTACAACCATGGCCTGCTGGCCGGTACCGGTGCGGACACCTTCACGCCCAACCGGGCCATGACCCGCGGCGAGCTGATTACCCTGCTTTACCGGATTGCCGGGGAGCCGGAGGTCACCGGAGATTCCCGCTTCGACGACGTGGTTGAGGGTAAGTTCTATTCCAAGGCCGTGATCTGGGCGGACCGAACCGGAATCGCCCATGGCTACGACGACGGAAACTTCTATCCCAACTATGCAGTGTCCCGCCAGGATATGGTTGTCTTCCTGTACCGCTTTGCTCAGGCAGAGCAGGTGGGCGAGGATCATCTGAGCCAGTTCCCGGATGCAGATGCAGTTTCCTACTACGCAAAGGACGCTGTGAATTGGGCGGTTGCCAACGGTATTCTCTATGGCGCGATGGAGGGCGATGCAGCCTACATCCAGCCGAAGAATACGGCGACCCGTGCAGAGGCTGCGGCCATTGTGGCGCGGTATTTGACTGCTGAATAAAGCATATCGCAAATCTGCGTGCCGCAGGCACGAAAAGGGGGCCAACCGGAGCAATCCGGTTGGCCCTCAAATTATCGGGAAAACCCAAGAGGGGTTCCCGGCAAGAAGATTGCGGCCCGCTGCGGGCATGCGCCGTCCGTCAATGGCAGACGCTTTGCATATATATGGCCGGATGGATGCTTTTAGCAACACACACGCCGCCGAAAAGGATTTTGTATCTTCGCTGTCTGCGGGCGGCAGGCTTTGCGACGCTTCCTTGGCGCGCAGCGGGGACCGGCCGGAGCAATCCGGTCGGTCCCTGCATTTTTTATTGTAGCGCCCTTTCTGTGGCTTTGCCGCATTACCGCCCGCCCCGGAACAGGAGGAAAGAGACGGACGGCTCCGGCAAGCACATCCGCCGACTCCGGCGGGGAGCGGCCCCTGCACTGCGGATATGCAAAGCGCCCACCGGACAGAAGCGGTACAAGGCACGCAGTCCGGTGGGCGGAATCCAAGATTTCAGGCGGCGTCTGGCGGGCAGACGCAAATACGCATACCCAGAGAGAGGGAAGAAAAGAGCGGTCAGTCCTTCATATCCTCGACCTTGCTGTGCTTTCCGAAATAGGCGCGGATATACTCTGCGAAGGAAATCAACATGAACACGGCGTCTACGACGCAGACGATGTTGATGACCCGATCCTCCAGATCCGGCAGAAGCACCAGGGTAATCAGACTGACAAACAGGACGGTGGTGCAGACCTTGCCGGCCATCAGGGCGCCGGGAAGCATCTTCCGCTGCCGGAGGTTGACCAGTCCGGCCACCAGCTGAAAGCTTTCCTTAATGACGAACAGGACGATCAGCAGCCACAGATGGGGGTGCTTTACCGCCAGACACACGATCAGCGTAAACTGGGTGGCCTTATCCGCGACAGGATCCAGGACCTTGCCTACGGTGGAGATCATGTTGAACCGGCGGGCAATTTTTCCGTCCACCAGATCCGTCAGGCAGGAGACGGCCAAAATGGCCGCAGCGACAAAATAGTGGACGGAGTCCGTTGCGTTCAGGTAGATCGCCACATAGACGGGGATCAGAAGCAGCCGGAACAGGCTGAGCAGGTTCGGGATTGTGCATATTTCTTTTTTCCAATTGTGTGTCATACGGCGATTCACCCCGCAGAAGTCAATGATTCTGCAACCATGTATTTGTGTGTATTATATGTCGAATGGCGGTCTGAATCAAGCCCTGTTTAGAAAATTAAGAAAAATTTATGCCTTTGCGTTGGGCGTGTCCTGCCTGGCCCGGTTGGCGTTGAGGGTAAATTGCAGACTCAGGTGCTTCCAGGTGATTTTGTCCAGCTCGCCGGTGGCGGGGAGGGAGGAGGCATCCTGAAATGCCCGCAGTCCGGCGGCGGTCGCCTCGTCCAGAATCCCGTTTACCGGGACGGGCGGAATGCTGGCGCAGTCTAGGGAAAGGACCGTGAGCATGGCCTGAGCCAGGTACAGGAAGCGGTTGAATTCTCCTGCGCGAATCACCTTGTCTGGATTGAGAATGATCTGGATGGGCTGGGCGGAGACCTGATGCGTCCGGGCGGGGTTGTATTGCAGGACGATTTCGTTCCATGTGGGAAGATCCACGACGCCGGTGACCGGGATGTGAAAGCGGCGCTGGAAGGAAGCGACGGCGGTCATGGTCTGCGGACCGTAAATTCCGTCGGGTATCAGGGTCGGAAGCTCTGTGTAGCGCTGACTGATCACCCGCAGCATGGTTTGCAGGCTTCGTACCGGCTGCCCTACAAAGGATTCGTTTGGTCTCATCTGACTACCTCCTGTCGGACAGGGTCGCTGCTGCCCATGCGCAGCTGTGTGCCGGGATACTGCTCCAGGGTGCTGGTCTGGGCGTAACGATTCCGGGCAGCGCCTGTTCCGGTGGATGTGGGGAAGGTTTCCCCGCTGCGCAGGGTGGTGTTTTCGATTCCGGAATATTGATCGTAGATTTCATCCCAGGTAAGCTCGCCCACGATTCCGTCCTCGGTCAGGCCGAACAGACGCTGGGCGGCCAGAACGGCTTCCCGGGTCTGGGTGCCGAAGATGCCGTCTACGCTGACCGCCGGGATCTGGGGAATAAATTCCGACAGAACCGACAGCATATATTGCAAAAGCCGCACCTTTTCTCCGGTGCTGCCCTGGCGGAGTCCCGCGTTGGGGTATGTCCAGGAGACGGCGTAAAATTGCTGTCCCTGGCTGCGAAGCTCGGACAGCTCCGTGACGGCGGTGTAGAGCCGGACCAGGGCGTACCATGTGGCGTTGCCGACGATGCCGTCCGGCGTCAGACCGAAGATTTCCTGGAACCGGCGGACGGAGTTCTCGGTCTGGCTGCCGAAAATGCCATCCACGTTGGCAAGCTTGGGAATGGCCGGGTAGTTTTGGGAGATGCGGTTCAGCTCCACCTGTACGACCACCACGTTGGCGCCGGAGCTGCCTGTGCGCAGGGGCGTGCCGGGATAGGAGGAGGTGATGCCCCGGATGGGCGCACCGGAGACGATTTCCACGTCGCCGTAGTAGCTGCGCAGAATCCGCACGGAATCGTAGCCCTGAAGCGCCAGGTTCTGACTGCCCCACTGACTCAGACCCTCGCAGGTGACGGTGGTGCCGTTGCAGAATTTGGCGGCGAGAGGCTCCACAAAGCCGGGACGGCGGAGGTAGCTGTTGAACAGGCCGTCTACCAGACGGGAAATGTTTTCAAAAAAGCTGCGGCCGTTGACAAATGCCTGGTCGTAGGCGGTGGAATTGGTGATGTCAAAGTCGTATCCCCGGCTGCGGTAGAATTCCGTATAAACGCGGTTCAGGGCAAAGGAAACGATGGCCAGAATGTTGGCCCGGAGCGCGCTTTCCTCCCAGGTGGGGTAGATTTCGCTGGAAGCGACGTTTTTCACATAGTCGGAAAAGGGGACGGTTACGTTGGCGGCATCCTGACCGGGAGCGGCCAGGTGGACCGTGATTTGCTGCGGTACAAAGGGTATGACGGTTGGGGGCATGGCGTTTCCTCCTATAGGTTCTGGGGCGGCGTCTGAAAGATCTGGGTCTGGTCCCAGTTTGCAGGCAGCTCAGACAGGGGAATCAGCACCAGATCCTGGTCGGTCGTTGTCCCGGCAAAGACCTGGATGTTCTCCGCCTCGATTTGCTCAAAGTTCTCCAGCCGGGCATAGAGATTCACAACGGCAAAGGGAATTTGCCCCGTGTCCGGGGTCTGGCTGGCAGCCAGCTCGGGGACAGGGATGGGAATCGGGACGATGCGGCCGCTGCTGTCGGTCAGACGCATGGCAAGGGTTCGATTTTCGGCGTCCGTTACGGTGATGGCCACATCCCGCAGCGGGATGGCCGCGTTGCCGGTGAAGGCGTGTACCTGTATGTAGCCTGTGGCAGACAGAAAAATCCCTCCTTTCAGGATTCGCAAATATCCTATGCCCGGCCGGTAAAAAAGGTGCGGGGAGCCTTCCGCCCGAATCCCATCCGACGGAGCCTGTGCGCCGCCGGATGGGATTTGCCTGGCTTCTTCCTGTTTGGATACGCAGACGGGGAAATTTTACCGCCCTGCGTCACAAAAAGGACTGCATCTGGCGGATGTTCTGCTCCTCACAGCGCAGCAGCTCGCCGGAGAGCCGGGACACGGAGGCGTCCGGCTGAGAAAGGGCATGGAGGTTTTTCAGCCCCTTGATCATGCCCCGGGTATTTCCCTGAATCATCATGGCAGCGACCTTGGAGCGCTGGTTGCCACCCATGAGCTGGGTCCGCGTGACGGCGGCGGACATGGTCTTTGCGATGGGGGCCAGTCCGTCAAGCGTCCAGCCCCGCTGCGCCGCCAGTGCCTGCGCCTGCTGCTCAATGGCATCGTATTCCCGGAGCTGGTCCGCCAGAGCGCGGTGCATTTCTTCGGGAAGGGAGAGCTTCCGGACGCTGCGAATGCCGGTTTGCCCCATTTGCGCGGTTTTCAGAAGAGAGGATAAGATTTCCTGACTGCTTTTCATAGCTGCATCACCCGGTATAGTATGGCCCGCCGGGGGAGAATCATGCCTGCACACATGAAAAAGCTGCGGCATAAAATGAAAAAGCAGAAAGGATCGTGATGCCAATGTGTGCAATTGCCGGAATGCTGGATATGGAATCCAACGAAAAAATACATCAGGAGATGCTTGCCACCATGCGCCGCCGCGGCCCGGATGGGGAGGGCGTATTTTTTGACAGGGAATGCACGCTGCTGCACACCCGGCTTGCGGTCGTGGATCCGGAGGGCGGCGCCCAGCCCATGCGTCTGGCGTGGGCGGGTGAGCAATACACCCTTGTATACAACGGCGAGCTGTATAATACCCGGGAATTGCGGGAGCTTCTTGCGGCCGAGGGCCATTGCTTTTTCGGGCACTCCGACACGGAGGTCGTGCTGCATAGCTATGCCCAGTGGGGAGAGGACTGCCTGGAGAGGATGAACGGGATTTTCGCCCTGGCCGTGTGGGAGGGACGGCGCAGGCGGTTGTTCCTGGCCAGGGACCGGATCGGCGTCAAGCCGCTGTTTTATCGAAAAAAGGGGAAAAGCCTGATTTTTGCATCGGAAATCAAGACGATTCTGGCCCATCCGGAGGTGGAGCCGGAGCTGGATGCCCGGGGAGCGGCGGAAATCCTCCTGCTTGGCCCGGGGCGCTCCCCGGGCAGCGGCGTGTTCCGGGACATTCTGGAGATGGAACCGGGCTGCTGCGGCTTTTTTGAGGACGGGGAGCTGACCTGGCGCCGGTACTGGAGGCTTCGGGACCGGGAGCACCGCGACAGCTTTCCGGAAACGGCGGAGCGGGTCCGCGCGCTGGTGACGGATGCCATTCGGCGGCAGACCGTATCGGATGTGCCGCTGGGAACCTTCCTGTCCGGGGGGCTGGATTCCAGTCTGATCAGCGCCATCTGCGCAGGGGAGGCTGCCGCCCGGGGCGGGACGCTGGATACGTTTTCTGTGGATTATGTAAACAACGACCGGTATTTCCATCCCACAAAATTCCAGCCTAATTCCGACAGCCACTACATTCGGCTGATGGAGCAGACTCTGCACACCCGGCATCATTGGTCCGTGCTTAGCCCGGAGCAGCTGCTGGAGCAGCTGGAGGACGCGACTCTGGCCAGAGACCTGCCGGGCATGGCGGATGTGGATTTTTCACTGCTGGCATTCTGCGGGGATATTCGGCGGCACGTCAAGGTCGCCCTGTCCGGGGAGTGCGCCGATGAAATTTTCGGGGGCTATCCCTGGTATCGGGATCCGGAGGTGCGGGACCGGGACGGCTTTCCCTGGGCGCAGAATACCCGGCAGCGGGCGGCGTTCCTGCACCCGGATATCCGGGCAAAGCTGGACCCGGAGGCGTTTGTGCGGGAGGCCTATGACAGCACCCTGCGTCAGAGCGATATTCTGCCGGAGAACAGCCCGGAGGAGCGGAGAATGAAGCAGATGGTTAATTTGAACTTCCGGTGGTTCATGCAAACGCTGCTGGACCGGAAGGATCGGATGAGCATGTATCATGGCCTGGAGGTGCGGGTGCCCTTCTGCGACTACCGCATTGCGGAGTACCTCTACGGCGTCCCCTGGGCCTATAAGGATTATCAGGGAAAGGAAAAAGGGCTCTTGCGGCAGGCCATGGCGGGCGTTTTGCCGGAGGAGGTGCTTTGGCGCAAGAAAAGCCCCTATCCGAAAACCTTTGACCCGGCCTATTTTGAGCTGGTGAGCAGCCGCCTGCGCCGGCTCCTGGAGGACCCGTCCGCGCCGATTTTTGCCCTGGTGCGCCGGGAAAGCCTGGAGCATCTGCTGACGGCGGAGTACGCCTGGCCCTGGTACGGACAGCTGATGAACGTGCCGCAGACGGTGGCCTTCATGCTGCAAATCGATTTCTGGCTGCGGGCATATCGGGTACGGATCGTTTCTTAATATGTCTTAAATAGAGGGCGACAGGAATTGACAGAGGGAACCCGTCATGATAGAATTTCCTACACGGACAGATATCCGCCTGTGAAGGAGGTTTTGAAATGTACATTTGGAGAAAGAAGGACCTTGGTTTGTTTTCTGCGCTGCTTGCCGTTGTTTTGCTGGGCGCGGGATGCGCACCGGCGGGCAGTGGAGGGGAGACACCCACCGGCGGCGGGGAAAGCTCTGCCCCGTCCTACACGGATCAGACCCAGCCCTCTACCGTGCCCTGGACGGCGGCGACGGTGGCGCCGGGCGTATCCGACCCGACCCAGACAGAGCCTGGCACGGAGGAGCCGGGGGAGCTGTCCCAGATTCGCCTGAAGGGTATGCCCTCCGGCTGGTGGCAGAGCTTTGCAGGCGAGGACGGCTGCTTTTTCGTGGCCGCTTCGGAGGAGGCGCTGCGCACGGGTCTGGAGTCCCGGGGAATCGACCTGTCCAAGCTGGACCTGAGCCGGTATGACGCGGACTTCTTTGCGGATAACCGGGTGGCGGTGATTCCCAGGACGGCGAACACCGGCTCGGTGCAGTACGCCTGTACGCTGCAGCGGGACGCGGACTCGGTATACCTGACGGTGACTGCCCAGGTGCCGGAATTTGCCACGACCGATATGGCGGACTTCCTGCTGCTGGTCGCCCTCCCGACGGCGCAGATTCCGGCGGATGCAGCCGTGACGGTGGACCCGGCGGGAAACCCCGGCAGCGGCTCCGGCGGGGCCAATCTGGCAATCGAATAACCTGCCCGGCACGGCATATACGCCGGCGGTCATACGCACATCCTGTTCTGACGGGGGCGTATGGCCGCTTTTTGGTATCCCGCTTTACAAAGTGGGGAAAAATGTGGTATGATGAAGCCATTCTATCAGGCGGAGGGATTCCATGCTGGACTATGTTCGCATAGCCTGTGCCGTGCCGCCGGTGCAGGTGGGAGACGTGCAGGCGAATACGCGGCAGATTTGCGGTCTTATGGATCGGGCGGATCAGGAAAATGTGGATTTGCTGATTTTTCCGGAGATGGCCATGACGGGCTATACGTGCCAGGATCTGTTTTTTCAGGACGCCCTGCACAGCGCGGTGCGCAGCGGCTTGAAGGGAATTCTGGCCTGTTCCGCCCGGCATCCGGAGCTGACGGCGGTGATCGGCCTGCCGGTGCGTCGGGACGGACGGTGCTTTAACTGTGCCGCCGTGGTCTCCCGGGGGGAGCTTCGGGGCCTGGCGGCCAAGACCTACATTCCCAATTACAATGAATTTTATGAGAAACGGTGGTTTGCCTCTGCCGCAGACCTGACGCCGGGCGAGCGTATGCTCCCGGCGGCCTGCCTGGGCCTGTCGGGAGAGTCGATTGCCATGGGAGAGCAGCTCCTGTTCCGGCTGGGAGAGGGGACGTGCTTTGGGGTGGAAATCTGCGAGGACCTGTGGACCCCTCTGCCGCCGTCCCATCTGCTGGCCCTTTCCGGCGCGGAGATTCTTGTGAATCTGTCCGCCTCCAATGAGACCATCGGAAAGCGGACTTACCGGCGGGACCTGGTGCGGCACCAGTCCGCAGCCCTCAACGCGGTGTATGCCTATTGCTCCACCGGGACGGGAGAATCCACCCAGGACCTGATTTTCTCCGGACAATGCCTGGTGGCGGAGAACGGGAGCCTTCTGGCAGAGACGCGGGAGGCGCTGGTGGAGCAGACGCTGCTGGTGTGCGACTGCGATCTGGGAAAGATTCGTGCGGACCGGCAGAAAAACCGCAGCTTCGCGGACAGCGCCGGAATTTGGGGGGCGTGTCGGAGTCCGCTGGTGTGCAGCGTGAGCGACAGTCCTCTGCGCAGTGACGGTTCCCTGTATGCCCTGTGCAAGCTTCCCTTCGTACCCTCCGGCCGTCAGGACAGAGATGCGCGCTGCATGGAAATTTTCCGTATGCAGGTGGCGGGACTGAAGCGCCGCCTTGCTGCAATCGGCGCGGATGCGGTGATCGGTGTTTCCGGCGGCCTGGACTCTACGCTGGCCCTTTTGGTGGCGGTGGAGGCCATGCGGCAGCTGGGCCGCCCGGCTTCGGCGGTGCACGGGGTGACGATGCCCTGCTTCGGCACGTCGGACAGGACCTACCGCAATTCTTTGGAGCTTATGAAAACCCTGGGGGTGAGCAGCCGGGAGGTCAACATCCGGCAGGCAGTGGAGCTGCATTTCCGGGACATCGGGCATGATCCCGCAGTACACAACGGAACCTATGAAAATTCCCAGGCCCGGGAGCGGACGCAGATTCTGATGGACTATGCCAGCGTGGTAGGCGGGATCGTAGTGGGCACGGGAGATCTGAGCGAGCTGGCCCTGGGGTGGTGTACCTACAACGGGGACCAGATGAGTATGTACGGCGTCAACGCTTCCATTCCCAAGACGCTGATTCGCTGGATGATTGCGGCGATTGCCCAGATGCCGGAGTTTTCCGCCTCCCGGGAGGTGCTCCGGGATGTGCTGGATACGCCGATCAGCCCGGAGCTGCTGCCGCCGGATGCCCAGGGGCAGATTTCCCAGCACACGGAGGACCTGGTGGGGCCGTATGCGCTGCACGATTTCTTCCTGTACCACGTTTTGCGGTACGGCTTTTCCCCCAGGAAGATTTATACCCTTGCCTGCCGGGCGTTCCGGGAGGATTTTGACGCGGAGACGGTCGCCAAGTGGCTGCGGACCTTCTACCGGCGCTTCTTCAGCCAGCAGTTCAAGCGGAGCTGTATGCCCGATGGCGTCAAGGTCGGCTCTGTGAGCCTCAGTCCCCGGGGAGATTGGCGTATGCCCAGCGATGCGTCCGCCCGGATATGGCTGGCGGAGCTGGAGAATCTGTAAAGCTGTAAAGAAAATGCGCCCTCACCTGCCTGGCGAAACCGGACAAGGGAGGGCGCGGCTTTTACGTTGCCCCATGGGGGGCGCCCAGAAGAAGGGGCTGTATCTGCTGCCCGGCCAGCGCCATCTCCAGAGCCTGGGGAATGGCGTCAAAGTCGGCGACCATGCTGGTGGGTTTCCCCACGGGATCGTCCTGACCAAAGGGAACAAAATAAAAGTGCTTCCGGGCCAGCAGCCGTCCGATGTTTTCCGCCGCGCCGGCCAGGGCATCATTGGTGGAGACGGCCACGAGAATGGGCCGTCCGTTCCGCAGATGACTTTTGGCCGCCATGGTCACCGGCGTGTCGGCTATGCCGTTTGCCAGCTTGGCCAGGGTGTTTCCCGTGCAGGGAGCGATGACCAGAGCGTCAAGCAGCTTTTTCGGGCCGATCGGTTCCACCTGCTCCAGGGTGTGCAGAGGGTCTGTGCCGCAAATTCCGGCAGCCCGGAGAATGTGCGCCTGCGCTTGTCCGAAACGGCTGTCCGTGCGGTAGGAGGTCTGGGAAAAGATTGGGATCAGGGTGTATGTCTTTGCCAGTGCTTCCATAGCCGGAAATGCCAGACGGTATGTGCAGAAGGAGCCGCACATAGCGAAGCCTACGGTCATGACATCGCCTCCCGAAGCGCAGGATGGGCGATGATGGCGCGGCCGATCAGCGCGCCTGCCGACTCCGGCATCATTTTCCCGGGCAGCCCTCTGGCGGAGCGAACGGAAGCGCCTTCCATCCCGGGGACGGATGCCAGATCCAGCGCGATGCAGTCCGGACGGCACAGGGCGGTCTGGGCGGCGGAGAGAACGGGGGCGGGGATCGTGTTGAAGATCACGCGCATGTGGGGCAGATAGCCGGTGATTTTTTCCGGCTCCTGGGATGCGGCGCCCAGTGCGGACACAAGGGCGCGGTCTGCTTCCTTGCGGGCGGCTACCAGAACCCGGGCACCCTGCGCCAGCAGCTCCCGGGTCAGGAATTTCCCAATGCGGCCAAATCCCAGAACCAGGACGGGACAATCCTGCCAGAGCCGTGGCAGAGAGGCCTCCGCCAGACGCAGGGCGCATTTGGCGGTAAGGGCGGCGTTCTGCGCCACATAGGGGGCATACTTCAGAAGATCGACGGCGCGGTAGGGCGTATCCGTCAGATCAGGCAGGCCGCCGCCGATGAGGGTGACGCCGGGGGGCAGCCGATCCGGGGTACACTGAGACAGGATGCCGGGCGGCGTGGGAACGGGCAGCAGAAAGCAGCAGTCCGGGACGTCGGGGGTGGGAACGAGGTGCCAGCCCCGGTCAAGCAGAAAATCACCGGCGTATTGCAGTGCAGGTACGCCGGGACTGAGGGCGATATGCGGACGTTTCATAGAAAATCCTCCTTCCTCTCCACAATATGACGAGACGAAGGGGCGGGTGCTTGATTTTTTGCGCAGTTTTTGTATAATGAATAAACAAGGGTATGGGAGCGGAGATTTTTGCCGCGTTCCCAAAGACGGAGGATGCAGGAGGGATCGGCGGTATGCAGAGACTGGGCTTTATTCACGATATGATGGACGTCAAGGTGCTGATCCTGTTTGTGGCGGCTCGGGCAAATTATCCGATGACCATGCAGGAAATTTACGAGCTGTGCTATCAGGATGAGTGCCTGAGTTATTTTGACGTGTGCACAGCCATTCCGGAAATGGTGAAATCCGGCCACCTGAAGCAGCTGGAGGATGAGCGCTACGAAATCACCGACAAGGGCCGGGAGGCGGGAGAGCTGACGGCGGACTCCATCGCCTTTACGGTGCGCCAGCGGGCGGAGAACGCAGTCTCCAGATTCAACCGGCAGCTGCGCCGCAGCCAGTACGTCAAGACCCGGGTCGTTCCCCGCAGTACGGGGGACTACACGGTCATTATGTCCCTGGATGATGAAATGGGAAATCTGATGACGTTGGAGCTGATGGCGCCGGACCAGCGTCAGGCAGTGCGCTTGGGCAGGCTGTTTGAGAAGAAGGCGGAGGAAGTGTACAACCTGACTATGACCGAGCTGCTGGACGACGAGGACGCCTTGGACGAGGAGTGACCCCTTGTCACTTTTTCCTTTTCGTGGTATAGTATAACTACACCGGAGGACCGGTGACACGAAAGGAGCTGCCGCATATGAAGTTTCAGTTCAGTGAGAAAAAGATTCGCCTGCCTGAGAGCGTCCACGCTTATGCCGAGAAGAAGGTCATGAAGCTGGCGCGCTATTTTGAGGAGGATGCGGAGGCACTTGTCGTTTTCTCTGTAGAGAAAAACCGGAACAATGTAGAGCTGACGGTCCATGGGGCCGGGACGTGGTTCCGGGCACACGAAAGCACCTCTGATATGTATGCATCGATCGATGCCGCCGTCGGTACCATCGAGGGCCAGATTCGCAAGAATAAGACGCGGCTTGCCCGCCGCCTGCGCCAGGATGCCTTTACAAGGACGGTGGAGGAGACGTCCTTTGTTCCGGAGGAAGAGGAGGATCTGAGTATTGTCCGGATCAAGCACTTCCCCCTCAAGCCCATGCGCAGGGAAGAGGCAGTGCTGCAGATGAATCTGCTGGATCATACGTTCTTTGCATTCCGGGATCAGGAGGCGGACGGAGCGTTTGCCGTTGTGTACAAGCGCAGCGACGGCGGATACGGACTGATCGAGGATGCAGAGTGACGGCTTTATAGCCGGGCAAAAGAATGGCGAAATTCGGGCGGCCCCGCGCGCAGGCGTGGGGCCGCCTATAAAAATAAAAAAAGTCGAAAAAAGGGGTTGACAAAGTGGGAGCTGGGTGGTATCATAAGCAAGCTGTCCGATGAGCGGCGCGGGGCGCCGGGAGGGCTGCGGCAGGAGAAAAGCCTGAAAAGAAA
>CAKTKB010000034.1 GCA_934569195.1 uncultured Oscillospiraceae bacterium
TATCGTCCATCACAAGCGCAACGGCCTCCTGGATGGTCTCCAGCGGGGCTTCGACGTTCGTCCCGTGCTTTTGGTCGCCCAAAACGGCCATAAATTCACGGTTCGGCGGGATAACGGCTCCTTGTGCCAGTCGCGGGATTGCAACACGGTCAAAAGAAACTTCCGACAAGTTAAAACCGAATTTTTTGCCGCCGATACCGGGCACCCAGTCCGGCACATCGAATGAAATTTTATTAAGCCCGCTGACGATCCAATTGATCATCATCTCAAACAGAGAGATAATGCCGTTGATTGCAGCCTCAAAGCCGGAAATCAGACCATTGCCGCACTTGATTGCCAGGTCTTTCCACCATTTAAGTGTAAAAATTGGGGCAATATAGGCATTCCAGAAACTTTTTATCGAATTCCAAACTCCCTTTATTTTGTACAGGATGGAATTCCAGTTTAGCGCCGTCACCGTCGCAAGTCCTGCTACACCGGCAATGATAAGGCCAATGCCAAGAGGCAGGATACCGGCACACGTCAACATAACGCCCAACACAAGCAGCGCACCACTTGCAATGGCTATAATTTCCCCAACTGGCCCCTGGATGGAGGCGACGATAGAATTCCAGTTTAGCGCCGTCACCGTCGCAAGCCCAGCTACGCCCGCCACCATAAGCCCGATGCCCAGCGGCAGATTCGCGCCGCTGAATGTCATGAGCGCGCCGATCACGAGCAGAGCCCCGGACAGCTGCGCGTATATCTCGGCATTTGCGCCAGTCAGCTCGCCCTTGACTTTGTCCCAATTAAGCGCCGCCGTCGTGCCGAGTGCTGCCGCGCCTGCTACCATAAGGGCAATACCAAGCGGAAGGGCCGCACCGCTGAACGCCAATATTGCGCCCAGCACAAGCACAGCCGCGCTGATCATTGCCGCGAGTCCACCCATCGGACCCTGTAAAACCCGCTTAATTGTGTCCCAGTTAAGCACGATTTCGGAGCCAAGCGCCGCCGCACCCATAATCATCAGGCCGATGCCCAACGGGAGATTAGCCCCTGTAAAGGCAAGAATTGCACCGATCACAAGGCCGGCGCTGGCCAGTATCCCGAGCACGATATTGATTGCCTCCGTTACACCATTGCCCATCGCGCCCCAGTCCTCTTTTACCTCGGCCGCCAGCGTCAACGCGCCGATCGCAATCAAGCCAAGGCCGAGCGGGATATTGGCGCCGGTAAACGTCAGCACGACGCCGAGTGCCAAGAGCGCACCGGCTGCATACACGGCAATCTCGTCTAGCTTGCTTGTGACTGTGTTGGTGTCAAAGCCAAAGTCGGCACCGATGCCACCGCTATTGCCGCCGCCACCGCCGCTATCGGAATCGTCGCTCATCGCATTGATCTCGTCAAACCCAGCCAGATACTTTGCCGCCTTTTTTGCCGACGCTCCCACTCCGTCAATCGCGCTCATTTTTTCACGGAGAGCCTTCGCTGATTTTTTGCTGCCACTCAAAAATGATGAGCCAAACAGGGCATCAAACAGCCTCATAATAAGCGTGATGACACGCGTCAAGACGTTTATCATCAACGTCAGCGCCGGAATCACAACGTCCAAAATCGGCTGAGCCAGCGTCAGGAGTGCCCCTTTGAGCCGTGCAATTGCGGCCCGCGCCTCATCGTTTGCTGTGATTGCCTTCCCAAACCACGAGATCATGGAGCGCAAGCCACGCGATATTAGACTAAACACAAACGCCCTTGCCGCCAGTTTTTTGACCCGGGCCAAAAACTGATCCATCTTTTTATTGGCCGTCTGGATCGCCGTGCCCATTTTGGCGCCACCCTTGGCCGATCGGGATAACTGCGTATGCAGCTCGCCAGCCTCTTCGCGCATCCGCCCCACGCGGAGTGTGCCGTCTGAGATGCTGGCATTGATCCGGTCAATCGAATTCTCTGTGCGGTTGTATTCGCGCTGCAAGCCTGCCACAAGCGTTTTTTGATCTGCGATTGCCTCACTGGAGTAATTCGGCTTATTCGCCTGCATTTCGGCGAGTTTGGCTTTCGCGGCATCAAGATTGGCCGCGATTTTTGCCGACTGCTCTACAAGCGGGATTTTTTGATTTTTCCAGTTCTCAATTTTTTGCTCAAGATTTTCAATGCTTGCAGTAGTTTTGGCCAACTTTTTTTCAAGCTGCGCGTTGTCTAAATCCGTTGCGAATGTAATAGTTCCGTCTGCCATTGCTTGCCTCCCTCCTGTGATTGATAAGATGCCGGGTAATCAAGTGAGCCATTCACGCAATGCCTCGTTATCTTTCTCCGTGTACTGCTCGCGGATATCCACCAAATCCCGGTTTTTTTGATACCATTCCCGATCTTTCTTATCCAGCGGTTTCCCCTGCTGCAGCAAATTCCGGATATGCACAATCTGCGCGAATAGGCAGTCTCCGCCGATTTCGTAATACGCTGAAATAAAGGTCCACCAGTGCAGATACTCCGCAGCACGGACCTCTTTACCGAGCACCCGGTTGATTGGCGCGACAATGCAGTGAAAATCTTTCTCCCAGTTGACCAGCTTTAAGTTTTTCCGCGCCGGCCGTTCGCTTTCGCCACAGTTGATAAAACGGAAGCATTCCGCTATGGCTGCGTTATAATCAGACGGAGGGATTTCATAAAATTCCGGGTAGAATATCACAAGGACACAGACCGCGCGTTCGTTGTCGTTGAGTTGTGGGTCATTCAGCGCCGCGCAAATATCCAAAATAGCCCGGTAATCAGATCGAATACCATATTCTTTCCCGGACACGTTGACAGTTGTCGGGAGATACTGATTCCACGGGTTGCTCATTTATTTTCGTATTTCTTGTACTTTTCGGTGTATTTGGCAATTCTTGGGTCGGTCTTCTGCTGCTCGGTCGCAAACGTAGCGTCCGCCTCGTCAATAACGGCTAGCATAAAGTTAGCCCACACAGGCAGGCCGTCCGCCATGGAGTAGACATTCCTTCTGCCAAAAATCTTTTCGCACACCGGCTCGCCGAAAAGGCTGTCGATTACGCCGCGCATTTCTGCGTCGCGCTTCCGGGCAATGTCAAAAATTTTGCGCTTGTCCGGCATCTGGGATGCTTCTGCCCGGTAGGCATCCTGCTGCCTATCAAGGTTGGTAAAAGCATCATATAGCGCGCCAATGAAGGCGATATCCGTCGGATTAAAAGATACTGCGTTCTCGATGCCGTTGACGGTGTAGCTTTTTACGCCGTCGGCAAAATTGATCTCAGGCGCGGTCTGATTCAGATGCTTGATGGTTCCGTTATTTTCCATATTCATTCACCTTTCAATTTAAGGGCGGGGACATCCCCCGCCCTAGTTGGTTTCTTACGCCGCAGAATCTGCGGTAAATTCCAGTTTGCCGGTAGAACCCTTCTTCGCCGTTCCGGTCTGCCGGGTGCCGCCGAACGTGACGTCAATCGGCATCCCAACGTTGCCGCTGCCGCCGAGACCGGACGGCTTGACCGCGCTGGCGGGGTAACGCTCCGCAAAAACGCCAGTTGCCGCCTCTCCAGCGTAAGCGTGGACCACAAGCATATCATTGTTGGTCATAGCGGCAATGTCATGATCCTTAATTGCCTGGTTCCACAGTTTTGTTTGTGCTGCGTCGCCGGCATCCAGCTCGCAGGGGTCAAAGGTCTGGGTGATGGTCGGCGTCTTAAACGTGGTGTAAGTGTCACCGAGGATGTCGGTCTTACTCTCATCGCCCCAGTCGTATTCCATGGAGCTATCCTCGACACGCTTGCCGATTACGCTCCACACAGGTTCGGTGCTGGTGCCGGTATTAAGATACAGCAGCAGGAGCTTGCGCTCTACCACCGCACCAGCAGTCGTATTAAAAGTCATGTCAGCCATGGGTTATCCTCCTTATATCTTTTGATAAATTGCACGGACAGCTGCACGGTATAAAGCGCGGTACCCTCTGCATCCGTGCCGTAGAGGGTACCGTTTTGCGCCTGTATCTTTTCTCGACGAGGATCGTCCCCAAATGTAGGCACCGCCCCGGAAACGGACTGCTCCTGCACCCAGCGCTGGAAGTCAAGCAGCCACTCAGCATTTTTTGTCGCTCCAACATCATCCCCATCCGCTTTCGCAAATGTGAAATACAGAGTGAAATTGTACTGATTTGTGACCGTAACATTCCCAATAATATCGCTGCTGCGGGAGACTTCAACCAGCCCGCCCGGCATCAGTCCGCCGCTGGACGGAGCTGCCGCCGCATAGTCAACGGAAAAATCGTCAAGCTGTGCGAACTGAGGGAATGTGTCCAGCCATGCACGGATTGTTTCTAATGCTGTCATTTTTGTGACCTCCACGCAATATATCGCCGCATTTCTGCAAGCATCGCCATCTTTTCCGCCGCGATAAGCCGTCGGTCCCAGAACGGCCCGGCGGCTGCGTTTTTGGTTGTGTCATATTGCAGGTCACGGTCTGTGACGGCCAGCGTGGCGCCCTTCGGCCAGCGGTACCCGATACCGGGAATGTAACGCGGTCCGTTGCCAGTCGCCGCGTTGACCATCGCCTTACCGTAGTATTGATACCGGGCATATGGCGCGGATACGGTAATCGTTGTCGGGCCTGTAATCTGCTTAAGCTTGGTAGCCAGCACCCCGGAGCGATATGGCATATAACGGGTAAGTCTCTTATTGACCATGTTTGTCCAATACGCCTGTACGTCACCGGACGGCGTCACGCCGCAACGTGCCAGCAGTTGCTGTGCAGATGGGATTTTAACTTTGACAGTGACGCTCATCCGCCTGCCTCCGTATGCACCATGCGCCCTGCCCAGTATTTGCAATCCACATACTGGATAACACAAAGCCCGGGCACCTTGGTCGGGATCATGTTTGCCCATGCTTCCCGATCATCCACAGCCGGCCCGACGCCCAGCAGAACTTTGTCGCCTGGAAAAACTGCTTGTGCATCACCGGGGACAACCAGCAAGAACGAGCTGGCTTCGTGGGTGCCCACGCGGTCCACTGTCTGCGTCTTTTTGAAATCGAAGAACGCACGTTTGTGGACGGCCCGGGTGTAATTCTCGCCGTCTCGATGGTACACCGTCACCGTCTGATTGCACAGGCGGTAGTCAACAGGGCATCCGGGTTTGATACGCAGCATCAGCAGCACCCCCTATAGATGTCCAGATAAAGGGACGCGCAACGGTAAAGCTCCTTCGCCTGGGCCTTGGTGGACGTGTCCACGCCACCGGAAGCGCCGTAGCTGACGGATACGCTTCCAATGCTGGCGGAGTTCACCGGCCCGCCCTGGCCGTTCTGGACTGCCTCAAAGTAGCACAGGGCGTCCGCCATGGCGCACAGGGCCATAGATTCCGCCGAAGTGTCCGGGGTCGTGACCTTGTAAATCCGCTTATACCGGGAGAGAACCTCCCCCGCCCGTTTTGCAAGGCGGGAGAAATCCTGCTCCTGGATGGAATCGCCCAGGTACGTGTTTCTGTAAAAATCATAGGTCACCATACCGGCCCCCTTACTCGGAGGCCGACACGGTAACGGGGACCGTGGACTTATCCTTTAGGGTCAAGGTTCCGCCGGTGATCTTGCCCGTTGCGTCGGAGGTGAGGACCACGCTTTGGACCATGGTCCCCGCCTCCTTCAGCGTCCGGTTGAAGTTCTCCGCCGCCACAGGGTCCGTCATGTCCAGCAGTCTGCTGTCAATCTTGGGCATAGCGGATCACCCCCGATCAGGCCTTGGCCTTGAAGTGCAGATAGATGCCGGAGACCTTGTTCTCGTACACGTCCGCAATGCCCACATTCCGGTAGCCGAACTTGTAAGCGTCGGCGTTCTGGTTCTGGTCGGGCGTGATGATCTTGGGGGCCACGTGCTTCTCGAACTGGATCACGGCGGGCTTGTGGATCACCATAAAGTTGATGTCGCAGCCGTCCGTAGCGTTCTTGACGTAGCCGCCGGCAGTCTGGCTGGCAGTGGTGCCGTCGTACTGGGTAATGGAGGTATAGAACCGGGTCTGGGGAACCTGGGTGATGTCGGCAAACCGGGACAGAACCTCCCGGCTCTTGGTGGTGTCCAGATCCTGCACCATACCGTACAGGGTGGGAGTGATGAACAGGTGCCGGTCGTCGGTGGGGACCTCGTCCTCGTCCATCTTGTTGGTGGCCTTCCGCAGAGCGGCGATCACAGCGGCGCCGTCCGCCAGAGTAGCACCGGCGGAGATCTTGGAAATACCGGTGGCGGAGGCGTACTTGGCGAACCGGAAAGCATCCAGCTCGGGGACCACCTTCGTCCGGATAAACTCCCCGGCCAGGCGGCCAAAGGCAATTCCGGCGGTCTCCAGGTTGTCCATGGTGTCCACCTGGAACATCCGGCCCCGATCGAAGTTACAGGTCACGGTTTCGTTGGTCAGGGTGATGTCGCCAGACACGTACCCGGCGTTCCGGGAATAGGAGGCCAGACCCTGCATGTCCAGCTTGGGGATGATAAGTTCATTGGCATTGGCGCCCTGCCGTGCCAGATCCGCCGCGCCGTCCAGCTTGGCGGTGAGGGACGAGAGCTTGTAAACCTCGTCCAGAATGGGGATAAACTGCTTTGCGAGAGTGATTGCATTGGCCATAGTTTTTCATTCCTTTCATTTATTCCGTTTTCAGCCCGGCGGCCGCACGGATCGCGTTTTCTTCCGCCGAGTACTTAGTTCCCGTCTGCTGCGAACCGGGGCCGGGGGCATAGGTGGCCGGGGTATCGTCTGCAAACAGGTAGCCGTTTTCCTTCTTGATGTTCTCCAGGGCCGCCTTAATGTCGGCCTCCTGGTTTTTGCTGGCCCGGAGGGTGTCTACGTCCAGCAGTGCAGAAATGGCCTTGGCGTTGCGGCCCTTGGCGACGGTAATGGCATCCTTGATGCGTCCATCAAAGGCCATGTCGTCCAGCTTCTCCTGCCACTGCTTGTCCTTGTCGGAGAGCTGCCCCTGCAAGGCGCTGATCTTCCCCTGAAGCTCGCCGACGTCCACCCCCTGGAAGGCTTTCAGCCCGTCCTGGGCGGTTTTTAGCTGGTCCTTGATGGCGTCATAGTCCGCAAAGGGCTTCTTGGCGTTCTCGATGTCCCGGCCGTTTTCGGCCAGAATCGCGTCAATGACCTCCTTGGGGAGGGTCTGGTCTCCGACTTTGAAATTCTGCAAAAACTCGGTTTTCATACGGTTCCTTTCTTCCGGCTAGGCGTTTTAGGAGGTCGCCGTCTCCCGCCGTCCTGCGTTTTAGGCCCGCAGATAGGCCAGATAGGTATGAAAAAAGCGCAACGTAAAATGCGTCACGCTTCTGTCATTGAGTTGTGCCCGGCTTATTTTATTCGGATGCTCTTGATCTCGGACGCACAGAATCCGATTACCCCAGAATTCGTCTGCACGGCAATCTCTTCTTCTCCGGTCTCACTGTCAATTGCAGGCGTATACGCAGTGACATGGCCTATCCATTTCGTGCCGTCCACATCTACAATATCTACATCCTCACAGAAACAATCATATAAATTCATCTTTTCCCCTTCTCTCTTGCCGTTGGAACGACATGCACGCCAGAATTGCTGTAATGGATATAAGCGCGATTTGTTGGAATTTCTTTCTTCGTTTTCATGTCGATACTGATACCGATTTCATTTTCTGCTGTAACGATTTCTTTATTCATAAATCTACCGTTTTTCGCCCTAATAATCTCACCGGAACCGGCATACTTATAAACAAAATCTTGCAGTTCATCGTCCTTTAATGTAACGTAACTTCTGCCTTGAATGTATCCAGGCGATTCTTTTACATGCCGTGCTTGTTTTTCTGCGTTAATTATCAATTTTGTCCGATCGCTCCGGATCTGATTCCGGACCGGTAAATCCCGCATATATGCGCGGACATTAGAGGCTTCGCTACCAGTAGCATACATCGAATTTGCTTGATTTGCAATATCCAGATACTGTTTTTCCGCCGCCGTCTCCTGTCGCCAGTTGTACCCCACGACTTCCATCCGCTCCCGCTGCGTCCGCAGACCGGCAGCCTTGGAAAAGCGGGCATATTCCTGATTCAGCATTTGCAACTTAATCTGGTCCGGCAGCAGTTTCTCCTTGTCGCCTGTGGCCTCGTCTATCAGGATTTTCCGGCGCTGTCCGCGTATGGTTGCCTCTAAATTTCGCTGCCGTTGCGTGGCCTCGTAGGCGGTGTAGTGGCGTCCGTCGTAAGTGATGCCCTTTTCGTTATCCTCCCGCAGTTTGGCCAGTTCTTCCGGCGTATACTGCGGCGGGGTGACACCCAGAATAATCGGAAACGCCGCATGGCCGCAGTTCAGCGTCCCGATACGGCGCACCAAGCTATTATTCAGGGCGGTGTATTCGGCGTCGCTGTACTGCTTGCCTTGGATCGGTTCATGGTCCGGCGCACTGGCGGAGTGGGCGGAAATCTCCCACCCGTCGGCCCCCATTTCGTCGTGGTTCTGCTGGCTGATCTGCTCCTGCATGAGCCCCAGGCCGCCCATGATGTTCCGCCGGACAGCGGCCTCCAGGGAGGTATGCACCCCGGATTCGTAGTCAATGACCCGGACCCCCACGTCTGCCAGGTTTTTGGTGGCCTGCCGGATGGCGGTGTTGTAGTCCGTGGCACCGGTGAAGACCTGCTTGAAAGCGTAGTCCATGCACTGCCGGTAAGCATCCCGAAGGGGCTGGGCGTGGCCGTAGGGGTCCACCATGCCCAGGGTCTGGGTCAGGTTGGCGAAGTCCTTCTGGGCCAGCTTCACCGCAGCAGAGACCAGCTTCTGCATGGCGGTGTTTTCCTCGAAGGGAATGGCCGCCGTGGGAAGATGCTTCAGGTCGAAGGAATATCCCACCTCCGCCGACTGGGTCATGAGCTTTTCAATCTCCGCCCCGGAAGCTTTTAAAAGCTCCTGCAGCCGTTTCTTGATCTTCTTCTGGCTGAGCCCCAGCTGCTGGGCCCGCCAGACCTCATAGGACGCCGTGGAGGTCAGCTGCCCCGCCTCGGCCACCCGCCGGGCGATGTCCTCAAGCAGGTACCGGAGAATGGGGTCGGCGATCTCCCCAGCCCTGTCCCGCAAAGCGTCGATCTGGTCCGCGGTGAGCATGTCTTACTCCTCCGTCTCCGTTAGCTCCGGCATGTAGTCCTCCCGGATCCGCGCCAAATCCTCCGGTGTATCGTGGGGAAGGTCAAAGTACCAGGCCAATGCAAGCTCCGGTTTCAAAAGCCCGGCGCTCACCATGCTCTGGTATTCGTTCCAGGTACGGGTCCGGTCAAAGAGGACCCCGTCTCCCCAGTCAACGGTCAGATCCGTTTCCGGATCAAATCCACCACCGCCCAAATTATACGCCTGGGCCAGCTTGTCGCAGGTCACCAGCAACTCCCGCAGGGCCGTTTCCCAGCACTCTTGGAAGTCCTGAATTGTCAGGTTGTAATCACCGGCGGAGGACGTGATTTCCGTTGCCGTTTTCTCTACGGTCTCCACCTCGGACAAAATCCCCCGCTTCATGCCGATCAGGCTTTCAATATTCCGCAGGTACTCCTGCTTCCGGGCCAGGTATGACGCCTCCCGCAGGGCGGGGCTGAATACCGTGATTCCCGTGGTTTCCGGGTTATCTTCGACCCCCACAAAGAGATCATCGGTCAGCTGCTTTTTCCCGCTGCCGTCCTGGGTGAGCATATCGGCGGAGCAGATCACCCGGGACCGCCCGTTTTCAAACTCCCGGTTTAGCTGCTGCTCGTTGCGGTTGATATTCTTGATAAGCCCAACCGCAGGGGCGTACACGGAAACGCCATCGTCGCTGCCATCCACGCAATTCAAAAGCGGAGTTTTGAGCTGCACCATGCCCAGGTTGCCAATCCCCCGCAGGAGAATTTCCGGAGCCAGGGCTTCATACTGGGGTAGGGCCGACAGGCTCGTTTCCACCCCCAGCATTGCCTTATCCGTGGACCGGAAAAGCCGGTATTCAATCAGAAGGTCCCCGTTCTGCTGCAAGGTCCGCCGCTCTACCAGGGTGTAATAAAACCCGTTCTGCACAGACTGCTCGCAGGTCGCCACGCACACGATCCGCCCATGCACGTCACGGGCGAATGGAATGAAATTGTCCCGGCGAATCACCACGAAATCGAAACTGTTCCCCAGGCGGATGGGCTTCAAAAAGCACTCTCCACCCACAAAGGCGTATTGGATTGCCTTTTTCCGCACGGATTCCGCCCGATTCAAGATAGGAGCGAAAAATTCCTGCTTGCCGCCCGTTACCGTGGCCTCATACTCCGAGAACACCGTCTTGCAGAGCTTGTTCACCACCAGCACCGGGAGCCGCTGGCAATCGTCCTCCTCCTTCGGGGCGTCTCCTTCCAGGTATAGGGCCAGCCAGTCCCGGATTGCCTTTTTCATTTCCGGGGACGTGATGTCCTTTTGCTGGAACGCTTCCTCTACGCTCTGGATCTTTCCCCCGCCAAATGCCGAAAAAATACTCACTTGCTGCCACCTCTGTTCTGAATTGTAATGCGCCGAGAGGCCCGCAGCGCAGCCTGGACCCCGTCAATATAGGCATTCAGCCGCCGGATCTCTGCGTTCTTCTCCGCAATCGTTTCAGCTAAATGCCTGTTTTCTTCCAAAAGCTCCTCCCTGCACCACGCAGGAAGGAACCGTTCTAGCAGCCATCGTTTGAACCGTTTCATTGGCCTCTCCGCCTCCAGATCATGTTTGTGCCATAGCGCACAGCGTCAATGTGGTGGTTGTTTAGATCGGGATACCCTGGCAGCACCTCGTCTGTTTTCTTGTCTTTTTCGTACTCATACTCCGAAAACTCCTTTGCCGTATCCGGGCAACGTTCCGGATCAATAACGATAGCAGTAAGCGACTGCAACCACTTCATGGAATAATTCACGCTTCCGGGGCCTTTTGCAGCCCCACGGCACCGGATACCGAACGCTCGGTAATCGGCAACGCTCTTTTCTTCTGCGCTGTCGGCAATTACCATTTCGCCCTCCGGGATTCTGGCCTTGACCAGCTCCGCCGTATCCTTGTTGCCGGTCCGCTTGCATGTCAGCTCGTCAAAAATGTACAGTGTCTTGCGCCCAGCATCGTAGTGCATTCGATTGAACGCCCAGGGATCCGGATACCAGCCCCAGTCCACGCCAGACGTGATCCGGTCAAACTGCGAAAGCGTGACCTCCGGGATTTTCTCCAAGCGGAGGTTTTCAAACACCTGTGTGCCGGAGCCTACGACCTCGCCCAAATACTCGTGACGATACGCCGTTTCGTTCGTGGCCTGCAAATGTTCTGCATCCGCCATGAACCGAGGCCCAAGCCACTCCTTCGGCGTTTTCAGATAGGTGCTATGATGGATCAGCTTTCCCTGCTTGCTTTCCAAGACATATTGGTTCGCCCAGTTCCGGGCCATGGCCGGAGGGTTAAAAGACTTGAAGCACATAGAATAAGAGCCGCCGCGGAATAGCGACTGCTCTACATTCCGCACCTGCTCCTCGCCGTCGAACTGGTCCAACTCCTCAAACCAGCCGATCCCGATATACCCAAACGGCACCTTGATCGATTTTAATTTTCCTGGATCATCCAGGCCGAAAAAAAGCACCTTCTGGCCGGTCGGCAGATAGGTGCACTCCATGGGAGATACCGTGCAGCGGAACCTGGACGTAAGCCCAAGTGCCGAGATAGCCCAGCAGATCTGGGCATACACGGACGTTCGGAGGGTGTTTCCCACCTTCCGCAAAACAACGGCGTGACATTCCGGGTGCTTCAGCATACACAAAAGCACCTCAACAGACACAAAACTGGATTTGGTCGAGCCGCGCCCGCCTTTTTCCACAAGCTCTGTGATCTCACCGGACTTTACGGCCTTGTGAGATTCTGCGAACGCCGGAGACAGTAGCTCGGACAGCTTACAGATCATCAATGATTTTCACCTCTCCGCCGTCCTCCTTCACCTTCTCAAAGGCGCCTGTGTGCTTGCCAAGCAGTTCCAAGGCCCGGAGCTTACTGGAATATTTCAACTCACTGTCCTGCGCATCGGAGGCCTCCTTGTCCGCAATCTCTACCAGCTTCTTAATCACATAATCCTGGGTGACCTCAGTCCGTCCCTCTCTGTCTTTCAGCGCCTTTTGCAGAGCCTTCTGAATTTCAGGTTTTTTAAGGTTTTCAGACCCAATCGCACCGGCCGTTTTTTCCTTGTACCCGGCACGAACGGCCGCTTGCGTGGCATTCAGATCCACTAGATATTCCTGCACAAACCGTTCCTGCTTTAGTGTTAATGCCACGGTCACCACCTTCCTTTGAAATAATCCGAATAATTTTTTATAAATTTCTTACTTTGCCTCTTGACAAATGCGCATTAAATGCGTATAATAGACAATGTAAGGAGGGAAGCGAATGAAACGCAAAGACCTCATAAAGCTCCTAGAATCCAATGGCTGGTGGTTACAACGGAACGGCGCAAATCACGACATATACACAAACGGTGATCGCTCCGAACCGATTCCCCGGCACTCGGAAATCAAAGAGCAGCTTGCAAAATCCATCATCCGACGGCAGGGGCTGAAATAAGCCCCTTGCCACCCATAACAGGAGGTTCAAACATGGCTAAAACTATTTACCCGATCATTC
>CAKTKB010000035.1 GCA_934569195.1 uncultured Oscillospiraceae bacterium
CAACATCATTTTCTCTGGCAAAAAGGCGAGAACCAACAGAAACGCCTTGCACTGTGCGAACATTATTTTTTGTAGCGACAATGCCACCAGCTCCACCTCTACCGCCCATTACTCTACCTCCTGTTGCTGTTCAGTTACCATGTCCTGCGCCTTCGGCAGCGCCGCCTTTGCGGTCGTCTCATCCTCATTCATCCACTTCATACGGAATTCCCAATCGTTCATAATCCCAGCGTTAAGCAACTGCACGTCTCGGTTGAAGTCCTGGCCCTTGTCTTCTATGATGGAATCGTCGAAGTCAATGGAGATCTGGACATTCTCATTAAGCGATGCGCCCATGTACCGATTCCCCATGCGGAGCAAATTCCGGCACAGCTCTGTGATTGCCTGTTCAAGAACAATTTCATGTTTTTTGATTGTGCGGAACAGGGTGCTGTTTTCGCTGATGACCTGCGTGGCAGTTGCGATGCTGCCCTGATTGAATTTGTAATGGTTTTCACCGAAGCCGCACTTGCTGGACAGGATGTTCAACATATCTTGCATACCGGTGTTAAACTCTGCCGTCCGCAGCGACATATCAACCTGCTGCAAGATGTTGCCGTTGCCGCCTCTATCCTCCGGCAGCACATAGTACACGGTCTCACGCTTGTCAAACACTGGCCGACCGTCAATGCTCTTGGTAGCTTCCGGCTGTACCACAATGCGCTTCTTGCCCAGCACAAATTCATTCACATAGCTGTCATAAGTAATGTCAACGCTCTTGAGCTGGTCAATGGCGTGAGCAAACACAGCCACGCCAAGCGGGTTATTTTCGTCAGAGTTTGCAATGTTCAGCCGGTCGATCACAAACTGCGGCTTATCGCTGCCGGTATGAATCACCGGAGGAATTGTCTCGAACCCTCTTACGCTGGTCAGCGGAACTTCCTCTGCATCATACAGGTGGTTTTCAATATCATACTCTCCGCCGTGAAGCCGATGCACTTGTATATAGGTATATTCCGTGTCACCAACCTTCCGGGTGGACGCGAACGCACACTCACGGATAACGCCATTATCCCACGTCAGAGGGTAGATGTTCCCGGCACTGACGTAGTTAATGCGAATACGGCCAGAGTCGACGACCTCTGCCGTATCTGGGTTAATCCCCATGCCTTCCATCACCGGCACATACGCAACTGTTCCGGTTGCCGCCTTGCGCTCCTGAGATTCGTTAGCCTTTACCTCCCAGTTGTTGTCGGCAAAAACAGCATCGATAAATTCCTGCTCCTGTTTGCCTTCAAGTGTGACGTTAACCCGCTCATTCATTAGGAGGTTGGCCCAGTCCTCGCAGACTTTCTTTCCCATGCCCACCGAATACCGGTGGCACTCCAGTTCTTCAATGCCATTCCACACCGTATAACTGTGGAAATCTTCAACGTTTCCCTTATACCAAGCGTTCCAAAGACCGATTAGAGAATAGAAATTGCTGTCGACCGTATCAAACCCAAGGTCCTTTAATGCTACACGAATATTCACTGTTTCACCGTCCTCATGTGCCCGGCATATTCCAGGTCTTTGTAATAAGGCTCAATGCTGTACTCAAAGGCATCCAAACTGTCGATGTCGGACGTGCCGTCATCCAAGCGCTCATCCTCAAATTTATCAGGATCATAAATAGCGGATTGCAGCGCATCGATCAAATGTGGGCAGCTCCGAGACACCTTGAGCCTGCCTTGCTTCATCAGCAGCACAACCAGTCTGATTCTGTCTGTGATCTGCATTTTCAGCGCGTTCTTGACTTGGGTGCCCAGCCGGAGCTTTTGTGCCGTGTGATCTAAACCTCGTATAAGCACCGTTTCCGCGCTATCCGCTCGTGTCTGGCTGTAACCATACTTTGACGTTATCAGCTGGCAGAACGTAGCAAAACGCCGGTTTAATGCATCCGGGTCAATTTCTTCGTTTTTGATGTATTCTTCTTCCAACGCCACAACCCGGAAATCTTTTGTAATCCCGGTGGCCTGAAACTTCGTTGCAGATTTTGTGCCGCCGAAGTCAACGCCGATGGAAATAACGGAGAACTTTGTATCGTTTTCTTCCGCCCATTTGATAGGGTCATCAATCAGATACTTTTCTGTGTCGTTGGCAAAGTCCTTGTAAACAACACCTTCCGCAGATACCCAAACCCCGCGGATATAGCGATCATAGTAAACGGTTCCTTCATACTCCCGTTTCAGATTTTCAACAAACGTAGTCGGCAAAAACGGGTTGTCGTCTATCGTGTATGTTTGGCTAAAAATATCTGCGTCGCTATCCAAAAACTTTTTCAGCCAGTGATTCGGATATTGCGGGTTATACGTTCCGTCAAAGCAGGAATACTCTTTATCAAGTCTGCTTTTCAGAAGGGCAAAGACTTCTTCCGACCAATCTGCAACCTCGTCGCCGTAGCAATACTTGATTGACGCGCCACGAATCTTTGAAACCTGTGATACTTTTTCCGCCCCGAGGCAATAACACTTTTCTCCGAAAATCCATGCGGTGTTATCACTGGAAATTGTTCCGACAAGCTTATCACCATACAGATTCCGCATCGGTTCTAACACGTTTCTCTCTATTGTGGATTTTGTAACTCCTAGGATGACAGAAAGCCCATCTTTTCCAACGCGTTCTCGTATACGAAGTGGAATAATCCACTTGAAATCTAAATATGTCTTTCCGCTTCGTGTCGCACCGCCCTTGAAATTCCAGCGATGATTTGCATATCTTGCGAATTCAATTTGCTTCGGGCTTAACAGCATCTCTAAACTCCTTAAGCAGACCATCCAGCTTGTTCAAGCTGTCATTACTGCTTGCTGTGTTCTTCGTTGCCTTGTCAACGATAATACCAAATGATGTCGCGATCTGGCTCAGCGTTGCAGCCGAAATCTTTTCGGGGTCAGTAAGTGCCTTCAAGTGTAAAACAATAGCTTCCTGCATCGCGCTTTTTTGCGATTCCATGAAAGCCAGCATTTCTGCGGTGTTTTCCTCTTTTTTTCGCTGTACTTTTTCGCTAATATCTGGTGATGCGTCAACAATTCTCTTCACAGTCTGGTGCGTGACGCCATGCTTCTTCGCCACAGCGTTGTACGACTGCATTTCTACCCAGTCGGCAACTATTTTCTTTTTCTGCCGATCAGTCAATCTCGCAGCCATGCCACCACCCCGTTATCGAGTCATCCACTCCCTCACATCATAAAATAGGAGCGCAGAGTTTATTCCTCCACGCTCCCATGCTATCACAGTTTTCACAGATTTTTGAAAGTATACTTTCAAAATCGAAAAAACTTTCGTTTTATTTTCCGGCAAGATAGTCAATCGAAACACCCAGTTTTTCGGACAGTTGCACCAGTGCTGTTAGTGTAGGCTCTATCTCGCCTCGTTCGTACATCCCGACTGTTGGGCGAGAAAGCCCGCACAGCTCGCTTAAAACGTACCGCTTCATGCCCTTTTTTTCTCTCTGTTGCCGGAGGCGAAAGCGAAACACGTCTGTGCAGTTGAGTGTTTGCCTATTCATTACACATCGGCAGGTTGAGCGCTATACGTGCTTCTTCTCGTTCTTCTTCCAGCTCGCGCTTATACGCCGAGCACAGGAATGCAACATTAGTTGCAACGTGCCATAGCACCGGCAGGCCGCTTTCTTCGTCAATCCCCAGCGGATTATCCCACATCGCCAAAACGTGTCGCAGGAGTGCCTCTCGCCACTTTTCGCGCGGTACACTGCGCCAGTCCTCGGCGTCAGCATATTTTCGCTTTCCAAATGCACGGACTTCTGCAATCGCTGTAATAATATCTGGCGGTACCAGCGACGGTTGCAATTTTCCATCGTCATATTTTGCGCCTTTGATTTGTTCCATTACAGTTTGACCCCCTTTATGTACTTGTCGAAATAGGTAACTGCCACGGCCATAGCCGCCCACATATCTGCGCTAAATCCATAGAAAAATCCCGGTTTTTGCTTTGTGCCTTTGCCGTAGTTTGGCTGTCCTGGTGCATAACGGTCCACTAGGGCTTGTCGGATGTTTGCATCTTTTGCCTGTAAACTGCCACACAGGTACAGTTTTTCTTCCCGCCGGTAAATCTTTCGCACTGCCTGCGCCCATGTCTTTGTTGTAGCCGCTTCCCAGAAACGGCCTATCCAGACGCATGTGTCAAATACTTCTTGTCCGACCGGCATTCCCATGCCCGCAATCATCTCGATTACAATGTCGGCGTGTTCGCATACCTGTAAGTTAGCCATTACGCTGAATATGTCCGTGTTGCAAATTTTCCCAGCTGCAACAACTTTCGTAATTTCGGAGCCGTCGTGCTCTACCTTGACATATCCTGTGTACTCATTCCCTGGGTCCAGTGCAAGGATGTGTTTCACACAATTTCCTCCATTTCTTTCCACGCCTTGCGCGCGTCATCTTCGGTGAAAAATACCGTCTTTCCAAAGGCTTCTTCGCAAAATCGGCGTTTCCCAGTGATGATCGTTACACCATTCCTGTCGATTCTGGCTGCATCTACCGTAACAGGGATGGGCTTTTTGGGGCGCGTGTAGAACAGTTGAGACAGCCAGACCGTATCTCCCGGCCTACAGGGTAGTGTCAGGTTTTTCCCACTGACGTCTTCTCGCATCAGCTCGACCATACGGCTAATAGACATACCGCTTCCGGAGAGGGCTTCTTCAATTTCTCTGGCCTCGGCGCAGGCTTTCGGTGAAAGGCGGGAATCCTCATATTCTGCAAGTCGCTCCGCCATCTGGACAATGTCACCGACCGTCGCAGTGTGCAGCGCGCGCCCATTTATCCGCACGCAATCCCCATTCCAGCTTGTCAATCTCTCCATTCCCGTTCCTCCTCTAATGCTTCCGAAAGCCTCCGAACACGTTTCTTGACGTACCAGCAATACTGCATTTCCAGCCGTGCCCCTGCGCTTTTCGCCGCGTCCGCCAAATACCACAGCTCGTCCGCGACATCGAGCATAGCAAAGCAAATGCGCATATATGCCGCAGGCTCCATCCCCTCCGGCAGCTCCGCCGGATTCATGGCGATATGTCCAAGTGCTTCCACCTGCCGCGCTGCGCAGGCAAACTTCTTCCGATACTCCGGATCGCCGGTGATCTTCCCGGCAATGTAAATCTTCACGGCTTCTCCTCCAAATCGCCCAGCAGCTCCACCGTGACCACGACCCGCCCCGCGAAGCCCCCGTTCCAGTCCTTTTTCGGCCCGAGCTTTTCCACCCCATCCATGACCGTCCGGATAATGTCCTGTGAGTTGCATCTCAGGCGATCCTCCGTGTAAGACAGGACCCCGCTCATTTCAATTCCCACGCGTGGACGCTGCTGATAAAGACCCATCATATAGTTCTTTTCATCCATCCTTTTTGCCCTCCAAAGCCCGCTCCGCTTCCTCGCGGGTCAAAAACGTGTTCTTTCCAAATCTATCCGTGCTAAACGTGCGCTCATTTGTATGCCCTGTTTTATCTACGTGCTCACTGTAAACCCATGAGATACCTGTTTCGTCCACCGCGTACCCTGCCACCGTAAATTCGAGAATCTGATTGGCGTTGACGAAATAAACCGTATCCCCCACCTTGCACGGCAGCACCACCACGCGCCCTTCCTTGTCCGCCGCAACCAGCTCCCGCAGACGCTCCGGCGTAGTCTCCAGCGCCTGCGCCGCCAGCTTGATAAGCGCGTCCGTCGTAAATGCGCTTTTGATTTCCTCCGGCGTCATCCCCGTGTCCTCATACGCGGCAAGACGCTCGCAGATTGCCGTCTCAAACGGGCAATCCCTGGTAACGCATCCGCCGCCGTAGCACGGATTATCAAAGCAGCGCGGATAATAGGCGTGCCCATTTTCCCATTTCGTCAGTCGTTCCATTACATTTCTCCTTCCTCCGGCGCTTCCGGGAACGACATCCAGTGCGTGACAGTGCAGTCGACCGGATTATTGTACACATCATCCGGGTTAAACTTCCTGCTTTCCCACCAGCCCTCCGGGATGTAGTAATCATCAACATCTTCGTCGTACAGACCATAGCAGTCGATGTCGCACCAATTCCAGCCACTGTCCTGCGTCAGCATTTTCCCATCCTCATAGATTGCCGGTGTGACGAATCGGTAGCCATTTCGATTGCAAACAATCAGAACATCAATTTCCGGCTTCGGCAACCGATCCTCCACCGGTATCCACCGCTGTTTCTCCCGCAGCGCCGCATTCTCCGCCAGCAGCCGCTCGATCGCATCCGCGGCATCAGAAATGATCTGGTACACTTTGCACGATGCCCACCCGCACAGCTTTTGCCATTCTTCAAGATTCTCCGTTGCCCAATACGGGCATTTCTTACATCCTTCGTTCGTGGCTTTCTCATGTCTAGCCCGACACCGCAGCGCCTGCACGATTTCCTTATCCGTCATCCGCTCAATCGCAGACTGTTCCAAGTCACCCATCAGTGCCTCCCCCTCTTCCGCAGATCCATCTTGCTCCGCGCCGCCCGCCGCTGCGCCGGACTCACATCCTTTTCCGCGCTCCGCTTGGCGTTGCGCTCATATTCTGCCATCTTGTATGCCGCATATTCCACGTACTCCGGGCACTCCACCCGGCACGTCACGCTCCGCCGCGGGCAGTTTCGCTTGCATGGGCATTTCATCCTTCTAACTCCTTTCCCAGCATACGGGCTACCGCTTCGCGTTCAAAGTCGCCCAGCTGGTCGTTGTGTTTTTGCACGTCGTATCCCGGCTTTGCGTGAATGCCACGTGGTGGCGCAACCTCGTCCTCCCAACGCTCCTGATTTAGCCAAGTGGCCGGGTTTGGGATATACTGTCCATCGTCCTTCATCCACTGTTGACCCTGCTTCTGGCGCTCTACGGCTGCAATCAGCACGTCCACCGATACCTTCACCTTTTTAAACGCTTTCAGAGCGTCTTTCTTCCCGACCTTTCGCGGGTATGCAGCCCAAAACTGCTCAAACTCTGCGCTGCGCGCCTCGCGCGCGTTGGATTCGGATTCTGGATTCGGATTGGATTCGGATTGGATTGGATTACGGGAACATTTGCATTCATCTGCATACGTTTGATTGCAACTGCATTCATTTGATTTCATTTGCATACAACTGCTTGCAATTTGGATAATTCCGTCCTCGGGTGCAGGATACTTGCTGACCTTATTGCGGATGGATTGATGTTCGCTCCAGTTCGGAAAACATAGGTACGGCTCTCCGTCTACTTCGTAGAGAATCACAGAGCCTATGGTCGCCAATTCTGCAAGCGTTTTTTTAATGGTGTCTTCTGTAACACCCTTTCGGCGCGGGAAAACGAACCCTTTTAGTAATTCAGGGTCAGCGCTCCCGCGACCGAAGTCATCCACGTAAGTAATCAAGTATGCCCAAAGCCGAAACTGGAAATCCGACATTGCATTTATGCTTCTGCTCGTCCGAATGCTGTCCTTAATTATTCTGTTTGGCATGACTCATGCCTCAAAACGGCAGTGCCGGATCGTCGCCTGTCAGCTCCGCAAAATCTGACTCTTGGCCAACAGTGGCTTCTTTCTTGCTGTCGCCAAAGTAGACACTTTCGGCAAGAATTTCGGCGTTGCGGCGCTTGTTTCCGTTTTTGTCCTCCCAGTTGCGGATTTGCAGGCGGCCGGAAACGATTGCCATACGCCCCTTTGTGAAATACTTGTCCACGAACTCCGCCGTGTTGTTCCATGCAACCGCGTCAATAAAATCTGTTTCCCGCTCTGCTCCCTGCGGAGCAAAATCACGGTCACAGGCCAGCGTCAGAGCGACAACCGGTTTACCGCTTTGTGTCCGGCGCAACTCTGGGTCACGTGTCAGGCGACCCATCACGACAATCTTATTCAGCATTTTCAAATTCCTTTCTTGTATGTCAGTTCATTTTCGTTCCAGTCAGTATATCTGGATTTCAGATATACCGACAATTTTTGTCTTATCCACGCTCTATCCGCTGTCTGGTCATAACGTCTGTGACAGTTGCAACAAAGCGTGACGATGTTTTGCTCAATTCCGCGTCCACCTTGACTGCGCGGGATGTAGTGGGCATTGGGTGCGCCCTGCGCGCCGCACAAGACACACCGTCCGCCGTCACGAGCAAATACCAGTCTTTTGACGTTCTGTGGGATGCTCGTTGCTTTGGTCTGCGCGTTCATCATACCTCCATAAATATCCCTTGTGGGTTCGCCGCTTTCCTTTGCAACAATCGCAAACACAACTTGGCTGGAATCCAGCGCCTTTGCAATCGTTTAACGCCGAAAAGTAGATTTCTTCCCCGGATTTGATGTTTTTCCCTATTATCGGTTTTCCAAATTTAGAATCTAAAGTATTTTTAAGGTGTTTCTTCCAGATTTCCGTCCTAACAAATCTGCCGCGTGTGGCAGAATAAGCATAATTTCCATACGCAGTTGTATACTCGAGATTGTCAGCACGATTGTTTGTCGGGTTAAAGTCCTTATGATTTACAACGTTGCCAGTACCTGGACACCCAAACGCCGCAGCAACAAGCCTATGCACGAAGTGATAACGACACTGACCGTTTTTATCGCTCAGCATTACGCGAAGATACCCTCTGCTGTTGGGTGTCTGTTTTAATATTGTGCCGACATGGCGCACCAAGCGCCCGCGTTTTTCTGGCAAATACCGCGTAATGGAACGAACCACGCCCAAATTGCTTATTTCATAAAGTCCGGCGTAGCCTTTAATGGATTTCCATTTTTCCAGTTTTTTCACCCCATTTCAAACTCATTCTTTCTAATTCAGCGGGGGGTAGTGTTTCAATTCCTAAGTTCTTTGCTTCTAGCACCGTGCCGTCGATCAAACGTGACATCTCTTTGCTATCCATCAAGTGCGTTTGCTTGAACACAATGTAGCAGTTAAATGCAACGCCGCCCTCCATTCGTGTGTCAAAGCATTTTACGTAGCGATAAATTCGGTTGACATCCACAGAAACAGGTAGTTTGAAACCGACTTTCACCCCATCGGAATCTCGCTCCACTGTTCCATATTCCGTTACAAGGCTTGTTTTAACCTCATCAAAGCCCATGTTTGTGGCTTTTGCTATCTCTCCAACAAGGACGTGGAAATAGGCGTTGGCATCCAAGCTACGCTTTTGCCGCCATTCTTTGATTTCGGCGACATACTGTTTCCCTGATTTCTTTGCATCCAAAAACTGGCGTGCCTTTTGTGGTTCGGACACTTGCAGACGTAGCCATGTACCGGCAGAATCCATGACCCAATCTGCATTGAAAAACGTTATGCTAACCATTTACGCATCATGTTGTGCTTGCAGCTGCTCCTGCATGTAGCAGTTCCAGCACAACGCCCGTCCGAGTTTTTTTGTGGTCTGCTCTGCGATTGCACGCGGTGTAAAGGACTGTCCGTTATACGTTGCGCCAGTGATTTCACACCCGCAAGACGCGCACTTAAATAGCATCTTATTTTCCTGCCGCTGCTGGCGCGTGCCCCGCGTCTGATTGGTGTATTCGTCTGTGTCCGCGTCCTTAGTGTCATCAATCGCGAATAAGCCATTGAGAGCGTATTTGCGGGCATAGCTACTGGCTGTTCCGGTGATTTGTGCGTCGTCCATGCCCTTCTTGGTTTCCTGTTCGCGGGCGTATGCGTGCGTTGTGACTGTTTCGTCCACCAATTCGTGGTTGACCAAGGTAGCTGTTGCCCGCACATAGACGCGAGTACCTACCTGCAAGACGTCATCGTCCAGTACCAAGCTGCACCGCCGCTGTGCCAAAAGCGGTTTGACCGCCTCCAAGATGTCCTCACAGCTGCGGTAATTGTAGTTACCAAAGCTGTTTTTACGATTTTTAGGAGCTTTAAGCTCCTGCTGTATCAGTGTCAGTTTCTCGTGAATATTCATATGCTTCCTCCGGCAGCTCTAAGCGGCAATAGTAGCCGCGTCCATGTTTATTGATAATGTATTCTCCGCTTAAGCGGCACTGCTCTCGGCTGTATGTTTCAAAAAATGGGCAGCACGCGCAGTTGATGTGCTCTTTTTCAAAAAACACACTGACGCGTGTTTCGACGGGGATGTACAGGCCGTTTTTCATGATGTGGTTCGATCATAACCCAGTTCGCTTGCGACCATCTGCGCGAAAGCATCATCTTCGTCAATTTTATCGCGCAAAAAATGGCCGATGCATTCCGCATGGAATGCTCCTTCTGCGCCGGTGTAAATGTCATCGCCCGCATAGATTTCGTCGCCGCAGTAACTGCAATAACCAACCGGAGACTGCTGTTGCGGGTCATTGAAATAGTTGATTTCGTCGTACATAATTACCTCCATGCCATTGTAAAAATGTTGCTATGTGCATACTGTCTGTAGTCGATATAATCGTTTGTGCGGTTTTGGGTAGCCAGCGCTTGAGATTTGATTTGCCTTGCATCGTTGCACAGTTTATCCCACTCGACCAAAAACCAGCGTTGCCAATAAACGCAGCCTTTCGCTTGTCCACATCCAGGGGCATGTAGACAAGATGTACAAGGATACCTCATTTCGCCCACCACACCGTGGCCGTCTGCACGCCCAGCTCCAATGCCTCGCCGTGCGTCTCCACAGCCAGGTCGACGTGCGCCCCGCCAACAGCGCTGCCGGTGTCCTCGGCAACGTAATGCTGCAAAATGCCGTCGCCGTAGTCCACCCAAATGTCTGCCCCCAGCGGAATGATTGAAGGATCTACCGCTGCCGACCGGCCCGCAGTCACATCGGTTCCCGTCGCGGTCTTGCCCGTTCCGCCGCCGCAGATGTGCGCCCGTTTTTCGCAGCAGTAATATGTAATCCTGCAGTCCGTCAAAACGCCGTCAAAGCCGCGCAGCGCGTCCAGATCGTTGTGCGTCGCAGGCGCGTATGCGGGTCCTTCCGCCCGCGCTTCTGTACCCCTTGCCAGCGGTACCACCACGTAGTCCAGCTGCCGCACGCGCGCCTCCGCCGGTTCCTCCGCTGCGGCGTCCGCCTTTGCCGCCACCCGCACCGTTCCCAAAATCAAGATCTCGATCACTGCCAGCGCCAGCACCACCACAAGCGCGAACTCGCCCAGCAGTTGTACCTTTTCCATCCTCTTGCTCATTCTGTTACCTCTGTAAATTCTCCATTTTTCAGGGTGTACCACACGCCGGGCATGATCGTTTCCCCGTCTACAATAGCTGCTTTTACAGCGATGATGGGATACGTTTCTCCATCCCATTCTCCGCGCTCCACACAGCAGATCGCACAGCCGAGCGTGCCCATGGCTTTGCATTCAATGCCAGCCGCAAGCGCCACGCCGGATTTGCCCGTGGCAGAGGCTGCGCCCTGGTAGCCCGTGGCAGAGGCTGCGCCCTGGTCGCCCGTGGCGTAGTTCTCTTTTTCTGCGTTGGCGCGTTTGATGGCGTCTTCAAATCCGATTTTTTCTTTTGTGTATTCAATCTGCGCCTTGACGATTCCGCGGATGCCGATTTCCGCCTTGATTTTCATCGTTCGTGCGGCAAACTTTGTGCCGTCGCTTCCGCTGCTGATTTCGCCGGACGGCTCGACTTCAAAGTATCGGCTGGATGCCGGTGGATAGTACGAAAAAACATCCAATGGCGCTTCACAGGCGTGCAGACCGTTTTGGCAACAGGGAACATCTCCGTCCGCAGTGTATTCCTTGCCGACCTCGTACTACATTCCACGGCACTTGCCGTTTAAGTCCGTTCCTTTGTATGCGATCATTTCTCAGTATCCTTTCTTATTGCACTGATTCCGTGCAAAATTGCTTCCCTGCGGATGAGCATTTCACACAAACTCTGCACCGTGGCGACGTTCATCGCCTCGCAGAGCTTTTCAAGCATTTCCGCGCCTGTTTCCGTCAGACGGAAACAGTATCTGTGCGTTTTCTTGCGCTTGTCAGATTTTTTCCGAGGCTTGTCCAGACTGTCTACAAGCGCCTGCGCCTCTGGTATGAGCTGGATCGCGTATTTCTCCGGCGCTTCGCACTTGCAAAGCAGTTGCTTGTCAAACTTTGGGTAGTCAGCCCGCACCGCATCAATGACAGCTTTTGCACCGCAACGCGCGTGAATATCTTTCAAACTTGACATAGTTTCCTTTCTGCCCTATAATAAGGGCGACATAAGTTTCTTTCTTGTTTGCCTCTGCCGCGTTGCCGCGCGGCGGGGCTTTTTTTCTTACTGTCCACACAAAAACTGAATGAATGACTCGCGCGAGATTTTGACGCGCGTCCGTGTTGGGCATGACACGTTAAATCCAAGTTGTTCTGGGCGTTCACGTGCCATCAGCCTAAGTTGCTGCGGGCTGCACCCTAGAAATTTCGCTGCAACAGCCGAAGTGATGGTGCTGCTTTCCATTGCCCGCAAGTCGTCCAAAGTTTCAGGAGTTTTCACATTCTCACCACCTATAAGGAGTTAATGCAGATGCTGGACAAATGACAAATTCCTTTCCTCCCGCTTTCGGCCGTGGTATAATCTGCGGGAAAGGGAGATGTTTTGTTTGAATAAACGGTCTGTTCCGCCCGCTCCGCATATCGAAAACAAGGAAGTCATCATTGCCAGTCTCGATGGCTCCCGCCTATCTGGTTCATCCAAGAACGAAAAAGTCCAGCAATACGT
>CAKTKB010000036.1 GCA_934569195.1 uncultured Oscillospiraceae bacterium
GCCGAGAGAGCGCATATACAGCTTGATCTTGACATTCTTCTCCGCATCATTGCGGATCGTGACCTTCTGTGTGATGGAATCTCCGGGCATCACATTCTTGAAATCGGTGAAAAGATCCGTCGGAGAATCGCTGCTGCCCGGCGCAAAAAGGAAGGAGCGGGCATTTCCGGCATACGTAACCGTGCCATCCGCAAAAGCCGTCACAGAGCAGCCCAGTAGGATGAACATCACCAGCGTCAGGCACGAAAATCTCTTCCAAAACGCAGACATTATGCGCTCACCCCACTTTCTCCGGTACCGTCATAAGCCGTTACGCTTCCCTGGGAAATTCGCACACCCCAGGCGGTGCCGGCAGCCTGTTCCGGGACGCTCTGAATGGCCTCCGCCATAACATCCATGGCCTGCCTGCCTCCGTCCGCATCCGTGTAGGAGGTTGTCAGCTGCAGGCTGTCCGCCAGATTTGTTTCCGGATATGCTCCCGGGGCCACGGGCAGGGTGTAATAGTAGTATCCCCCATACTCCACCCAATTTTCCCCCAAGGAGAAGGTCGGAATAGAGGCTGCGCCGCCAATGTGCTGTCCCTGGTCGTTCGTCCGATAGGTAATCAGCTTGACGCGGATATACGCCGTCGTATCGCCGGTGTTTTTCACATTGACGCTGCTTTTAACACCCGTTTCCGCGTCGAATTTCTCCGTGACTTCGCAGGAAACATGGGAGGGAATAAATGTATTCTGTATGGGCGTATCTCGTGTACTCATCCATGCGATCGTAGCGCCAACGGCCGCCATCAGAAAAAGCATCGCCGAAATCAGGGGAATCAGCAAGCGCTTCCCACGCCGTCTTTTCCCGGCCGAAGTCTGCCCCGCACGGCTGTACCTGCCTTCATATCTGCCTCTGTACATCTCTGTCCCCTCCTCTCTTAATGCTGCACGCCAAAGATGTTGCGGACGACTTGGCTGAAGCCGTTGAGCCACTGGTCATTTTTCTGTGTGTTGGTGCAGGTGATATTGCCGGTGGGGTTTTGCCTTGTCAGGCTGACGTCCTCCCCGTTGTCCGCCTGGTAGCGCCAGCTCCAGCTCTCGTTCTCCCGGATGGTGTACGTCCCAACAGGCAGCTCCGCAAGAGTCTCGCTGGTGTTCCCCACCACAGTCACCTCGGAATATTTCTCGCCATCCTTGTAAACATCAAACACATACGGCTCGTTCTCTGCGCCGCCCCGCTTGCTGACCGTCAGCTCGCAGGTCCGAATGTGAATCAGGAACGCAGGCTTGCCGGGTTCGGCCGGCTGTGTCCAGGCGCAGCCGGGATTGCACGGCTCGTGAATAAAGGTCACGTGGTTCGTCACATCCGTGCTGCCGATCCCGACGGAAACCGAGACAGGAACATCCTGCTTCGTGTACTTGCCGTCGCTAAGCTTGCTCTCATCCGGCGCATAGCGAATGGCCAGCGTCGGTTTCTCGCCGAGCATGGACACGTCCTCAGAAGCGGTATCCCCGTGCATCCACCGATCCGCCCCGATCCGGTTCGCGCTGTAATTTTTATCCGCGGGGGCAGTCTCGCCATAGTAGGCCGTGCCGTCTCCAAAGGTCAGCTGCGGCTTGAATACGTTAATTTTCGCCGCCGGATCATTGCTCCCGGACTTTGCCACAGCCGCCTCCCCCTTTTCCGGGGTAGACTGTCCGGTCGTCTTGGGGGAGACCGTGACCGTGATGGTGTAAGCCGTGTCCTCGGTCAGATTCTCCAGCCCATCGGTGATCACGTTGTTGTCCTTGTCCCGGATGACAACCGTGATGTCGACATACTCCGTCTGCCAGTCCGCAAGCCCGTAGTTGGCCTCGTTCAGCTTCAGCTCTACATCTCCGACCTTGACCCGCGCGCCGTTTTTCAGCGCATCGGCAGTCACGCTCCCCAGCAGATAGACGTTTTTGTCCTGGGCTTCTACAGCCACATCGGAAATCGGAACATTTACGGTAGGTCTTTCAAACTGGCGAACCGGCGTCTCGGCCTCTGCGTTCTCATAAATACCTGCGTTGGTGTTGGTGTACACATCGTTACCGCCCAGGAATCCGTCCTTGGTCCGGACCCGGAAGCGGATGACCAATTTGTTGCCGCGATAGGTAGTATTGCCGTTCTCGGTAACCGTACCCACATAGTTCTCGGAGAAGTTGAAGCCGGTAACGCTCACCTGACCGTCGCGCACGGATGCCACTGCACCCATGGTACGGTTGTTATTGCTCCACGTGTATTCGCCGTCAGCGTTTCTTCCGGTACAGGCATACGTTTCCAGGGTGATGTCGTTTGCGGTCGTCCCCTCCGGAAGCTCAAACTGGGGAGAGATCAGGTCCTTCACCACAGCCTCGGACGTCAGCGTGGAGGACGAACCGCCGGACTCGATCTGGTCGGAAATCTGCTGGAAAATGTTATTCAGGGAATCCATGTCCGATGCAGAGAGGTAATAGCTGGGACGCTGGGGTGTGCCATTGTTGGAGGATACCTTCTGCATGAACCAGTTGCAGGCCGCCGTCAGCTGGCCGCTGTTCTGGCTCAGGTCCCCACTCGGCTCCACACCTGCGCTGCCGGCATCTGCGCCCGAAAACACACCAATCGAATAAACCTTGGCTCCCGAAGTCTTAATGGTGCCGGAAGTGTTGATTGCACTGTTGGCTACACTCTTTTCAAAGCCATTGGAGTCCGTAGGCGATCCATCGGTGAAAACAATCACAACTCTGTTGCGCTGTTCACCGGCGGGGACAGGGTTTGCATCCAGAATATTCTTCGCCATGTTCATACCCAAATCAATCCGCGTTGCACCATTTGCGGCAAGGGCATCGATTGCAGAATCCACCATAGCCTTTCCGTCAGAAGTATCCATATCTTGGACAACATCTTTGTAATCTTGCGCGGTAATATTGTTGTAGGCTACACCAACGTTTCCGCTATTTCGTCCACTGATGGAAAGCAGCTCCGTGTTGTTTCCATATCCGGATTGGCTTGCAAAGCCAACGACTGCAATTCGGTGGTTGATATCGTCAGCCGTTCCGAGCTGTCCATCTGTGCCAGCCGCCTTGGCTGCAACTGCATCGACAAACGTTGCTGCCGCGCTCTTGATAGCAGCCAATCTGGTGCCGCCGCCTGTAGTGCTCGTGCTACGCCGGTAAAGAGTGGTGGAAAATGTGGTATTGTCCCCTGTAGAAGTGCCGATGGTCTGTACATTACCATTACCATCCGTGTAAAAATAGGTATAGGTCGTGATGGCACTCAGGAGATAAAGCACGCCACCATCAATTCCCGCAAAAGTGGGAGAAGCGTTATCTCCCTGGCTGCTTGCAATCTGTGTTCCGTCCGGAAGTGTATAGGTATATGTCCAATCCCAATCAGTGATAGAATAATCTCGTCTAACAGTAACCTTCTGATACACACCATTTACCAAAGCATAGAGGTTATTTTGGTTGCTCCTGTAACTTGTTGCACCCCCACTAGTGGAGTTATTCTTACCGTTATTAATTTGTGTATAGTCAGGATCATTGCTCCTTGTTACAGAAACCGAAACATAACTACCATCGTTCAACAGATGCCAAAGATTGCTGTTGCCGCCATTGTGGCGATTGCTATACAGGTTTCCATTTCGCGCATTTTTGCCTGTATACGCGTTGAATGAAACACTGCCGATATCATCGGCCATAGAGCCGGACTGGTCAATGACCAGGACAATATCCGTCGGAATGTCCTTGGTAACATCGGAGATGACCTTGGAGCCGGTTGCGAAAGCCTCCAGGGTTATGGTATACGTACCGTCTGCATTGGCCGTTGCGGTCTTGCTGATCTGCATACCGCCGTCGCCCGTGCTGTCGTCCGCGCGGACGGTGGCAGCAGGCAGCACCAGGGAAAGCAGAAGCGCCAGGCTCAAAAGCACCGATAAAGCTTTTCTTCTTCTCATGCTCTCTACCTCCCTTATCCCCGGTCACCGGTGACCGGTTCCCCAAACGGCGCAACGTCGGTATAATTCACGGTTTGGTAAACGATCTCACTCTGAACGGGGGCCTCCTCGCTCTCGCCGATCACAACCGCCGGTGCAGGCGCAGGCTCCAACTCTTCCATTCTGGCATTGATCCGGGCATTCTGCTCGTCGGTCAGAGCGGCAATGGCTGCGTCGGACGCCCCATCCAGCAGCTCCCAGATCTCGTCGAGTGTCTGGCAAGCCAGAATTCGATCAAAGAGATGGCAGCCGCACTGGCAGCCTTCATCCGTGCAGCTATCCGAACAGGTGTCCAGATGTGCCGCAGCAGTCTCCGGCTCCGTCTGTGCCGTATACAGCGGGCAGCCCTCCTTGTGATCCTCCCCCTCGGCAGGCTTCGGATCGCAGGTGCAGGCGGCAGAAGTCTCCCCCTCCGTCGCAGCCTCGGTCACAGTCTCCGTCACGGCAGCGGACGTGTCGCTCTCGCTATTGCCGGAGTCCTGGTCAATAGACGCGGCAAAGGTATTGGGAAAGGCCACCGTCAGGAGCAAAGCTATGCTGATGATGATCGCAGCCGCTTTCGTCTTGTTCATACCGCCACCCCCTTAGGCTTCGGGCCAGCCTTGGGCATCCATTGCGTTCGTGCCGTTGTTCGCGGTCTGGACAGCCTGCGCCGCAACGTCCACAGTCGCAGTGGCATTCTGGTATTCATTTCCCATCTCCGCGCGGAAGGTCACGGTGGTAAAGATCGGCTCCGTGACTTCGCCCGGCTTCACCGCCGAATTGTAATAGAGATAGCCGTCCTCCCCCAGCGTCCAGTCCTCCAGATTCAGATCCAACTCCACCAGAGAAAGATCGGCAGTCCCATCCCCCGCAAGCCGGATGTCCTTGGTCACGCGGACACGAATCCACGCATCCGATGCACCGGTATTCTGAATCTCCGCGATTTTGGTGACGACCGTTCCGGGCATAATGTCCTCCAGGTCCTCAAAGGGCGTCTGCTTATCCGCATCGGCCCACTCCCGCACTGCAATCGCCACGCCACCGGTCGTAATCACATTGCGCACCGTACCCTCTGCGGTAAAGTACGCCAAGCTGCCGACCGTAATCGTGGCAATGCAAATCGCCAACACCGACAGGATCAAGAGTCTTCGCTTCATAATTCGTACTCCTCTCAAACTGATATTGCCATTCCCACACGGGGGATGCAAAGCTTACTACGATCATTTCAGACCATATGAGAGCATCCGCATAGTACCGGGCGCTCTCATATGGCCTGCGCCCCGAGGGGCGCAGAACCATATGGAATCCTGAATTACTGCCAGTTGGATGCAGGCGTGCCCCAGGGGTTGTAGTTGGCGCCGAAGGCAGCGTCCATAGCCTCGGATGCGGAATCAAAGCCCGCAGCCTGGCAGGCGATTGCGAACACCGGGCAGGAAACGTTATCCCAGTTCCAGCCGTCGTCAAGGGAGATTTCCTTTCCAAACGCATAGGGCTTGCCGTCCTTGATATCAAAGGACTTGTCGAGATACACGCCCTGAACGAACTGCTCGGTGGTGGCATCGGGATCGACCGCCTCAAAGTAATCGGCGAAGTAGACATTGTACTTAATGCCTTCGATCTCGGTCTCAAAGTAGTTCCACTTGCCGTCATGCTGCCAGTTCCACTCCACACCAAAGGTGGAGGTCACATTGCCGTCAGCAACCTTGTTGCCAAAGTTGAAGTGCAGCACATTCATGCCGGCATTAAAGGTCTCATAGCCATCATCCAGCGCAGAGGGAATGGCAAAGAAAGCGCGAATGTAAGCCTTCTCGGAGCCGGTGTTCTTGACGGTCACCATCTTGTCGACGTAGTTCTTTGCGGTGGGCATACCCAGATCGTCCTTCTCGCCCTGAGCGGAGCCGACAATGGGGTAGAGCTTCTTGCCCTGGTCGAAGTCCTTCTTCCCGCCGTTTCCGTCGCGCTCTTCTTCGATAAGGTCAATCTTAACATTACCGACAGCAAAGGTGTTAGTTTCCTGATCCGTGTCGGTGAAGTAGGCCAGAGATGCGCCCACAACGGCGACAGCTACCAGCGCCACACACAGGAAAATCGCGGTCAATTTCTTCTTCATTTTGCTTACTCTCCTTACATTAAGTACGATTTATTTTTTCCGTGCCCGTGCACAGAGGGATTACTGAATGTTTGCCCAAGCCTCTGCCGGAGTAAAGTCAGTCGTGGCATTCTTGTGGAGCTGAGAGGCATAGGCCGTGACGGTCAGGGTGGGCTTTGCGGCGCCTTCTGCGTCCAGTGCGTTCATCTGCGCCTTGGTGATTTCACCGCTGACCGTGACCTTATTCCCTGCCAGGACCGGGAAAGCATTCGTTTCACCATCATCATTACTCATCTGTGCCGAGGTAACGATACGGTAATACACGTTGGTTTCACCGGAAACCAGTGTCCAGCCATCCGCAATAGCCCAAGTAAGGTAATTCTTAGTTGTCTCACCGGAGGTGTAGCTGTTGTTTGCCCAATCCAGCTTCACAAACAGGTAGCAATCCTCAGAACCGGCTACAACCCATGCTTTGGGATCCTTCTCCAGATCGTAACCAGGAATCATTTTGAATTCCTTGCCGCCCTCAACGGTCGTGCCCTTTGTCTCCTTCAGTTTCACCTCTATATCACTAGTCGTAAAGGTGTTAACAACCGAATCGGACTTATCGGTCAGCCATGCCAGCATACCGGCCACAATACCGGTCACCAGCAGTGTCAGCGCCAGAACCAGCGCCAAACCTTTCTTCTTCATATGGGGTTCCTTCTTTCCTTCAGATTTTTGCATTATCTTGTATTCCGGCAGATGGCAGCGTCTGCGTTTTCACATCTGCCGGAATCCAATTGCCTTAACTTATGCCGGGGAAATCAGCCTGCAAAGGCTGCCCAGGCAGCGTCTGCATTCGCAAAGCCGTCGGCCTGGATTGCATTCGCCACGATGTCGATCTTGAAGTCCTTGAGTGCGGCCAGCTGCTCGCCGGTAACCCACTCAGGAACCGTAATGGTATCGAACAGGGTGGGCAGGACTACATTTGCGTCCGGAGCGGAAACGGTCTCCGTATAGTAAAAATAGTAGGTCAGCGTGTCGGCAGTCTTGTCGTAAACAAAATACTTTGCATCTTCCAGCATCTCTTCCGTTTCAAACATGTTGTCCGGGATGATGCCATCCCACTTGACTGCATTCGTTTCGTTGAAGTTCACCATCTGGATCAGAGGGTAGGCGTTCTCAACACCGGTAGGGCCGTCATCCTTGGACTCCGGGTCAGTGCACAGGTCGATGATTTTCTCTGCATTGTTGAAGGTTACCTTCAGACGGATGTAGCTCTCCTCACTGCCCTTCAGGACGGTGACGGTAGGATCCTTGGTGTAGGTGTGGCCGGGCATCAGCTTGTAGTTGTTTTCCTTGACGCGGTCGGCACCCTTAACCGGCGTACCATCCTCCTAAACCTTGGCCTCAACGAGATCGATTTCGACCTTGCCTACGGAGAAGGTGTTCTTGACACTCTTTGTCGAGGTCAGGTAGGCCACCGTCCCCAGCACCGAGGCGGCCACGAGCAATACCGCACAGAGCGTCAGGAGCAGAGCCTTGCTTTTTGTTTTCATCACGAAAACCTCCTAATATAGATTGATATATAGGGAGCCTTGCGGCATTACCCTCAGCCAAACGGCGTGTGGGGGCATACCTCCATCACGCGGCGGGACACACCTTATTTTGCCTGCGGTGTGTCCTCCCCTGCCCCGTTCTCCGCACCGGACTGCTCCGGCGCTGCCTGATCGTCCGGCTGGCAGACCTCCACGTCCCGCGCAGGGGCTGCGGCTTTCGCCTTCTTACCCTTGCCGTCGTCCGAAAAGATGTCCGGCAGGAAAACCAGGAGCAGGAGAATCGCGCCGACCGAGATGGCTATGTACGTCCCGGGCGGGTTTTGAATGTAATTGGCTACGTAACCCAGATAGGGAATGGAGAAAACCGGCGTACCGATCACATTTTTGTAATGTACAAGGGAACCGTCCTCCACATCGTTGGCATCGCCCTTTGTCCGGAAGCGAACCACCGTGGAATCCTCCTCATCCGGGATCACCTCCACGACCCGGTGGGTCGCTACGGTGTTTTCATCCAGCAGGAAGGTAATGGGGTCTCCCTCCCGGATGGTATAGGGGTCAACCTTCTTGACATAAATCAGCGAACCGGTGTGGTACGTCGGCTCCATAGAGCCGGACAGCACGGTAAACACCTGCAATCCCACGACCCGCGCGCCAACCAGAAGCAGGGCCAAGATGACAACCGCCGCAACAAGAACGCTGCTGACGATATTCCAAACTCTTTTCAGCGATCGGTTCATGAACCTAACACACTTCCTCTCCCTCTAACGCCTCCGCCCGAACATTGGGCACTACAAAGCTGTATATCTGCTCAAACACCCACCGGGTCGTTTCCTCGCTGTTCTCCAGCTCCCCGTTCGTCACCCTGGATGCGAAGAACAGCAGAGTGGAAAAAATCTGGTGAATCAGCATATCCATATTCGTCCCGGGCTGGAAGGTCGGACGAGACTTCTCAATCACCGCTCCATAGCACGCCAGATGCTCCTCATAAGCATAGCGGCGGCAGCTGGCCGAATAATAGTAACGGACATAAAAGCTGCAATCGTCCGGTATGGCCAGGATAAATTCCCAGCTCTTCTTCCACAGGATATAGGCACGGTCCCGCCACGACAGTCCGCTCAGGTGCATAACCGGAAGGGTCTGCCACAAAAACCGGGCGAAATTTTTGTCCTCCATGATCAGCGCCGCCCGCAGCAAATCATCCTTGCTGGCAAAGCATTTATAAATGTACGCCTCGTTCAGCCCTGCCTCGACCGCAATGGCCTTGGTCGTGGTTTTCTCCATGCCATCCCGCGCCACGACGCGGACTGCACTCCGGATGAGCGTCTGCCGCATATTCTCTATTTCCAAGCTGCACCTCTTCACAATTCGACAAAATAAGTGAACACTTATTTCTTTCCGACAAAAAAGCTGAATGCGGCAACGCACAATCTGCAGCACCTACCCCGGCGCTGCCCGCCCAATCCCGGCGGCTAACCATATGTATACGCTCGGCTCACTCAACCTGGTGCCATTATACTATGGGCAATTGGAAAAATCAAGTAGTAGATGCTATTTTTTAGGCGCTATGAAAAAATTTTTGATAGATACGACAAGAATCGACCTTTTCCTACCTCGTCATACCGCCTCAACTCTATTCCGGTGGGCCAAAAAATATGCAGCAGCATATCCCGGAGGAACCGTCCGGATCATGCCATACACCGCGCCGTTGTAGTACCCCGTGGGGTTTCCGCTTATTGAAGCACGGCTTGCAATAATTTTAGCGATGTGTTTGCGGCCCGGCGAATGTCGTAATCGTCGCTGTGAGAGAGGTCTCGCAGTATTTCCGCAGCTTCCTTTGTTGGAAAATAGCGGAATCCGGCAATCACAGTAAAACGTTCCCGCCTGGTGCTGTGGTATCTGGGCATTACTTGCTGGCACAATCCTTTACTCCTCAAGCCAAGCCTTGATGAATGACCCCTCGTTCCCATCGATTACGGCATATAAGCACCCACAATCTATTAAGTCATCCATACCTACGTTCCGTTGGTCTATCGAATATTCAAAGCACCATACATTATCTTCTGTGGAATGTATAATGGAAGCCAGTGTATATTCGGACAGTTTTCCATCTTTATGAAGCGCTTCTATTATATTTGTGCCAACATCTACAGCATCTTGATTTGTAGCGATTGGCTCTATTTTTTTCAGAATCTCTTCGTTAAAGTCAACAGGAACCTGAATTTCTTCCTGTTCTACGTTGAACCGGTTTGTTTCCATGATTTGAATATTCCCCATAACATCGTTCTTCCTTGGAGTGCTGCCGTTTGATGTATTACTGCATCCTACAAGCAAAAATAAGGACAGGAAAAGTATAAAAAGTGCTATTTTCTTCATGGTTTTTCTCCTTCAAGGCGATGGCCAATTCATATCTTGCAACCATCTCAGTGACTTTGCTGATTACGCTACAATTTCAATTGTCACCTCTTTTGAGACGATATGCAGTTCATCTGGTATGCCAGTATGCAAACTTTGGGACAGTCCCATTAAGTACCGTTATTATAAATACTAAGCTCCCGGAGGTTGTGTCCACAATACCTTTTTATCATTTTTGTCTCAAAGGTTTCATCAAATTGTTTCCATGCGACGGTTACAATATTATCCTTTGTGTGCGGAATAAACTCTTTTTCCGGTGGATCTGCCTTTACAAAATTACCGACATAAATCAATTTGTCTGGAATTACACGACTTGATGTATTCAGTAATTTAACCCTGTACTGCGGCAAAAAGCCATACGTATCCGTTTGGTAGTTTTTTCTGGATTTCTCCGCAATATCTTCTTGCGGACGTCCCATATCGATTGGAAGGAACCGGTCCTCGTACCTTGTGAACCATGTTTGGACATATTCCAGCTGATTGTATTCTTCTATATTTAGTGGAAGCCGTGCATCTTTGGTTATTTTTACATATACAATTGGCACGATGTGGCCAGGATACCATGCGGCCTCGTCGATCTTCTGAATCAAAAAGTACCGTCCCCAAAATCCGCGTTCTCGGGCTAGGTCGCTCTCTAATTGATAGGCAAAGACGTCTCCCAATTTCCATTTACACTTGTATATACGTTTTTTTGAGCTTACCTTTATGGATGGCTGGGGTGAAAGCAGTTTTTCTCTCAGATCAGTCAGTGTTTTTTCCCATTGCGCACGTTCTTGCGTTGTCCCTGTTTGACGCGGGAAAGTCCCAATGCCTTTACATATCCAATCCAATGCTTTTTCTTTAACAGCCGGTAAAAGTTGTCCACAATTCCACTGTACATCTGCCAATGCCATCCAGAATAGTGGTTCTTCATCCGGATGGCCTATCATGCTTTTATATTCTTTCGCCAATTGATCGGTAACTTCCTGCACAGTCCTTCCCTCCTTTAGCAGTTCGTCAAATCTGTCCTTGACATCCAGAGTTAGGTCATTCTGATAAAGCCCAAATCCCCAAATTCCCATTCTTCACATCTCCAGATCAAAATCAGTTTCCTGTCCAATACAGAATTTCGTTAGACATTTGATTCCATAGATAATCCAAAGTTCCCAAGGCCAATTCCTTGAATACATCCCAATACTGGGGAGCCACACTGTTTATTGAGTCCTTCAAGCTTTCAGATTGTCCGTTGCCTTTGGTTCGTTCCCCAGCGTAAAGAATTCCTAGTCTGAATGAAGGAGTCTACGCAAAGTTACTTCTAACTCCTCAGCCCCCGAATTTGACATCTTTATTCGCAAATTAAGCAGTTCTCTTATGACCAGTTCCGATAATTGGGCCATAATCTCGTCTCCGTTCATGCTCAGAAATTCCCGATAAAAAACGATACGTGTTATAATTGCTTTTTTCCTGCGTAGGCTCACATAGTTTTTACTGTGAATATCGTATTCTTGCAGCATATCTTTGGGATAACAATATATTTCAAATGCAATTGTGTGAAATTGTGGGAAGAAACGTTCTATCCCAGAGAAGTTCAGCTTATCCAAAATCCTTTTCATATAAACCGACAATGTTCCTGCTGATGCCACAGTATTTATGTATTGCACAAACACCGGCCTTATTTGTGCAAGCATTGCCCCGCAGCAATCACACCGGGATATGAGTCCCTCTACGTTTGCGCCACAGTTCGGACAGTTTTTCATTTTTCACCCTCCTGGGAAACTTACCTGGTTAACGCTGCAAACAAAATACAAACTGCATATTGGCCCGCACGCTTTATAGATACGTCCAGGCGCAACATTCAGTAGTAGATTCTGCTTTTTTAAGCCTTTCAGGATCCGAATTAAGTTGTAAAACGCCGATAATGCGGTGTCATGCTCTCCGGAGGTCGTTCTTTTCTTAGATGGTCCCGAATGGCTTCAGGGTTGTGGCATACCACCGTAAGCATGGCCTCCTGTACGCATTGGTAGAGTAAAGCAATAACGGTCGGGAAGCAATGGACTACCTGCCGTAACGCGGTTAATATATTTTCTTGCGTGCAACCAGTCAGCCCCGCCAGAAAGCATTTCCATATTTCATTTACATCTTCCACGCCTTTCTTTGGAATTAAAAAGCATACAGGAGCATCACATTCCAGCAATCGCCTGGAGCCATATGGAACCATGCCGGCATAAAGCTGTTCACTGTCAAAATCCAGCTTTGATTCCATAAGGCCCTTGGGAATCCCTAGTAAGCCCCAAATTTGCTTATAGTCGGTGATTCGGTTGCACCTATTCCGCGGCAAGGTTTTCCAGTAAAAACCATAAACACAGTAGGAGGAATTGCAATACTTCCCAATCGCCACATCCCAATAGGACGGGGTCCCAAAGGCAATTGGTTCATTGTCTGAATGTATATACTCGATCCCAAAACTGCATGAGAGACGAAGCATATCCTGCGAAGTACATTTTACAGTTGTGTCACCAAAAATAATCATTCTCAATAC
>CAKTKB010000037.1 GCA_934569195.1 uncultured Oscillospiraceae bacterium
CTTTGTCTACTTTACTCCTCGCTGGAAGCTATTTTTTTACCCCCGGCATAGCCGGGGGTTGACTTTGGTTAACCAAAACTTCCCCGAGAAGCTTGCGCTTCCCGGGGCTTTTGTCTGCAAAGGTTCGTTTTTTTGTAAAATCCGGTCACATACCGAACAGCTCAGCGGTTTTCTCCATACGCTCGGCGACCGGCACGCCAAAGGGGCAGCGCTCCTCGCAGCCCCGGCAGCCGACACACTCCCCGGCGTGATGCTCCAGGAGGGCGTAATGGGAGCGGACAGAGTCCGGCACGGTCGGCTGCATGGTCGCCAGATCGTAAAATTTATTCACCATGGCGATGTCGATCTCCATGGGGCAGGGCTTGCAGTGTCCGCAATAGGTACACTGCCCCCGGTAGGAATGGAGCGGCGCTGCGGCAATCACCGAGGCGTAGTCCTTTTCCTCCTGGGAGGCGCTCTCGTAGGCCACCGCCGCATCCACCTGCTCCGCCGTATCATAGCCGCAGAGGATGGAGGCCACCGCCGGGCGCGTAAGAGCATAGTGAATGCACTGCACCGGCGTCATGGCCACGCCGAAGGGCGAGCGGCTGGCGTCGAACAGCCGTCCCCCGGCAAAGCCCTTCATCACCGTCAGCCCCACGTCGTTCTCCTCGCAGGCCCTGTAGAACATGGCTCTGTCCGGGTCTATGCCGGCAAGCTTCTCGTCGTAGCGCTCGGCAAACATATCCTCAATAATATTCTCGTTGGCCGGGAGCATATCAAAGGCCGGATTGATGCTGAAAAGAATCATCTCCACATAGCCGGAGCGGGCCGCCTTCAGCGCCACCTTGGGATTGTGGGAGCTGAGGCCGATATGCCGGATAACGCCCTGCTCCTTCAGAGAAAACACATAGTCCAGGTAGGGGGAATGCTGTATCTGCTCCCACTCCTCCTCGGAGTCCACATAGTGGATCATGCCCAGATCGATGTAATCCGTCCCCAGCCGGGTCAGCAAATCCTCAAAGGCCGGGCGGACGTAGGCCATTTCCCGGGTCCGGTAATACTGCCCATCCTTCCAGGCCGAGCCGATGTGTCCCTGAATCACCCAATGTGCCCGGCTTCCCCGGATCCCCTCCCCAATGATGTCCCGGGATTTGGGGTCCGCCATCCAGCAGTCGAGAATGTTGATGCCCTGAGACGCCGCATAGTGCAGCAGCGCCACCCCCTCCTGTGTGGAATGCCGCTCCAGCCACTCTCCGCCGAAGCCGATCTCCGATACCCGGAGGTCCGTCTTGCCCAGTCTGCGCAGCTTCATGTGCTTTCTCCTTCCGTCCAAAACTTCGGGGCCGAAAAGCCGCCCCTCTCACCCGTATTATAGTACAGCCCCCGGCCGGATGCAACCCCGTTTCCCGGGAGGGGAATTCCGCCGCCGGGAGAAAGAAACCAGTTGGCGAAAGGCCGCTTTCATGGTATAATAAGAGAATCTTACCACGGAAGGAGGCTTTCCCGTGCCCGAAAAGAAACCCGCCGCCCCTCAGCCCCTGGTCTGCGGACTGCTGGCCCATGTGGACGCCGGAAAGACCACTCTGTCCGAGGCCATGCTCTGCTCCGCGGGCGCGCTGAAGGCCCCCGGACGGGTGGACCACGGCGACGCCTTCCTGGACACCGACGCGCTGGAGCGGGAGCGGGGCATCACCATCTTCTCCAAGCAGGCCCTGCTGTCCCTGGACAATCTGGCCGTGACCCTGGTGGATACCCCGGGCCATGTGGACTTCTCCACGGAGGCCGAGCGGATTCTGCCCATTCTGGACTGCGCCGTCCTGGTGATCAGCGGAACCGACGGCGTCCAGGCCCATACCCTGACCCTGTGGAAGCTGCTGGAGCGCTACGGCGTGCCGGTCTTTCTGTTTGTCAACAAGATGGATCTGCCCGGCGCGGACAAAGCCGCCCTGATGGCCCAGCTGCGCAGCCGTCTCTCCTCCGCCTGCGTGGATTTCACCGCCCCGGAGGAGGAAATTTTTGAAAACGCCGCCCTGTGCGACGAGGCCCTGCTGGAGAGCTACCTTTCCTCCGGCACGGTGACGGCCGGAAATCTGCGGGGTCTGATCGCCGGGCGCAGGCTTTTCCCCTGCTGCTTCGGCTCGGCGCTGCGGCAGCAGGGCGTGGACGAGCTGATGGCCCTTCTCCGCGCCTATGCCCCCCGGCCGGAATATCCTCCGGAATTTTCCGCCAGGGTGTTCAAAATCACCCGGGACCCCCAGGGGAACCGGCTCACCTGGCTCAAGCTCACCGGCGGGACCCTACAGGTGCGGCAGGCCCTCCGCTACACCGACGCGGGCGGACACCCCCGGGAGGAAAAGGTTCTGGCCCTGCGTCTCTACTCCGGCAGCCGCTTTACCGCGCCCACGGAAATCCACCCGGGCTGCGTATGCGCCCTGACCGGCCTCAGCGCTACCTACGCCGGTCAGGGTCTGGGAAGCGCCCCCTCCTCTCCGCCTCCGGTCCTGGAGCCGGTCATGACCTACCGGGTGCGCTCCGACGACGATCCCGCCCTGCTGCTGCCCAAGCTGCGGCAGCTGGAGGAGGAGGACCCCCTGCTGCGGGTCCTGTGGGAGCCGCAGACCCGCCAGATTCATGCGCAGATCATGGGGCAGGTCCAGCTGGAGATTCTGCGCCGGGTTGCGGCCCAGCGCTTTGACACGGAAATTTTTCTGGAGGATCCCAGAATCTATTATAAGGAAACCATCACTGCGCCGGTGGAGGGCGTGGGGCACTATGAGCCACTGCGGCACTATGCCGAGGTCCATCTGCTGCTGGAGCCTGCCCCCCGGGGCAGCGGCCTTTCCTTTGCCAGCGCCTGCTCCACCGACGTGCTGGATGCCAACTACCAGAATCTGGTGCTGACCCACCTGGCGGAAAAGCAGCACCGGGGCGTACTCACCGGCGCGCCCATTACCGATATGAAGATCACCCTCCTGGTGGGAAAGGCCCACCAGAAGCACACCGAGGGCGGGGATTTCCGCCAGGCCACCTATCGGGCCGTGCGCCAGGGGCTGATGCAGGCCCAATCCCTGCTGCTGGAGCCATGGTACGACTTCATGCTCACGGTGCCCTCCGGCCAGATCGGCCGGGCCATTACGGACATCCGCTCCATGGGCGGCCGTTTTGACGACCCCGTCACCCAGGGGACCTTTGCCCAGCTCACCGGCGTCGTCCCCGCCGCGGAGCTGCGGGACTATCCGGCCCAGGTCGCCTCCTACACCCAAGGGCAGGGCCGGCTGCAAATCACCTTTCACGGCTACGACGCCTGTCACGACGCCCAGGCCGTCATTGACCGGGCGCAGTACAACCCAGAGGCGGACCTGGATAACTCTCCCGACTCCGTTTTCTGCGCCCACGGCGCGGGCTTCCCGGTAAAATGGGACAAGGTTCCGGAGTATATGCACCTGGACAGCGGTCTGAAGCAGGAGAAGCCCCCGGAGCTGATCACCCGCAACCTGGCTCTGGACGACAAGGAGCTGGAGGCCATTATGACCCGGGAATTCGGCCCGATCCGCCGTCCCCTCTACCGCCCGCCGGAGAACCGGCCCGCCACGGACACCGTCTCCATCCGCCCGCCTCAGAAGCAATATCTGATTGTGGACGGGTACAACATGATCTTTGCCTGGGAGAACCTGGCGGAAACCGCAAAGCACGACCTGGACGCCGCCCGGCGGCAGCTGATGGACGATCTGAGCAGCTATGCCGCCTACCGGCAGATTCAGACCGTTCTGGTATTCGACGGCTACCGCGTCCCGGGAAATCCCGGAGAAAAGGAAGATTTTCACAACATTCAGGTCGTCTACACCAAAGAGGGGCAGACCGGCGACCAATACATCGAGGCCCTGGTCGCCCGGATCGGCAGCAGCTACGCCGTGCGCGTCGCCACCTCCGACGCGCTGATTCAGCTCTCGTCGCTGCGCAGCGGCGTGCTGCGAGTCTCCGCCCGGGAGCTGGAGCAGGAGGTCCTGCGGGCCAAGGAGCAGATGCGGGCACATTTCTGACGGGCAGGGCCGCCTGTCCGGGCGCAGATCAGCCGGGCTTTCCCGGCCGGACAAATCGGAGGAATTATGCTATCCAAACAACAAATCTACGACGCACAGATCACGGACTACACCGCCGAGGGCTGGGGCATCGCCCACGTGGAGGGCTGCGCCGTTTTTGTTCCCGGCGCCATTGCCGGGGAGCGCTGCCGCATCCGCGTGGAGCGGGTGGGAAAAACCTGGGCATCGGGAAAAATCGTGGAAATTACGGAGAAATCTCCCCATCGGGTGCAGCGGCTGTGCCCGGTGTCCGCCTCCTGCGGCGGGTGCGACTTTCACCACATGGACTACGACGAGGAATGCCGCCTGAAGGCCGAGCGGGTGCGGCAGGCCCTGCTGCGGATCGGGGGCGAGGATTGGGGGCCGGTTCCCCTTCTGGCCGCGCCTGTCCTGACGGCCTACCGGAATAAGGCCCAGTACCCCGTGACCGAGCAGAAGGGCCGGGTGTGCGCAGGCTTCTTCCGGGCGGGGACCCATCAGGTGGTCGTCCAGCCCCGGTGCGCCATTGTCCCCGAGGAGACGGACGCGGCGAAGGACGCCGTCGTCGCCTACGCCAACGCGGTGCATCTGAGCGCTTACGACGAGGCCACCGGCCGGGGCCTGCTGCGGCACATCTACGTCCGCCGGGGGCAGGTAAGCGGGCAGATTCTGGTCTGCCTGGTGGTGAACGGCCGGTCCATCCCCCAGCCGGAGCGGCTGATTCGGGCGCTGCGGGCCATTCCCGGCTTCACGACCCTGGTTCTGTCGGTCAACACCCGCCGGGGCAACGCCATTCTGGGGGAGGAATTTCTCAGTCTCTACGGCCCGGGCTATATAGAGGACACCCTGTGCGGCCTGACCTTCCGCCTGTCCCCCCGGTCGTTCTATCAGGTCAACCACGACCAGGCCCAGCGTCTGTACCGCGCCGCCATCGAAATGGCCCACATCGGCCCGGAGGATCTGGTGCTGGACCTGTACTGCGGCGTGGGCACCATCACCCTGGCCATGGCCGGAGCTGCGGGGCGGGTGATCGGCGTGGAGGTCGTGCCTCAGGCCGTGGAGGACGCCCGGGAGAACGCCCGGCGAAACGGGATTCAAAACGCGGAGTTCTTCTGCGGCGATGCCGGGCAGGCGGCCCTCTCCCTGGAAAAGCAGGGCATCCGTCCGGATGTGGTCGTGGTGGACCCGCCGCGCAAGGGACTAAACGGGGACGCCATCGAGGCCCTGTGCCGCTTTTCTCCCCGGCGGATCGTGTACGTCTCCTGCGATCCAGCCACGCTGGCCCGGGACATTGCCCTTCTGAAGGCCCGGGGCTACGGCCTCCGGGACGTCACCGCCGTGGACCTGTTCCCCCGCTGCGCCCATGTGGAGACGGTTGTCCTCTTGTCACGGGAAACAAATCCACTGACGGTTGAGGTCAGGATGGAAGTGGAAACCGGCGAGATCAAGGAGCATCCGACCTATAAGCGCATTCAGGAGTATGTGCAGGAAAAGTACGGCTTCAACGTCCATACGGCATATATTGCCGAGGTCAAGCGTATGGTCGGACTGGATATGCACAAAGCGCCGAATGCTGTTGAACAGAGAAAGCATGAGTATCACCCTTGCCCGCCTGAAAAGGTCGAGGCGATCAAGGATGCGCTGCGACATTTCGGTTTAATTGCTGAGTGAATTGACTATGAGGCGGTAAAAACGCCGTACTGAAATCGGGCTTAGTGAAAACAGCAAAGTTCTTTCTCCATGCACGAAAAAAGCACATCAGAACGCAAAGCACGCAGAAGCGTACGCGGTACACTTCCGCGTGTAGGATTTTGCAAAACAGTATATTTCCACGCCAAGCAGCAAAATGCGAAAGAGCTGTTTGCAAGTAGAGCATTGCTTCACCCACTGAAAATCTCTATAATCAGGAAAACCCAGCATCACGTCAAACGGCGTGGTGCTGGGCTTCTTTTTTGCAGCGTTTCGGGGCATTATTCGAGGACAAAATCGTCTATGTGCCGTTCGTTATTTCACGCTGTATTGACATACTGCGCTCTACCCATCACGGTAACTGTACGCCCTCGGAACCAAAAATGGACACTTTTCTCTGTATAGGGAGAAAGCCGGAGAGGAAAAAGAGGGTGAGCGTAGGCTGTGGGAACTGTGTGTAAACCGTTTTTCGGTTTTCCACGGTTTCCATAGCCGCAGCGCGCTTCGTATCTTCTTGATTAGATGCCGCGCCCAAGCCGGTAGGCTTCCGCCATTGCCGCCGAGCTGCGAACCTCGCCCGCCTCCATTGCGCCGATGCCCAGCACAATGCCGCCCTCTTTTGCGTCCGGAACGCAGCAGGTGAAGCCGCGCAAAGCTGCGAGCATCGTTTCGGTATAGGCTTCGTCCGTTGCGCCGCAGGTGATGATAAAATAAAAGGTCTTCCCCGCGAGTTGCTGATAAAACGCATAGCTCCGGTCGATGACTGCTTTCATCTGCGCGGTCATGGAGTAGAAATAAATCGGAGAAGCAAGGACGATGACATCCGCCGCCAGCATCTTCTCCCGAACCTCAGCCATATCGTCCTTCTGTACGCACGAGCCGCCGTTGCGGTAGCAGCCGTTGCACCCAAGACATCCTGCAATCTTCTTATGTGCAATCTGGACTTTTTCCACGCTGCATCCGGCTTCCTCTGCGCCGCGGGTAAATTCCTCGCTCAAAATCGCAGAGTTTCCGTTGCGGCGGGGGCTTCCCTCTAAAATCAATACCTTTTTCATCTTTATATCCTCCCGTTTGTAATGCCGAGGCTTTCGTTTGCACCCAGCGTTTCGTCTTTTATCATATCCGCCATGCACTGGGCAATCGCTGCACGATCCACGTTTCGGTGCGACGGCTGAATACCCTCATTTGTCAGCTCATAGACCTCATTGTCACCGTCCTGAATACCGGGGCAGCGCAGAAGCGTGGTCACCGCGCTGCTTGCCGCAATGGTGTCCGCCGCCTCGATGTAGTCCGGGCGCTGCTTTGCCAACTGGTTCAGCATCATACCCCGCAGCCCCTTGATCTCGTGGTGGATACCCATACCGGTGATCCAGATGATGCGTTTCACCGAGGTATCCTCTAATGCCGCCACGATATTCTTTGCCATGGTCAGCACATTGCCCTCCAATGAGCACAGCAGCACATCCTGTCCTTCCATGGCCCGCAGTACGTCCACCATATCCAAGGCATCGCCCGTAATGATGTTGACACCGGTCATATCCATATCGCCGAATTTGGCCGGATCACGGACAAAGACGGAAAGTTCAATGTCCGCAATGGACTGCATTTTGCGGGTCAGGTACTTGCCGGTATGCCCGGCAGCGCCGAAAATCACAACTTTTTTCATAGAGATTATCCTTTCCCTGCAATTCTTAATCCTTATCAAACCTCACGCCGCCGCTTTCAGAGCGCTTTGTGATCGCCATCGCGGAAACAAACGTGATCGCCTCCGCGATTCCCACGGTGAACCAGAGAAGCGCACCGTTGGTGAGAAAGGACAGCGCCACCACGCACAGCGGCGTAAAAATCAGACCGCGCAGAACATTGACCGCAACAGACTCCTTGGTGCGTTTCGTGGAGTAGAGATAGGCGGACAGAACCGTATTCACTGACGCAAACAGGAACGCCCAGCAGTACTGCGGGATTGCAGAGACAGCCAGTTCCGTTGCCGTCGTGTCCGCACCGAACATCTGGCAGATCGGTCTGTCGAGCAGCATAATTGCCCCATAGACAACGGCGCTTCCGATAAAGCTGACGATCATGCCCCAACGCTTGAAATAGCGCAGATCATCGGCGTTTTTATCGCCGTAGCTCTGCCCGAACAAAGGCTGCATTCCCTCGGAAACGCCGATAAATACAGCATAGGCGAAGGCTACGACATAGCTGATGACCGAGTAGGCGTTGACGCTGCCCTCTGGCAGAAAACGGATGATGACGAGGTTCATGCAGAACACCGTGATCGGCGTCGCAAGCTGGGAGAGCATTTCCGGAAGTCCCCGCTTGAGGACTTTCCGCATCAGCTTGCCATCCAGCTTGAATCTGGCAAAATGCAGATGCCCGCGCTTCGTCAGGAAGTGAATTGCAACGATGAGCATACCCACCGTCTGAGAAATACCCGTCGCAATGGCAGCACCCGCCAGCCCTTGCTTTAACGGGAACACAAACAGCCAGTCAAGGAAGATATTCAAGGCGGTGCTGACGATGGTGGAACCCATAACGAACACGGGCGCGCCGTCGTTCCGCCCAAAGCCCTGCAAGGTGGCGGCGAGTGCGGAGGGGATCGTAAAGGCGGTATACCAGAAGAGATAGTCGCAGACCATCCCCACATATACGCCGCTTGCGCCCAGTAATATGGCAAGCGGCTTTGTGAACACGGTACCGACCACTGTAAAGAATGCCGCGACAACGACCGTTGCGGCGGTAGCGTGCATGAAGGACTGATTTGCGCCTTCATAGTCCTTCCGCCCCATGCGGATAGCGGTAATGGTCACGCCGCCGATGGTCGTCAGCATAAATACCGCGCCGATGACCATAACAAGCGGCTGCGCGAGATTGACGGCGCCCAGCGCGTCCGTTCCGACACCGCGACCGACAAAAATACCATCCACGATGGTGAACAGGAAGAAGGCGCACTGGCTCAAAACGGTGGGTAGCACATATTTCAAAATCAGTTTTGCTCTGGATTCTTTCATTCAGGGTGGTTCTCCTTATCAGGTTTCTCATACAGTTTTCGCATGGTCAGATTCCTATAGTGCAGATACAGCATCCCGAAGGGATTCTTGTACTCTTCATGCCACGGCTTATTCTTCCCGCAGAAGTGCAGGACTGCCGTGTTCTGCATGACCCAGTTCAGGTCATGCTTGCCGGTGCTGCGGATGAGGTACTTGGAGTAGTTCCGCACATCGTAGTTCCAGATCACATCGTCTATCGGCTGCGTATCCTTGCCGTAGAGGATGTTGAACACATCCTGATCGGGCAGGATCAGTTCCTTTTCGTGTTCGTTGACACACCCGAAGACATCCTCTGCCGACACCAGCTTCCTGGCGGCATTCAGGTCGATGAGCATGACGCCGGAGTTGAAATACTCATGCCCGGTGTCCAGGCGCACTTGATTGATCCCATTCGCCATTTCGGTCAGCCCCGTGTGAGAAGCCGCCGCAAAGGTCTTTCCGTACAGGTTCAGCTCCCACAAGGGGCGCAGCGGGTTGATGATGAGCATATCCGGATCGAGGTACAGCACCCGCTCTACCTCCCGCGGCAAAATCAGCGGGGAGAGCAGCCGGTAGTACATCTCCTTGGGATAACGCTTGCTGGTGGGGGCGTTTTCAAAGAGCGCCGTATCCACGGTAATAGGCTTCAGTTCCGCACCGAAGCCAGAGCAAAAGTCTGCCAGCGCTCCCAGCTTATCATCGGGAATGGCGCTGTGGAGCAGATACACGGTCACGCCCTGTTCATTAGGGTTGCTGGCAAAGAAAGAATCCAGCATGACCTTGCAGGGCAGCAGATAGTTTTCATCAAGGGTAAGCAGTAAATTCATTATGACCTCCTCACTCCGGAATGGAATCCAGCACACGCTTTTCCTCGGTTTTCAGGTATTCAATATGCCGCTTGAACAGTGAAAGATATAATTCACGTTCTTCCTCATTGAAGCACAGGAATGCGTTTTTCTCTATTTCGTCCGCTTTGTTGATCGTATTTGCAACGAAGATTTTCCCTTTCTCCGTCAGCAAAATCGCCTTGCGGTTTCTGGTGCCGGGGATGACTTGCAGCTCCACCAGTCCATCCTTACGAAGATTGTTGATCGCGGAGTGGATGGTCTGCACGGGGAAAAAGAAGTCGCTGCACAGGTCGTTCTGCGTCATTGGTTCCTCAGAATGGGCGATTGCGTACAGCACCCAAAAGGTGGTGTCAGTCATGCCCAACTTTGATGCAAGCCTGCTGTAAATATGGTCGCTTTCTTTATACAGGCGGTTGAGAATCTGCAACTGTTGCCCCAACTGGTCGTTCATGTCATACCTCCAATAAGTTTCTGAAATCGTAATCATATTATATTCCGAAATCAGAAACTTGTCAACGGGCTTCATAGAAAAGTTACAATCGAAAGGGTTTGGGGCTATCCCCCAAAAAATAAATGCGCGTTCCAACCTTAAGGCTGGGATGCGCATTTTTGCCGTGTGTCCGGACACCGGCTGTGCTTGCTATTCTCTTAAATCTCAATATCCGCAGATCATGACGTCCCTGATTTTTCGGAAGCGGGGACACTTTTTTATTCTCCGATACTTAAAAAACGGCAAGAAAATGTCCGTTGTATAGTAGAGAGATTTTTGAAAACGGCGAAAAAATCCCGGACAAAGCCAGAAAAAGTGTCCGTTTGTTATATGAAAGGAAAAATTTCGATTAACCCCTGTTTTTTCCTCCCCAAATGTCCGTTGTAAAGTGAGGGGCAATCGATAGCTGTTGCTCCCGTCCTCAAATTTTTTTCTGCGGAGACCCCCTAATTCACCGAGAAAATGTCCGTTGTAAAGTGAAAAGAAATTTTTGCAGTACCCCCCCAATTACAGAAAATCTGTCCGTTGTAAAGTGAGAGGCTTCCCAAAATATTTTTTCAAGATACCTGTCATTTCTGATTATTTTGTCCGATGGATTGTGAAAAGTGAAAATGTTGGGACAAAACCGATACCTGATTCACTTAGTGAAGTGAGGGGCTTTTCAAAATTTTCTTTCCTCCACTACCAAGTTTTACGCAAAAAATGTCCGTTGTAAGGTGAAAGGGTATTTTGTGGAGAACTATCTCTAACCAGTTTTCTTCTCTGCAAAGTATGGCGAAAAATTTTGTTTCTTTAGATACCCAAAATCAAGCTGCAAATGTCCGTTGTATTGTGAAAGGAGTGTTTCGATATGCCATACCGTACAATGCCAGACCGCACACGACCCATCCGCAAAGAAATCTGCCTGAATGAGCAGGAGCTGAGCCTGATCCGTCACAAGATGAACCAGCTCGGTACCCGCAATTTCGGCGCATACGCCCGCAAGATGCTGATTGACGGGTACATCATCAAGGTCGATTACACCGAGCAGAAAAAGTTAGCTGCCGCTGTCAGCAGGATTGCCACAAATATCAACCACGTCTGCCGCCGCATTAACAGCACCGGGCATTTCTACGATGCCGACGTTGCCGAGCTGAAAGAACGGATGGCTGACGTATGGGAACTGCTGAAAGTACAGCAGAGAAACGAATTGTAATTCGGGGAAGGAGTACAGATATGCCGCGCATGAGCAAATCAAAAAAGCTGGAATGGTCGTTTTTCCTGAATGACCGGGGACGCAAGGCGTACAACACACTCTGCCGCCGCTGCGTCCATGACTGCAAGCAGAGCTTCCGGTCGATAGTCGTTATTTGCCCTCATTATCAGTCGAAACGCTCCAAGGCGGGGCGCACTGCCTCGCTTCCGAGGGGACCAACGGACAAGCCGCCATAGCAGCCATATCACGCCAGACCAGAGAGGATGTGATGAAAAATCTATTTCAAACTGAATACTGCATTGCCGCCATTCATTCCCTTGCCGCGCTTCATGCTGGCGGGCGAGTATTCCATCAACGCCAAGCTGCTATATGGGCTGCTGCTTAACCGCACTACGCTTTCCCAGAAAAGCGGCTGGGTGTCCGAAGATGGGAATGTGTATGTAATCTATACGATCAAGCAGATGGCGGATGACCTAGACCGGAGTGAGCGGACGGTCAAGACCGCCCTGCGGGAGCTGGA
>CAKTKB010000038.1 GCA_934569195.1 uncultured Oscillospiraceae bacterium
GGCCTGGCCTTCTGCGATATTTCCACAGGCGCCTTTTTTGTGACGGTCTGCGCGGACGCACAGGCTGCGGCGTCGGAGCTTGGGCGTTTTTCGCCGGCGGAGGTGATCCGCGGCGGCGAAGGGACCGGAAACCCGGTGCTGGAGGATGCCCTGGTCCATCGCCTGCATTGCTGCGTGGACGAGGGAAAGGCGGAGGATTTTGAGCCGGATCAGGCACAGAGTCTGCTGGAGCAGCATTTTGGGGCCGATCTGGCGGCGCTTGGCCTGACGGGATTGCCTCTGGCGACGGTTGCCGGAGGTGTGCTGCTGAAAACGCTGCGGGAGCTGCAAAAAAATGATCTCTCCCAGGTACGGCAGCTGCAATACTACACGACAGGCCGGTTTATGGAGCTGGACCTGGACACCCGGCGGAACCTGGAATTGACGGAAACGATGCGCTCCAAGGAAAAGCGGGGCAGCCTGCTGTGGGTTCTGGACAAGACCAATACGCCCATGGGGGGACGTATGCTCAGAGGCTGGCTGGAGAAGCCGCTGCTGGACCCGGTGGAGATCGAGCGCCGTCAGAGCGCGGTCGAGGAGCTGACACAGGACACCGTGGGCAGAGGCGAGCTGCGTCAGGCCATGCGGTATGTGACGGATCTGGAGCGGGTCATGACGCGGGTGGTCACAGGGACCGTCAACGGGCGGGATTTGCTGGGGCTTGCCCGGGGACTGCGCGCCCTGCCGGATGTGAAGGAGCAGCTCCGGCGCTTTTCCGGCGGCTTGCTGAAAAGGCTGGAGCAGACGATCGACCCTCTGACGGACTGTGCGGAGCGGATTGAGAAAACCATTACGGACGATCCTCCGCTGACCATCCGGGAAGGCGGCATTATCCGTCCCGGGGCCAATGAGGAGGCGGACCGCCTGCGGGACATCATGGGCGGAGGAAAACAGACGATTGTATCCATAGAGGCAGCCGAGCGGGAAAAGACCGGCATCCGGACGCTGAAGGTGGGCTACAATCGGGTGTTTGGTTATTATATTGAGGTCTCCAAGTCCTTTACGGCCCAGGTCCCGGATACATATATCCGCAAGCAGACGCTGGCCAATTGCGAGCGGTACATTACCCAGGAACTGAAGGAGCTGGAAAATCAGGTCCTTACGGCAAAGGAGCGGCTGACGGCGCTGGAGTATCAGATTTTCAGCCAATTGCGGGAGAATCTGGCGGCGCAGGCGGGCCGCGTGCAGACCTCGGCTGCCGCAGTGGCAGGGGCGGATGCCCTGGCCAGCCTGGCGGAGGTCGCGGTCCAAAGAGGATACTGCCGTCCGGAGATTTTGCCGGATGGGGAGATTTTCATTACGGACGGCCGCCACCCTGTGGTGGAGGTTATGCTGAAGGACAGCCTGTTTGTCCCCAACGATACGCGCCTGGGCAGCACGGAGAACCAGGTCTCCATTATTACCGGACCCAATATGGCCGGTAAATCCACTTATATGCGCCAGGTTGCGCTCATCGTTCTTATGGCCCAGATGGGTTCCTTTGTCCCGGCCCGGGCGGCTCGGATCGGTCTGGTGGATCGGGTTTTCACCCGCATCGGCGCCAGCGACGATCTGGCATCGGGACAGTCTACCTTCATGGTAGAAATGTCGGAGGTCGCGTCTATCCTGAAATATGCCACAGCGCGGAGCCTGCTGATCCTTGACGAGATCGGCCGGGGTACCTCCACCTACGACGGCATGGCGATTGCCAGAGCCGTGCTGGAATATGCGGCGAATCCCAAGCGCCTGGGAGCCAGGACGCTTTTTGCCACCCACTATCATGAACTGTCGGCCATGGAAGATAAGCTTCCCAATGTGAAAAATTACAATATCGCCGTGAAAAAGCGGGGAGAGCAGATGATTTTCCTGCGGAAGATTGTTCCCGGAGCGGCGGATGACAGCTACGGCATTGAGGTTGCCAAGCTGGCGGGGCTTCCTGCACAGGTCGTGAATCGGGCCAGAGAGATTCTCAGAGAGCTGGAGCAGGGCGGCGCGGATATCCGACCGGCGCCCCGGCAGGAACAGCCGGAGGACCAGGTCAGTATGCTGGATCTGCGGGCGCAGCAGGTTTGCCAGGCTCTTTCGGCGGTCAGCGTGGAAACCCTGACGCCGATTGAGGCGATGAACCAGCTCTACCGGCTCAAGAAAATGCTGGAATGAGGAAAAAGAGACGATTGGCGGCCATGACGGCCCGGGAGCTGACGCTTGGGTGGATATACCTGCCCATTCAGCTGCTGCTTCTGCCCGGCGTAATTGCCGCGGCATTCGCCGTGCTGCTTCCTGATGCCGGGGATGTGTGGATAAATTTCGCTTTTTATGTGGTGAATTTTCTGGCTGTTTTAGGAATTTTTCGGGAGTTTCTCGGGAAATCCCTGAAAACTGCCGGGGAAAAGCCGTGGCGGTTGCTGTGGGTGTGCGCCGTGGGGCTGTGTGTTTACTGGGGAATCAGCAGCCTGCTGCGGATGGAGATTCTGCGCCGTTTCCCCGATTTTGCCAACGCAAACGACCGCGCAATCGTGGCCATGCTGCACCAGGCGTTCTGGCCGATGGCGGTGGGGATGGTGCTGCTGGTTCCCGTGACGGAGGAGTGCCTGTACAGGGGGCTCCTGTTCGGCACGCTGGCCCGCCGCAGCCCGATTGCGGCATATTGCCTGTCTGCGGCGGTGTTTTCCATGATTCATGTGACAGGATATATCGGCACGGTCGATGCCGGCGTGCTTGCGCTGTGCTTTGTGCAGTATCTTCCCGCCGGGCTTTGCCTGGCGTGGGCATATGAGATGACAGATACGATTTTTGCACCGATACTGATCCATGGAGCAATTAACGCTCTGGGGATCTGGACGGTTTTGAGGTAACGAAATTATGCCAAAGATTTTGCAGTTATCTGCCCATGTGGCAAATTTGATCGCCGCCGGTGAGGTGGTGGAGCGGCCCGCCTCGGCGGTGAAGGAGCTTCTGGAGAATGCGGTGGATGCCGGAGCCTCCCAGGTCACGGTGGAGATTCGTGACGGCGGTATGACCTTCCTGCGCGTAACGGATAACGGCTGCGGCATGAGCCGGGAGGACGCCCGTATGGCGTTCCGCCGCCATGCGACCTCCAAGCTGCACAATGCAGAGGACCTGGCGGCCATTTCCACAATGGGCTTCCGGGGAGAGGCTCTGGCGGCGATAGCATCTGTCAGCCGCATCGATTTGATGACAAAAACGGCGGGAGCCGTGTGCGGAACCAGCCTCCATCTGGAGGCCGGGAACGTGACGGAGGAGGAAGAGGTAGGGTGTCCGGAGGGGACGACCATATTGGTCCGGGATCTGTTTTACAATACACCTGCCAGAATGAAGTTTATGAAGTCCGACACGGTAGAGGGAGCCAGAGTGGCCGCCGCCGTACAGATGCAGGCGCTGGCACACCCGGAGGTGGCCTTCCGATTCCTGCGGGACGGCAAGCAGTGCCTGTCCACACCGGGGGACGGAGAGCTGCGCGCGGCTGTGTACAGCGTGCTCGGCAGAGACTGCGCCCGCATGGTGCCGGTGGACAGCAAGTGGGACGCTTACAGGGTCACGGGCTTTGTGGCGCTGCCCACGGACGCCCGGCCCAGCCGGTCTATGCAGATCTTTTTTGTAAATGACCGGCCGGTGAAGTCTAAGCTCCTGACGTCGGCGCTGGAGGAAGCCTATCGCAATCGGTTGATGGTCGGCAAATTTCCCGCCTGTATTCTGCATGTGACGCTGCCTGCGTCGGCTGTGGATGTGAATGTACACCCGGCAAAGACGGAGGTGAAGTTCCTGTCGGAGAAGGCCGCCTTCGACTGCGTCCATTACGGGGTGCTGGCTGCACTGAATCGACAGACGGATCGTCCGGAGGTGCATTTTTCCGGAAATGCACCCCGGACGGCAGAGCCGGAAAGATCGGCTGCACCCGTGGAAAGACCGGCTGCATCTGCGGCGAAACCGGCTGTGCCGCTGCCGGAAAAAAAGGATACGTTCTTTCAATCCATGAGCGCCCAGGAATTCAGGGCGGCGGCCGAAAAGTCGGCGCCTGCGGCCAACGCAGCCCGACAGGTTCCGTCGGCGCCTGGGGCCAACGTACCCCGGCAGGTCTCCAACGGCGGGGAGAAAAAGTGGGAGCATCCCGCCAATATGCCCCTGCGGGAGTATGTTGTGGTACCGGGGATGGAGAGCATACCAGCACCTGCGGCAAAGCCTGCGCCGCCTGTGCCGGTTTTCAAGGAGGAGGTCGTACAGCAGGAGCTGCCCATGCCGGAGCCGGAGCCTTGGCGCTTGGTGGGCGAGCTGTATCGGACCTATATCCTCGTTGAGCAGGGGGAAAATGCTTATTTGATCGACAAACATGCAGCCCATGAACGAATTTTGTTTGATAAATTGAAGGCAAACCAGGAAAAAATTACGCCTCAGCTTCTGATGATGCCGGTTTCGGTGTCACTGCGCGCGGAGGAGGCGGCGGAGCTGCTGGCCAATGGACAGCTGCTGGGAGATTTGGGCTTTTCCCTGGAGGAGTTTGGGGAGAATACCGTCCTGGCCCGTCAGATTCCCATGGACTTAGGCCCGGAGCAGGCGGCAGAGGCGCTGGAGGAATTGGCGGCGAAGCTGCTGGATGGGCGTAAGGAGACACGGGAGTCCATTCGGGATGACCTACTGCACACGGTCGCCTGCAAGGCTGCCATTAAAGCCGGCTGGGTTACCAGTGACCGGGAGCTTCGGGATCTGGCGGGACAGGTCATGGAACGCGAGGATTTGAAGTATTGCCCGCACGGGCGGCCGATTTGTGTGAGCCTGAGTAAGAAGCAGCTGGAGAAGCAGTTCAGGCGCACCTGATGTAAGCGGGATAGGGGGAAAGGATATGGGCGTTATTTGCCTTGCCGGGCCGACGGCCTCCGGAAAGACTGCGTTGGCGGTGGAGCTGGCGAAGGAATGGAATGGAGAGGTCGTGTCCTGCGACTCCATGCAGGTCTATCGGCGCATGGATATCGGCACGGCCAAGCCGACCCGGGAGGAGATGCAGGGAATTCCCCACCATATGATAGACGTAGCGGACCCGGAGGAGGATTTTTCCGTCAGCCGCTATTGCGCGATGGCGACGCCTGTGGTTGAGGATATTCTGCGCCGGGGAAAAACCGCGATCGTTGCCGGCGGAACGGGGCTGTATATGGATGCTTTGATCCGAGGCAACGCCTTTGCACCCGCTCCTGCGGACGGAATCCGGGAGGCGCTGGAGGAAAGAGCCGAGGGGCAGGGAATGGAGGCTATGCTGGAGGAGCTGCGGCGTGTAGATCCGGAGACGGCCTCCCGGCTGCATCCGGCCGACCGAAAGCGTGTCCTTCGCGCGCTGGAGGTTTACTACCAGACGGGACGGACGATTGCCGAGCACAACCGGCTGACGAAGAATGTGCCGCCGCGCTTTGACGCGGTGTGGATCGGATTGGACTTCGCGGAGCGCAGCGTGCTGTATGACCGGATTGAACGCCGGGTGGACGAAATGCTGCAAAGGGGGCTGCTGGAGGAAATCCGGGCGCTGCTGGACTCCGGCGTGCCGGAGAAGGCCACCGCTATGCAGGCGATCGGGTATAAGGAATTTGTGGCGGCGCTGGACGGCCGCTGCACGGTGGAAGAGGCGGCCGGACAGGTGAAGCTGTTTTCGCGGCGGTATGCCAAGCGGCAGCTGACCTGGTTCCGGCGGAACGACGCCATGCACTGGATTATCCGCGGGGCGCAGAGCAACGGACAGGAAATTCTCCTGAAGGCTCGACAGATTCTGCGCCAAAACGACAAGTGAATCATGGTAAGATGTATGTATTCCAAAAGAAAGAGGGTATACATATGTCGGAACCAATCAATTTGCAGGAAGCGATCCTGAAGGAGGCACGCCGGGACAAAGCACCGGTGACGCTGTATCTGATGAACGGCTTCCAGCTTCGGGGAGTTATCACGGGCTACGATAGTTTTGTGGTGGTGCTGGTCAGCGACGGCAAGCAGCAGATGATTTACAAGCACGCCATATCCACGCTGGCGCCTATGAAACCTCTGAAGGCAGCCGGACCAAGCGCATAGCCAAAAGGCGGCGGGTTGGATCCTGCCGCCTGTCCTTGTGCTTGCCGCGTTATTTGTCAGGAGGGGATATATATGACAATTCAGGACAATATTTCTCAGATCCGCCGCCGAATGGCGCGGGCGGCTGAAGCGGCAGGCCGGGATCCAAAGGAGATCCTTCTGTGCGCGGCTACAAAGACCCAGGACGCCGACGCGGTGCGGCAGGCAATCGCGGCGGGTGTGGACTGCTGCGGGGAAAACCGGGTGCAGGAATTGACGGCTAAGGAGGCGTGCCAAGCCTATGCGGGGGCACCGGTGCATTTTATCGGCCGCCTTCAGACCAATAAGGTCCGGCAGGTCGTGGGACATGTGTCCCTGATTCAGAGCGTGGACCGGCTTCGCCTGCTGGAGCAGATTCAGAAGGAGGCCCTTTCCAGAGACATATGCCAGGATATCCTACTGGAGATCAATATTGGACGGGAAGAGAGCAAGGCGGGGTTTTTGCCGGAGGAGCTTCCTCCAATCCTGGAAAAAATTGGAAGTTTTGCCCATGTTCGGGTGCGGGGATTGATGGCGATCCCGCCCGTAAGTGAAAAACCCGGGGGAAATTGCAAATTTTTTCAGGAAATGCATAACCTTTCTGTTGACATAAGGGAGAAAAAATACGATAATGTATCCGTCGGGATTATGTCCATGGGGATGACCGACGATTTTGAGGACGCCATTGCCTTTGGCAGCACCATGATCCGTGTCGGCTCAGGCATATTTGGCCCCCGTGATTACGCTAAGCCTCATCCGTGATGATGCGAATATACAGGAGGATATACAGAAATGAGTTTTTGGGATAACGTGAAGAAATTTACCCAGCCTTACGCCGAGGATGATTATGATGATTACGACGATGCCGACGGGACCGAGGATTACGCAGAGGATTCCGGAGAGGATTCCTCCGGCTACGGCCGCCGCAGCGCAGCGTCCGGCAGAGAGAACGACGGCTTTGACTTCGATTCCAGCTTTGGCAGCGTTTCCTCTCCCGCCGCATCTTCTTCCGCGGCACCGGCTTCCGGCGGCTTCAGCGGCCAGGTGGTAGGTTCTTCCGGGACCTCCGGCAAGCAGCAGGTGGTTTTGTTCCGCCCCACGAAGTTCGAGGACAGCTCCCGTGCTGCCAATGATCTGCGCAGCAAGAAGGCCGTCATTGTCAACATGGAGAATGTGGACAAGGCGATTGCCCGCCGTGTGGTGGATTTCCTGTCCGGCTGCATTTACGCCCTTGACGGCAAGGTGACAAAGGTCGCCCAGGCCACCTACCTGTTCAGTCCGTACAATATGGAAGTTTCCGGCGACGTGCTGGAAAATCTGCAAAACGAAGTGGATAGCTATATCTGATTCATCCGCGGAAAGGAAAGCCTATGTTTACACCACAACAAATTGATCAAATTTCCTTTGGAAACGCCACCTTCGGCGGCTATGACAAGCGGGATGTGGACGAATTCCTGGAGCCGCTGACGGAGGATTATGTTACCCTGTACAAGGAAAACGCTCTGCTGAAGAGTAAGATGCGGGTCCTTGTGGAAAAGCTGGAGGAGTATCGCAGCAACGAGGCCAGCATGAAGGATGCCATTGTCAATGCCCAGAAGACCTGCGACCGCATGGTCCGGGAGGCAGAGGCGAAATGTACACAGATGCTGGCAGATGCCAACGCTGCCGCAACGGAGAATGCCAAAAACGCGGGTACGCTGATTGCGGCGGAGAATGCCCGGGTCGAAGAGGCACGCCGTGCGGCGGGGAAGAAGATCAGTGAGATTCAGGAGCAGATGCGCGTGTGCATTCAGGCGCTGGAGCGTATCAAGACTGCCAATAAGCCGGCACAGGCTTCCACGACGGTCGGGGAGATGTACGATTATGAGAAGGGCAAGGTGGCAGTGGAGCAGCCCTCTGCGTCCTCGGCGGACGTAGTGGCGGATGAGATTTCCCACAGCCTGGAGGCTCTGGTGGGGACGGCGGATGATTCCGCACCCAAGGCGGAGCCTCGCCATCCGACGAATGACACGACTACCAGCAAATTTTCCAATCTCCAGTTTGGGAGAAATTACGACCCGACCAGTCATTGAGGCCGGAAAGCAAAATAGACACAGGCTGTGATGAGGACAGGTCTGCGCCCGTTTTCGCCTTCAGAGAGCTGCCGTATGGTGCGAGGCAGCAGGCAGCGGGCAGCAGGTATCCCCTCTGAGCTGCGCACCGAAGCCCTGCGGGGTGGTAGGCTGCGCCGGGCGCGCCCGTTAATGCGCAGTTGAGAGCCGGGAAACCGGAATGAGAGTGGTACCGCAGAGGTTGTGCGCCTTTGTCTCTTTTACAGGAGGCAGAGGCGTATTTCTTATTTTATAGTGGACATTTTAATGGAGGTACGATCCGATGGATTACAAAAACACAATCATTACCCCGAAAACGGACTTCCCCATGAAGGCGGGGCTGCCCGCCCGGGAGCCGCAGATGCTCAGCCGATGGTACGAGCAGGGGCTGTATGAGCAGATGCTGGAGAAAAATGCGGGGCAGCCGAAATTTGTGCTGCACGACGGCCCTCCCTTCTCCAACGGCGATATTCACATGGGACATGCCCTGAATAAGACGCTGAAGGATTTTATTGTCCGGTCCAAGGCAATGCAGGGATACTATACGCCGTATATTCCCGGATGGGACAACCACGGTATGCCCATTGAGTCCGCAATTATCAAGAAGAACAAAATCAACCGTAAGACCATGCCTGTGCCGGAATTCCGTACGGCCTGCGCAGAGTTCGCGGAGAACTATATCCAGCGCCAGATGGCCGGCTTTAAGCGACTGGGCGTTGTGGGAGATTGGGAGCATCCCTACCGCACAATGGACCGGCACTTTGAGGCGGAGGAGGTCAAAATCTTCGGCGCGATGTACCAGAAGGGGTATATCTACAAGGGCCTGAAGCCTGTTTATTGGTGCCCGAAGGACGAGACGGCTCTGGCAGAGGCGGAGATTGAATATCAGGACGATCCCTGCACCTCTGTATATGTAAAGTTCCCCATGGCAGATGATCTGGGAAAGCTGCACGAATTTGATCTGAGCCGCACCTATTTTGTCATCTGGACCACGACGATCTGGACCCTGCCCGGCAACATGGGTATCTGCCTCCACCCCCGGGAGCAGTATGTGCTGGCTAAGGCGGATAACGGTGAGACCTATATTGTCGCCCAGGCACTCCTGGATGCGGTGATGGCGGTGGGTGGCGTGACCCATTATGAGGTGCTCGCGTCCTATCCCGGCAGCTTCTTTGAGAATATGCTGGCCCGCCATCCCTTCCTGGATAAGACTTCCCGCCTGGTCAATGCGGAGTATGTTACTATGGATTCCGGCACGGGCTGCGTGCATACGGCCCCGGGCTTCGGTGCAGACGACTACAAGACCTGCATGCGTTATGGAATGGATCTGGTCGTACCGGTGAATGATCAGGGACGGCACACGGAGTACGCCGGGAAATATGCCGGCATGACCACGGCAGAGTCCAATCCGGTTATTTTGGAGGATATGAGACAGAGCGGTATGCTCTTTGCCGCTCAGGAGATTACCCACTCCTACCCCCATTGCTGGAGATGCAAGAATCCCATCATTTTCCGGGCCACACCTCAGTGGTTCTGTTCGGTGGAGGCATTCAAGGAGGATGCCGTCGCCGCAGTGGAGGGGGTCCGCTGGCTGCCGGCCTGGGGCGGGGACCGCATGGTCAGCATGATCCGGGAGCGTGCCGATTGGTGCATTTCCCGTCAGCGCCGGTGGGGCCTGCCGATTCCTGTATTCTATTGCAAGGACTGCGGAAAGCCGGTCTGCACACCGGAGACGATTGCGCACGTCAGCGAGCTGTTTGACCTGGATGGGTCGAACGTATGGTTTGAAAAGGATGCCATGGAGTTGGTCCCCGAGGGCTTGACTTGCCCCCATTGCGGCGGAAAGTCCTTTGATAAGGAGACGGATACCCTTGACGGGTGGTTCGATTCCGGTTCTACCCATGCCGCGGCTCTGAGGAAGCGCGATCCGGCCCTGTGGCCTGCGGAGGTTTACCTGGAGGGAGCCGATCAGTATCGCGGTTGGTTCCAGTCCAGCTTGCTGACCTCTGTCGGCGCGCTGGGACAGGGGGCGCCGTTTAAGCAGGTGCTGACCCATGGCTGGACGGTGGATGGTCAGGGGCGCGCTATGCACAAGTCTCTGGGCAACGGCATGGACCCGGCCGAACTGATTAAGGACTATGGCGCTGACATTGTGCGCCTGTGGGCCGGTTCGTCGGATTACCATGCAGATGTCCGCTGCTCCAAGGAAATCTTTAAGCAGCTGAGTCAGAACTACCTGAAGTTCCGCAACACGGCCCGCTATTGCCTGGGCAATCTGGACGGATTTGACCCCAATGCGCTGGTTCCGGCCGAGCAGATGGAGGAGCTGGACCGGTGGGCGCTTACGCGGTTGGACAGCCTGATTCGCACCTGCCGCAGGGCATACGACGATTATGAATTCCATGTGGTATCTCATGCGATCAACGATTTCTGTGTCGTGGAGCTTTCCAGCTTCTACCTGGACGTGCTGAAGGACCGGCTCTATTGCGAGGCACGGGACGGCCTGCGCCGCCGCTCTGCCCAGACGGCTCTGTATTTGATTGTGGACGCTATGGCGAAGCTGTTCGCGCCGATTCTGGCCTTCACCTGCGACGAAATCTGGCAGGCGATGCCCCATAGAGATGGAGACGATACCCGGAACATCCTGTTGAACCGGATGCCGGAGGGCTGCGGCGACTACGTCCTTGAATCCTCTGTCATGGACAAGTGGGATGCGGTAAGCAAGCTGCGTCAGGATGTCAACGGCGTGCTGGAGCGCGCTCGCGCGGATAAACGCATCGGCAAGGCGCTGGAGGCACATGTGAGCCTTTCCGGCGGGGAGGAGCTCCGGCAGCTCTGCAAGGATGTAAATCTGGCGGAGATCTTTATTGTTTCCTCCTGTGCATGGGAGGCGGCGCCTGAGGGAGCCGAAGTGGGGACAGGCGTCAATTATCCGGAACTGACGATTGGAGTGACAGAAGCCCGCGGGACCAAGTGCCCCAGATGCTGGATGCACTCCGAGATGGCAGATGCGAACGGCCTCTGCCCGCGCTGTGCGGCGGTGCTGTCCGAAATGGATGTAGAAATCTGATTTTCATTCCCTGAAATGCGCACTTTTACGGGAAGAGAGGGAGAATTCCCTCTCTTCCTGCGAAAAATGAAAAACATGAAAAAAGGACTTGACAAAATGGAACATTGTGGCTATAATACGCGTGTTCTGTTTGAGACGCCGGTATAGCTCAGCCGGTAGAGCAACTGATTTGTAATCAGTAGGTCGGGGGTTCAAGTCCGTCTACCGGCTCCATTCAGCGCGGAACAGACGCTTAAGTGAATATGGGGGAGTTCCCGAGTGGCCAAAGGGGACAGACTGTAAATCTGCTGCGTATCGCTTCGATGGTTCGAATCCGTCCTCCCCCACCAAGATCGAAGTAAGTGTTTATCACTTACTTCGATCTTTTTTATATAGAAGAACCTATCGGAAGAGCCAACCAAGGAATGAAGAGCAAATTTCTACAAATAAATTTTCATATATCTGACAAATATGACTTGACATAGCAAAAGAAATCTGTTACCTTTGATACAGGAAGCGGG
>CAKTKB010000039.1 GCA_934569195.1 uncultured Oscillospiraceae bacterium
GTGTATGCTGATGGACGAGAAAATCAATCTGTTAATTCTGGATGAGCCGACAAACCATTTGGACATTGCGTCCCGCGAATGGATAGAGGCCGCGATCGAACAGTTTGACGGAGCGCTGCTGTTTGTATCCCATGACCGGTATTTAATTGAAAAATTTGCCGAGCGCATCTGGCTCCTGGAAGACGGCGCGATCCGGGATTTCCCCTGCGGTTATGCCCGCTACCGGAGTATTCTGGAGCGGGAAGCCGCCGCAAAGCCTGCCGTCCAGCCCGATGCAAAGCCCAAAAAGGAAAAGCCCAAGGGCGGCACCAAGGATACCGACAAGCTGATCCGGCGTCTGGAGCGGGAAATCACAAAGCAGGAGCAGGCCATCGCCCAGCTGGACAAGCAAATTGAGGATGCAGCCGCCGACTATCAGGAATTGACGCGTCTGCTTCACGAGAAGGAAGAGGCGGACGCGCTTCTGAACCGGCTGATGGAGCAGTGGGAAGCGGCGCAGGAGGATTCCGATATCTGACAGCCCGCTCAGAATTTGCCTGCCGCCGGCCATCGGTTGACAGAGCGTGCCGCCCCATCTATAATGGGTATACTGTTTTACAGTTTATTTTTGAAGAATCGTGAGAAGGGAAGTTTTTTTATGAGTTCGTGCAGCGGAAATTGTTCCTCCTGCGGAAGCGATTGCGCAGATCGGAAGAAGGAAAACGCCTTTGCAGAGCTGAAAGCAAAATCCAACTTAAAAAAGGTCATTGCCGTTGTGTCCGGCAAGGGCGGTGTGGGAAAGTCCACCGTAACCTCCATGCTGGCCGTCGCCATGGCCAGGGCAGGGAAGCGGGTCGGCATTCTGGACGCTGACATTACCGGTCCTTCCGTCCCGACAGCCTTCGGCGTAAGCGAATGCCAGGGAGCGGACAGCGGCGGACTGTATCCCGCAGTCACCCGCAGCGGCATTCAGGTCATGTCCATCAATCTGCTGCTGGACAATCCGGAGGATCCGGTCGTCTGGCGCGGCCCCGTCATTGCGGGCGCCGTCAAGCAGTTCTGGACCGATGTCGTATGGGAGGACGTGGACTATCTTTTTGTGGATATGCCTCCCGGAACGGGCGACGTTCCGCTGACCGTGTTCCAGAGCATTCCTGTGGACGGCATCGTCATTGTTACAAGTCCCCAGGACCTTGTCAGCATGATTGTGGCCAAAGCCGTTAAGATGGCGGAAATGATGCATATTCCCGTCCTCGGCTTCGTGGAGAACTACGCCTATCTGACTTGCCCGGACTGCGGCAAGCGCATCTCCGTCTTCGGTGAAAGTCACCTGGATGCCATTGCCCGGAAGCTGAATCTCCCCGTGCTGGCCAGACTCCCCATTGATCCGGCCATTGCCTCCTGCTTTGACAGCGGCCTGATGGAAACCGTAGATACGGAGCCGCTGGCAGCCGTCACAGCTGCGATCACTGCGGAAGCCTAAGCTTTTCGCCTCGCGCCCCGGAAATAGGCTTTACTTTTGGGGCGGCATATGGTAGAATTCTGAGATGGTAGAGGGAATTGTGTCCCTTTGCCGTATCTTCTTGTTTTGGTAGATTTGGAGGTCATTTCATGGTACGAGCGATTGTAGGCGCCAACTGGGGCGATGAAGGCAAGGGCAAGATTACAGATGTCCTGGCGGCAAACGCGGATGTGGTTATCCGTTTTCAGGGCGGCAGTAACGCCGGCCACACCATCATTAACGATTACGGCCGTTTTGCGCTGCATCAGCTTCCCTCCGGCGTATTTTATAAGCAGATCACCAATATAATTGGAAACGGCGTCGCTCTGGACCTGGGGAAATTTATTGCAGAGGTGCAGTCCCTCCGGGATGCCGGCGTGGAGCCGAATCTGATGGTTTCCGACCGCACGCAGGTCGTCATGCCTTACCACGTCTTGTTTGACCAGTATGAGGAGGAGCGCTTGGGCGGCCGTTCCTTTGGTTCCACAAAATCCGGTATTGCCCCCTTTTATTCGGACAAATATGCGAAAATCGGCTTCCAGATTGCCGAGCTGTTTGACGACAGCTACTGCCTGGATAAGCTGCGCCGTGTTCTGGAGGTTAAGAACATCACTCTGGAGCACCTGTATCATAAGCCCACGCTGACTGCGGAGGAAATTTTTGCGCAGATCAAGCCGCTGCGGGATGCCGTCGCTCCCTATGTGGGAGACACCTTCCAGTTCCTTCGGAAAGCCCGGGCAGAGGGGAAGACCATTCTTCTGGAGGGTCAGCTTGGCTCCATGAAGGATCCCGATTTCGGCATCTATCCCATGGTCACCTCCTCGTCCACGCTGGCCGGCTACGGTGCGATTGGCGCAGGCTTGCCGCCTTATGAGATTCAGGACATCGTCTGCGTCGTAAAGGCCTATTCTTCCGCCGTGGGCGCCGGCGCCTTTGTCAGCGAAATTTTCGGTGACGAGGCGGATGCGCTGCGCCATCATGGCGGCGACAAGGGTGAATTCGGCGCCACGACCGGCCGTCCCCGCCGCATGGGGTGGTTTGACTGCGTGGCGACGCGCTATGGCGTTCAGGTCCAGGGCGCAACGCAGGTGGCTCTGACCGTCGTCGACGCTCTGGGGTATCTGGACGAGATTCCCGTCTGTGTCGGCTATGAGGTAGACGGAAAGGTGATCCGGGACTTCCCCACAACTCCCACGCTGGCGCGCTGCAAGCCCGTGCTGAAGATCATGCCCGGCTGGAAGCAGGACATTCGCGGCATCACCCGCTATGCGGATTTGCCGCAGGCAACGAAAAATTATGTAGAATTTATCGAGCAGGAGATCGGCGTGCCGATCCGTATGGTCTCCAACGGACCTGCCCGAGAAGAGATTCTTTACCGCTGATTTCCAGGTGCGCTGTGCCCGGTTTGTGATTCGGCGGTTCAAGCCGGCCCACATTCCGTGGGCCGGTTTTCCTGTATTTGCGGTCGGCCGTGCTTAAGAATTTTTAATAAAAAGAATGTCGGTTTTGTTGTTGATTTGTCATTTTCGCGCTGATATAATAATCAGCGTTATGTAGACCAACGGGTCAAGGATGGCGGCATCGCAAAGCAGGGGGGGCGTTTCGGGTTTGGAATTTTACAGTGTGGATTTTCTGTTCGTTTTTCTCCCTCTCTTCCTTTTTATTTACATGCTCATTCCCATCCGGTACCGAAATTTCGTCCTGATTTTCGGCAGCATTCTGTTTTATGGCCTGGCGTGCCGCGGCCATATCTGGCAGCTTGGCCTGCTGCTTGCCGCCACCCTTGTCTCCTTTGGAGTGGCCCGGCTGCTGCAGGGCAGGGCGCGGAAGTGGGTTCTGGGCGTCTCTCTCCTTGGAATGACCGCACTTCTGGCTTTCCTGAAATGTTACGAGGGCGGCCGTTTGCTCCCTCCCGGACTGAGCTTTTACTTTTTCCAGATCGCGGCGTACCTGATAGACGTGTCGCGTGGCCGCATTTCGCCGGATTTGCAGCTTTCCCACTACGCAGCGCAAATCGTCATGTTCCCAAAACTGATGTCCGGTCCGCTGGTATCTCCCAAAGAGCTTCAGCGGCAGACATGGGGCAGGGGATACCTGAGCTGGCGTTTCCATGCGGGGCTGCAAAAGCTGATCGTCGGTCTGGCGCTGAAGGTCCTTTTGGCGGATCGTCTGGCGCCGGTGTGGAATCAGGCAACCATCCTCGGTTCGACCAGTATGTCCACTGCGTACGCCTGGCTTGCCCTGCTTGCATACGCAATGCGGCTGTACTTTGACTTTTTCGGATACAGTCTGATGGCCGTCGGCCTGGGGCAGATGCTGGGCTTCGAGCTGCCGGAGAATTTCCATGAGCCGTATTCTGCCCGTTCCGTCTCCGAGTTTTATCGCCGGTGGCACATCACCCTGGGTGCTTGGTTCCGGGATTATCTCTACATTCCTCTGGGCGGCAGCCGGTCGGGAACCTGGCGCACCATCCGAAATATTTGTTTCATATGGCTCCTTACCGGCCTTTGGCACGGAATCGGCGGGTCTTACCTGGTATGGGCCGGGGCCATTTGCCTGCTGATTCTGAACGAGAAGCTGTGGCTCGGCAAGCTGCTGAAGAAAACGAAGGTTTTCTGCCATATCTACACGGTTTTCTCCATCCTGTTGACTTGGCTTCCCTTTGCTGTTCCGAATTTTCACAAGCTGAAAATTTATCTACTCCGGCTGTTTGGGCAGGGTGGCCTTGTGCTCAATCCGATGGACTTCCGTTTTGTTCTGCGGGATTACGGCCTGGTGTTGTTTGCCGGTGTCTTTTTCCTCACCCCCTTGCCCCGGCGCATTTATCAGAAAATACGGAACAGCCTTTGGCTGGATTTGCTTCTTTTCGTCGTCTTTTGGATCACGGTCTACTTCTTGGCCACCGCAAAGCAGGATCCATTTCTCTACTTCAAATTTTAGGAGGGACCCGTCTTGAAAAAGAAACATTTTCTTGTTCTTTGGATCGCGCTTCTGCTGTCCGGCGCCATTGTGGCCGGGCTGGGTGCGTTTTTGAAGTACACCGTCTGCAAGCCCTTGGGAATTTACCAGGATGAGAGCATCATAACCCTCCCCTTCGTTATGCTCAGCGGCAAAAACCCCCAGGCCGGCCCCGGCAAGAAGGAGCCGACCCTTCCGACATCGCCGACGCAGCCTTCCACGCAGCCGCCAACCACAGCTACCGTCCCCACCGAACCGTCCACTTCGCCTACGGAGGCGCCCACGACCCTTCCGCCCACGGAGCCGCTTCCGCATTTCCAGGTGCCGGAATACCGCGTGGATGAGAGCTACTTCGACGATGTCCTGTTCGTTGGCGACTCCCGTACCTGCGGCTTGCGGGACTACAACCGTCTGGGCAAGGCCGATTACTTCTGCAATGTGGGTATGACGGTCTTTTCCGTTTTGGGGGATACCGCGTCGGATGAAAGCTTTTCCTCGATGACCCTTACGGAGCTTCTGTCCCAGCGTACATACGGAAAGATCTACATCGCACTGGGCATCAATGAATGCGGCTATGATGTGGATACCCTGATGGAGTCCTTCCGCACCCTGATTGACCGTATTGAGGAGTATCAGCCGGATGCCATTGTCGTCGTAACCAGCATCATGACCGTTGGCAGGGGAAAAGCTGCCAGCGCCAGCTACTTCTCCATAGAAAATCTTGCCAAAATCAATACCGCACTGTCCGGCCTTGCCGACAACGAGACGGTCTTTTATCTGGATGTAAACGAAGCGTTTGCCGACGAGGAGGGATACCTTCCCGACTATATGTCCTCGGATGGCTGCCATCTGTATGGCGAGTATTATGAGAATTGGTGTCGCTGGCTTTGCAGCAGCGTTGCAGAACTGAATAAGGCCATTGCGCAGTGACGCGCAGGTTTGCTTGCTGAGAAATCATGCAGCGCCCCTCCCAGGCGGGACTTCCACCTGGGAGGGGCGCTGTTTACTCGTTATAAAAGGTAGGGGGACCTGCTTCAAATACCTGTCATAGCGGCCAGGACATCCACTTCCATCTGCTGGATGCTCTTCTGCATGGCCAGTCCCTCATCGATGTCTACATCCGTAAAGCAGCCCTGATGGGTGCAGACGATACGGTTCGTCTTACCCGCCAGCAGAAGCTCCACGGCCAGATAGCCCATCTTTGTAGCGTTCACGCGATCCCGGCCGGTAGGGGAGCCGCCGCGCTGAATATGACCAAGAACCGTAACGCGGGGATCCAGATCGATTGCCCCCTTGATCTTAGTCGCAATTTCCGCAGCAGACCCGGCGCCCTCCGCCACCACGATCATATAATGCGTGAAGCCGTTAAAGCGAGCCTGCCGGATTTTCTCAATGACATCCTGCTCAAAGTCAATCGGCTCCTCCGGGACCAGCACTGCCGTAGCGCCAACCGCCAGACCAACATACATCGCCAGATAGCCCGCGTTGCGTCCCATTACCTCGACCACGGAGCAGCGCTCATGGGACTGCATGGTATCCCGCAGCTTATCGATACACTCGATCGCCGTGTTGGCCGCCGTGTCAAAGCCGATGCAGTAATTTGTGCAGCTGATATCATTGTCGATCGTACCCGGGATACCAATCACATTGATGCCATATTTTGAAAGCGCCCGTGCGCCGCGGAACGTACCGTCGCCGCCAATGGCAATGATGCTGTCGAGTCCCAAAAACTTACAGGTGGAGACAGCCTTTTTCTGACCTTCCTCCGTCATAAACTCACTGCTTCTGGCCGTATAAAGGATCGTGCCGCCACGATTGATGATATGTCCCACGCTTTTTTCATCCAGACGGACGATATCGCCGGAAATCAATCCATTCCAGCCGCGGCGGATTCCGTAACACTCCAGTCCATGATACAGCGCCGTACGAACGACGGCACGGACACAGGCATTCATACCCGGGGCATCTCCGCCGCTGGTCAGCACGCCGATACGTTTAATGCTCATTATGGGATTCCTCCATTCTGTTTATGGTGCTTACCGCCTCTTATTTTAACGGAGCGGCCGCCAAAAGTAAAGGATTTTTTTCCAAATGGTCCTTTTCTTCCGAAATGCGGAATTAAGATATTAAAAGCAGAAAAAATATTGATGCAAATCGTCTCATATGGTATGATCGCAGCAAAAGAGGGGGGATGTCAGGATGAAACGGATACTTTGCATATGGCTTGGCATCGTGATACTGCTTTCCGGATGCGCCGCCTCGCAGACCGCACCGCAGTCGGCATCCTCGGCGAACCGGCTCCCGGAATTATCAACCTGGGCCTATTTTGAAGGTACGGCCTCCGATTCGGACGCCGCTTTTGACGCAGATACCCCCATATCCGCCTATTCCGATGTGGAAGAGGCTGCCCCTGGAGAAACCAGCACCGCAAAAGCATCTGCCCCCGTCCCTACCGGCTCTGATACAGACGCCTCGGCAGAACCTCTGCTGTATACGGTTTTCCCCTGTCAGAGTGAAACCGAATCCTACAGCGAGGATGGAACCCAAATCTACGTAGGGAAAATCTATGACGCATATGCCTCCTTCCAAGATCCCGCTGTGAACCAGTGGCTCTCCCAGCAGCTCCAGGAAATCAATCAGCAAAGCCAGCGCTACCAGGATACACAAGTCCAGGAGGCGGTGGAGCTTTATCAGCAGCTTACGGACGAAGGGTATACGGCGAGCTTCTATCCCTATTCCTTCTACGCAACGCCCAGCACGGAACGAATGGATGCGGATGTCCTTTCTCTGCTCATGCTCAACAGCTGGTATCGAGGCGGCGCCCATCCCTCCTATACGCAGACTTCCTATAACTTTGATTTGCGCGCCCAGCGCAGGCTTGAAATGGACGACATTCTGCTTCCCGGCGCCAGAGAGAGACTCCTGCAGCTGGTGCTTGACACCATGGAAGCGAAAATCAACGCACTGAATAACACCGTAAGCGCCTATATGCTCTTCAGCGGCTATCAGGATATCATCACTGCCTCCATCACGGGAGATAATCCGACAGAGAACTGGTACTTTTCCGAGAAGGGGCTCGTTCTGTATTACACCCCCTATGAGACCTTTGAAATCGCCCCCTACGCCGCCGGAATCATCTCCGTGGAATTGCCGTATGAAAGTCTGGAGGATGTCTTACGGCCGGAATATCAGCCTCTCCGCCAAGATGCAGCGGATGGGGGAGAAGAAGCAGCAGGGACCCTGCTTGTCGCCGACTCCGATGAGGCGGAAGCGTCCGGAATGCTTCTGTCCTTTCAGTCTGCGGAGGACACGGACAACTGGAGCACCCGCCTGGAAACAGCCGGCATAATTTATCATCTGCAAATCTATTCCGTCAGCAGCTGGCTGGAGGACACTCCTATCCTTGGAAATATGGTATTCTCTGCCAATCGAATGACCGGGGAGGACTCTCTGCGAATAATCACCGGAATTCCCAGCGGAGGGAGTTACTTTATCCGCTACAGCAATGCAGCAGGGGAGACTCTGTGCTGCTCGCTCTCCCAGGATGGCATGCGGGTTCTGCCTCCGCAATATTCAAATTTGCCCGAAGAAAATTAAAAGGCGATAAATTTGTTGGAATTTATTCCAAAATCCAAGAAAAATCAGGATTTTTTCGTGCAGAAATTCTCTTGAAGTCAGCCCTATGCCGTGCTATGATGAGGGCAGAGGTGTGAAGTGTATGAAGATTGCAATTTACTATGACAGCGTCACAGGAAATACGGAACAGCTCGCCGAGGCGCTGCGGTTCCATCTGCGCGGCGAAAATGCGTTCCTGATTCAGGAGAATGTCGATGCTTTGGCAGACTGTGACGTCGTCTTTGCCGGATCCTGGACGGACAAAGGAGATTGCTCCGAGCCTGCCGCCCGTTTTTTGGAAAAGCTGGAGGGGAAGAATGTGTTCCTTTTCGGCACCTGCGGATACGGCTGTTCGCAAGACTACTTTGATACGGTTTTGCGCAGATTTTCCGGACATTTGCAGCCCGGCAACCGCCTGATTGGCAGCTTTTTATGCCAGGGACGAATGCCCGTGACTGTTGTGCGCAGATACGAGGCAATGCTGGAGGCTAACCCGGACAGCTCCAGATGGGAGGCGTGTATTGCCAATTATAACCAGGCGCTGTCGCACCCGAATGCAGACGATTTGCGTATGCTGTGCGACGCTGCGGACCAAGCCCTTGCACTTATTTGACGGAGGGTTTGCACACTCGTTCAAAAAACTACCATGCTGCTGAGTTGTCCGGACTTTACGAAATAAAGGCCCGCGCTGAAATTAATCCGGAAATTTCTGCAAAATATATAAACATTCAAAAGGAAGGAGGTTGCAGAGATGCCTAGCGACCAAGAAAGCATTGACATCCGGAAGGCTATGGCTTATGATCTGCTCGTTATCCTCAGGGAAAACGGAGAAAAGACCTACACTGCCGAGGAAATCGAGAAGATTATACGAACGTATATCTCCGAACTATCCAAGTAAACCAACGGATCAGGCAAACCGGTCCACACCCCCCTCTGCCATAGGGCAGGGGGGTATATAATATCTCCAAGGTTATAAAAAATGGCACGCAATACAAAAAATCAAAGGATTATGATTAACACTACAGAATACTCAGATTCTTAAAGATGGAAACGAAACTTTAGATTTGAGCATATTACAGGATGTAAGCAAGATAATAGGAATAGCGAAAAGCACGTATAGCGGCTATAAACTAGGGAGCACGAGCCGACCGCGGAAACAATTTGTAAACTAGCAGAGTTTTGTAAACTAGCAAAGTCGTTCCGTATGACAACGGACTTCATCGGCAAAAGCTACATGGCGGAAGGACTGAATGAAGAAGCCCTAGTAGACTTCATGGACAAAAAGCCGGATGAAGATAGATTTTGAAATGGACAAACTACGAAACACAAAGGCCCGCATAGAGAACGAAGAATAACAAAACCCCCAGCCGTAAATGAAATGATATGTACCCCTAATACTGGACACCCGGTATTGGGGTACACATCAATCATGGCTGGGGGGGATATTTTATGCGAGAGACGTTAAACCTCAAACAGGGGAGAAACGTTTGGAATGTTCGCCTCCCTGAAATTGGCCAAATTCAAGGCTGCATCGAACGCAACAAAATAAAAATTTTGTTGCGTTTAGAGTGGTAATGTGATATAATATTGCCAGATGCAAGGTCTACGTCTCGGTGTCGCCGTGGATTTCCGGGATCGCTCTACGGCGGGAGCCGGATTCGGCGGCATGGGATGTCCCGCTGCACCATGCACGGCAGCACGCATAATAAGCAAGTCGCTCATCTTGACGGATCAGCCGAAACCCAACTTTCTCCAGGACGTGCCGGCTGCGTGTATTGGTTCGCAAAGCATCCGCCAGGACGGTCTCAACCTTCAGCGTCTCAAACGCATATTGCAGTGCCAATCGTTCCGCTTCGGTTCCGTAGCCACGATTTTTGAAGGAATCATTCTTCATATGGATACCAAACGTGCAGCGATTGGCCTGCGGCTCAAACCGCTTGAATTCTATGTCTCCAATAACGGTGCCGTCCAGCAAAATCGCAAGAAGGTGCTTTCCCTTAGCCAGACGCCGATGATAACGAGCATCCGCATCCTCAGGAGAGAATGTGTAAGGCGCCTGCGCATTTGGGTCCTCATAGACAGCCGGATCCGGCTGGAAGCCCTCCCAGAAGGCCCTGGACAGGGATTCCGTCATGGGGCAAAGTTCTAGTTTTCCCATTTATTAACCTCTGAAGGAGTAGTTTTATGCAGAAATACAGCGATTGTCCGCAAATTCTGCGGGATTTTCTCACATATCATGAAACGATTAAGGGACAGTCTCCGCGTACGATCTCCGAATACTATCTCGATCTGCGTATGTTTCTTCGGTTTATAAAGCTTATGCGGTCGGATATGCCGGTCCATACACGTCTGGATGAAATCGAAATTCAGGACGTTGACCTGGCGTTTATACGAGACATTACTGCATCAGACGTGTTTGACTTTTTGGCCTATCTGGCAAACGACCGCACCCCAAATCCGGATGCGCTCTCCCCTACGCACGGCATCTCCCCTGCTTCGCGTGCCAGAAAATTATCCTCCATTAAATCTTTTTATAAGTATTTAACGGTGCGCACGAAACAGCTTACTCTCAACCCTGTGGCAGACCTGGAATATCCCAAGCTCCGCAAAAGCCTCCCAAAATATCTGACCATGGAGCAGTCCGCAGCCCTGCTGCAGGCCGTATCCGGGCCGAACGCCCTGCGGGATTACGCAATTCTTATGCTTTTCCTCAACTGCGGTATCCGGCGCAGCGAGCTGGTAGGGCTAAATATCACGGATGTCTATGAGGACCGCATCCGTGTCGTCGGCAAGGGGAATAAGGAACGGATCGTCTATTTTGGCTCTCCCTGCCGCCGTGCGCTGGACGCCTATCTGGTTGAGCGGCAAAAACGTGTCCTGACAGATAACCGCGCGCTCTTCGGTTCCCGGGATGGAAACCGGATCAGCACCACGGCCGTTCACCGTCTGGTGAAAAAGGCCCTGGCCCAAGCCGGTCTGGATGCTTCCCAGTTTTCTGCGCACAAGCTCCGGCATACGACCGCAACCATGATGCTTTCCGGCGGCGTGGACGTCAGGACCGTCCAGGAGGTATTGGGACACGAAAATCTGAACACGACCCAGATTTACACACACATCGAAAGCACCGAGCTGAAAATTGCAGCCGAGGCAAATCCCCTGTCAAAACTGGATTTTACCGACGATCCGAAAGAGAACTGACTCCCCTACCCGCTCATTCCCGCGGCGCGAGGGCCGTCTCGATAGCCTCCCGAAGGTTTTTGACTCGATATACGGTCAATCCTTCGGGAATTTCACATTTTTCCGTCCCTATACGGGGAATGATACATTTTTTGAACCCCAATCTGGCAATTTCCGACAGCCTCTGCCCCATGTGGGAAATACTCCGGATCTCCCCCGTCAGCCCAA
>CAKTKB010000040.1 GCA_934569195.1 uncultured Oscillospiraceae bacterium
TTTGTCTACTTTACTCCTCGCTGGAAGCTATTTTTTTACCCCCGGCATAGCCGGGGGTTGACTTTGGTTAACCAACAGCAAAAGCGCCGCCGGACCCCGGCGGCGCTTCCGTATATCCAAAAGGTGCAGTCCGTCAAACTGCTGTGCTCCATGAACGGTCTGAACCCCCGGCGATCTTATCCAATCGCCGGGGGTTCTTCGTTATCCTGCCCTTCAGGCCAGGTAAATGGCCTTGCAGGCCAACATGGTCATATAGCAGTCCAGCTTGGCTACCAGCTCCCAGGGAGCGTGCATGCACAGCACCGGAACACCCGCGTCCACCGTCACGATGTTGCGGTTCGCCATATAGGCCGCTACCGTTCCGCCGCCGCCCTGGTCAACCTTGCCCAGCGTAGCGATCTGCCATGCCACACCGGCCTTGTCCAGCGTGGTGCGCACATGGCTCATAGCCTCCGCGGAGGCATCGGATGCGCCGCCCTTGCCTCTGGAACCGGTGTACTTGCAGATAGCCACGCCATAGTTGAGCTGGCTGTTGTTGCGGCGGTCGCAGGTTTCGGCAAAGTTGGGGTCAAAGGCATTGGAAACGTCCGCAGACAGGCAGAAGGAGTGCGCAAAGCATGCCTCCAGCTTTACGCCCTGCTTGTCGCACAGCGCGCCCATGAAGTACTCAAAGGCATGGCTCTGCATACCGGAAATACCCACGGAGCCAATCTCTTCCTTGTCCGCCAGAATGCACACCGCCGTCTTGGTGGGCACGGTGTCCAGGTTGAACAGGGACTCGATCTCCGCATAGGCACACACCCGGTCGTCATGGCCGTATGCGCCCAGCAGGCTCCGATCCAGGCCCACCTCCCGGCACTTTCCGGCAGGGACCACGGTCAGCTCTGCGCTGTGGAAATCCTCCTCCACCATGCCGTACTTCTCGTTGAGAAGCTTCATGATATGCAGCTTCACCAGGTCGGTTCCCTCGCCCTCCATCGGCTCGGTGCCGAGAATGACGTTGAGCTGCTCACCGGCAATGCCCTCAGCCAGGGGCTTTTTCATCTGATCGGCGGACAGGTGGATCAGCAGGTCGCTGATGCACAGCACGGGATCGCCCTCATCCTCGCCGATGGTCACGGTGACCTTGCTACCGTCCTTGCGGCAGACCACACCGTGAATAGCCAGGGGCACCGTCGTCCACTGATACTTCTTGATGCCGCCATAGTAGTGCGTCTTGAAATAAGCGATCTCCGAATCCTCATACAGGGGATTGGGCTTCAGGTCCATACGGGGAGAGTCTACATGGGCGGCGCAGATGTTGGCGCCGCAGGCCAGGGACTCCGAGCCGACGACCGCCAGAATAATGCTCTTGTCGCGGTTGTTGAAGTAAATCTTGTCCCCCGGCTTTACCTCCATGTCATCGGACATGGGCTTAAAGCCCCGCTTCTCCGCCTCCGCGGCGGTCCAGGCGGTCGCTTCCCGCTCCGTCTTACAGGCATCCATAAATGCAGTATAACGCTTGGCATAGGCTTCCATTTCCTGGCGCTGCTCGGCGGTCAGCCGATTGTAGCCGTTCTTGGGCGCCATCAGCAGAGCGTCCTTCCATTCTTCATTGGTCATGATCGATTCCTCCAATCGTAAATTTTCTCGGAAAATATTTCCGGAACAGGGTCATGGTCTCATTATACCGATTTTCTTCAAAAAAGCAACACATTTTGCTTGGAACCCATCCAGGCTTCCGGTGTTTTCCAGGACATGGGTGCATCTGCTGCGAAACCACTCGTCCTCGTGCTGCGCACGGATACGAGCCAGCGCCCTTTCCCGGGAGATGCCGTCCCGCGCCATCAGCCGCCGAACCCGCACCTCCACAGGCGCCGTCACCGCCACCGTCACGTCACACAGCTCCGCCAGGCCGCTCTCAAACAGAGCAATGGCGTCGATCGCCGCAAGGGGCGGCTTCTCTGCCAGCCGCTGCAGGACCGCTTCCCGCACCGCGCCGTGGGTCAGCCGGTTCAACGTCTCCAGCGCCTCCGGGTCGTGAAAAACCAAATCCGCCAGCTTCCGCCGGTCCAGCTCTCCTTGCTCCATAGCCCCAGGGAAGGCTGCGCCGATTCTCTCCGGCAGCCCCGGCTCGCAGAGCAAGCGGTGGTAAATCGCGTCGCAGTCCAGCACGACGCCCCCTTGCTCCCCGATGCACTTCAGCAGCGTCGTCTTTCCGCAGCCGCTGCCGCCGGTGATACCCAGAATCATGCCTCTTCCTCCGCATTCACGATGTGGAAGGCCGCGGCCTTCTTCAGACGGTTCTGCACCGCATAGGCAACGCCGCCTCCCTCCGGGCAGCGGGCATATACCTGGTGAATCGCGGGATCATCCAGCTCCCGCAGAGCGGCGAACAGGCCCGCCGACAGGGACCCCACGTCCTTCTCCCAGCCATAGGCAAGCGGGTCGCAGTCGGCATACAGCGGCAGCTCCTCCCGGAAGCAAAGCACCCGGTCACCGGGCTGAAAATGGGCGTGAATGTAGGCGGCCGCTTTTTCCCGGCTGCCGGCAACGATCACCACCGGCTCTGCCGGAGCATAGTGCCGGTACTTCATTCCCGGCGCCTTCACCACGGCATCCTGATCGATCTGGGCCGTCACCGCCTTATCCACCACCAGATCCCCCAGGACCTCCAGCAGCTGCTCCGGCGTGACGCCGCCCGGCCGCAGGAGGCGGGGGCGTGAATCCGTCAGATCGACGATGGTAGACTCCACGCCCACCCGGCACATGCCGCCGTCCACCACCGCATCGATCCGTCCGTCGTGGTCATGCAGCACATGCTGCGCCGTGGTAGTGGAGGGCTTTCCGGAGGTATTTGCCGAAGGGGCCGCAATGGGGACACCGGCCAGGGCAATGATCCTCCGGGTAACTTCGTTGTCCGGGCAGCGTATGCCGACGGTCGACAGTCCCGCAGTGGTCCGTTTCGGAACCACATCCCGGGCCGGGAGCACCATGGTCAGCGGCCCCGGCCAGAAACGCCGGGCCAGCGTGTACGCCGCGGGAGGAATATCATGGCAAAAACGCTCCAATTCCTCCACCCCGGAAACATGGAGAATCAGCGGGTTATCCTGGGGCCGCCCCTTTACCTCAAAAATCTTTGCAACCGCCGCCTCGTCCAGTCCGTTGGCACCCAGGCCGTAGACCGTCTCCGTAGGAATGGCCACCAGGCCGCCTGCCCGGATAATGCCTGCCGCGATTTCCGCCGTTGCGGGATCGCCGGCAGGGAGATATTGCGTTTTCAATAGCTACACCTTCAATCAAAACGGGCAGCCGCAAATGCGGCTGCCCGAAAGGATACAGAAAATTAGGCAGTGGGCTGGTTGGCAGCCTCGATGATCTTCACGAACTTCTCCGGAACCAGAGAGGCGCCGCCGATCAGGCCGCCGTCGATATCCGGCTGAGCCAGCAGCTCAAAGGCGTTCTTCTCGTTCATGGAGCCGCCGTAGAGGATGGAGATCGCGCGGGCATTCTTGGAGGAGTAGAGCTTACGCACCACGGCGCGAATATGCTCGCAAACCTCCTCTGCCTGCTCGGGGGTAGCCGTGCGACCGGTGCCGATTGCCCAGATGGGTTCGTAGGCGATGATGACCTTGCGGATCTTCTCCTCGGGGACATTCTGCAGGCCCATCTTGATCTGCATGGCAATCCACTCGGCGGTAATGCCGCTCTCCCGCTGCTCCAGCGTCTCGCCGCAGCACATAATGGGAATCAGTCCGGCATCCAGAGCCGCCAGAACCTTGGCATTCACGTCGGCGTCGGTCTCGCCCATAGCGCGGCGCTCGGAATGGCCGATGATGACATACTTACAGCCGGCATCCACCAGCATATTGGTAGCGATCTCGCCGGTATAGGCGCCGGAGGCGTTGGCATTGCAGTTCTCTGCGCCGATACCCACCCGGGTCTCCCGCATGGCGCGGACGGCAGCCGGAATGCAAACTGCGGGAACACACAGCGCAACGTCGCACCAACGGCCCTTGGGCAGGATGGCCTTGAATGCAGTCATAAACTCCTTGGTTTCGGAGGGAGTCTTGTTCATCTTCCAGTTGCCGGCGATAACGGTCTTACGATATTTTCTGTTCATTTTCTGATATTACTCCTTAAATATGTTTCCGGGGAAATCGATTACTTATCCTGCAGGCAGGCAATGCCGGGCAGCTCCAGGCCCTCCAGGAACTCCAGGGAAGCGCCGCCGCCGGTAGAGATGTGGGTCATCTTGTCCGCGAAGCCCAGCTGCTCGCAGGCTGCCGCGCTGTCGCCGCCGCCCACGATGGTCACGGCGCTGGAATCCGCCAGAGCCTGGGCCACCGCCTTGGTGCCCCGGGACAGAATCGGGTTTTCAAACACGCCCATCGGTCCGTTCCAGACAACGGTCTTGGCATTCTTCACAGCCTCGGCGAACTCAGCCCGCGCCTGCTCGCCGATATCCAGGCCCATCTTGCCGTCGGGAATGGCATCGGAGGGCACGGTCTGCACGGCGATTTCCGCATCAATGGGGCTGGGGAAGGAATCCGCAACCACCGTATCCACCGGCAGCAGCAGCTTCACGCCCTTGGCCTCGGCCTTGGCCATCATATCCTTGCAGTAGTCGATCTTCTCATTGTCCACCAGGGAGGAGCCGACGGAGTAACCCTTAGCGGCCAGGAAAGTAAAGGCCATGCCGCCGCCAATGATCAGGGTGTCCACCTTCTCCAGCAGGTTGTTGATCACGTTGAGCTTGTCGGAAACCTTTGCGCCGCCCAGGATCGCCACGAAGGGACGCTCGGGATCGGCCAGAGCCTTGCCCATGATGGAGACTTCCTTCTGCACCAGATAGCCGCAGACAGCCGGCAGATAATCTGCCACGCCGGCGGTGGAAGAGTGGGCGCGGTGTGCGGTGCCGAAGGCATCGTTCACGAAAATATCCGCCATGGAAGCCAGCTCCCGGGAAAGCTCCGGGTCGTTCTTGGTCTCCCCCGCCATGAAGCGGGTGTTCTCCAGGAGCATGACCTGCCCGTCCTTCAGAGCGGCGGCCTTTGCCTTGGCGTCGTCCCCGATCACGTCGGCAGCCATAATCACATCCTGACCCAGCAGCTCGCTGAGCCGGTCTGCCACTACCTTCAGGCTCAGCTCGGGCTTCCACTCGCCCTTGGGCTTGCCCATGTGGGAGCAGAGGATGACCTTTGCACCGTGGTTGACCAGGTATTCAATGGTGGGCATAGCGGCAACAATGCGCTTATCGGAAGTGATCTTGCCGTTCTTGGTGGGGACATTGAAGTCGCAGCGGCACAGCACGCGCTTGCCCGCTACGTCGATATCCTCAATGGACTTCTTGTTGTAATTCATTGCGATTCCTCCAAATTACTGGGGACAGATCCCCGCATTTTTCCAAAATCTTGCAGTTCTGGGAAGGAAAGCTGCCGCAGCGCCTCGTAGACGGTGACGGCGACGGAGTTGCTCAGATTCAGACTCCTGGCCTGGGGCCGCATCGGAATACGGACGCAGCGGTCCGCATGGGCCTGAAGGAAATCCTCCGGAAGCCCCCTGCTCTCTCTGCCGAAAAAGAGGAAGCAGCCGTCGCGGTACTGCGCCTGGGCGTAGCTCCTGGGAGCCTTAGTGGACAGGCACCAAAGCTCCTGCGGCGCGTTCTTTTCAAAGAAATCGTCCAGGTTCTCATAGACCCGCACATCCACCAGATACCAGTAATCCAGCCCCGCCCGGCGAACGGCCCTCTCGGAAATGTCGAATCCCAGAGGCCGGATCAGATGCAGTACGCTTCCGGTCGCGGCGCAGGTCCGGGCAATGTTTCCGCAGTTCTGCGGAATCTCCGGCTCCACCAGGACAACATTCAACACACCGATCACCCCGCTGCGGTTGGTTTTGGGCAGCATTTCAACCCGTTCGCCCCCTATTGTATGCCAAAGTCGGAGAGAAATCAATAAAAAAATACAGAAAAATCAACTTTTCATAGTATTCACATAAAAAAAGTCAGTTTGGGAGTAAATTTGTGAAATTTGCAGACTTGATTTTTTCAGGCCGACTATTTTAGCTGAAAGAACCGGCGTTTTCCCGCAGAAAGCCGCTTTTTTTGAAGAACTGGAGCGTTTTACTTCCGCCTGCCCGGGTCTCAGAATTTATGTGCGATTGCCTGCGCCCCCTGCTCCAGCGATTTCCAGGCCAGCGGCCCCAGCGCCTTCTCCAGCAGGGCATATTCCGTCATCGTGCCGTGACGCACGGCAAAGGCTCCGGCGTCGCTTCCCGGGGCAATCAGGCCGCCCATTTTCTGAAATGCCGCCAGCGCGGCCGTGGTATCCGCCAGAATTTTATCCAGGCTTTCCCGGTCAAAGCGTCCCGTATTGCGCAAATTGGCCACAGCCGAAAGGGTCGGCACCCAAACCACGCCCCGCTCCGCCATAGCCGCAAGCGCCTCCGCCCCGGCGTACGCGCCATGCTCCACGGAATCCACCCCCGCCGACGCGGCAGCCTCCACCGCCCGGGGACCATTGGCATGGGCCATGACGGAAAGCCCCTCGCCGTGGGCGATCTCAATCATCTGCCGGATTTCCTCCGGCTCCGGCCCCTCCTCCGTCAGTACACCGAAGCGGTCAAAATCCATCAGGCCGGAAATCATGATTTTCAGAAAATCGGCCCCATTCCTCTTCAGCTCCGCCACCCGGCTGCGGTAATGCGCCAGGCTGTCAAAGGGCAAGCCCAGCATCCGCCCGTAATGCCCCGCCGGATAGAGCGGCGCCAGCGGGGTACGATACACCAGTCCGTACTCCGGGGCCATCTCCCGGGCGGCAGCGCCTACGCCGAAGCGGTCGCCCCCGTCCCGCAGATAGGAGAAGCCCTTTTCCCGGTAAATTTCCAGTTTTTTTCGGATAGTCTGACGATTGGGATGATCGGCGTGGCGCGCCAGCGCGCCTCTCCAGTCCCGTCCATCCAGGACCATATGGATGTGGCAGTCCGCAAGCATACAGCAAGACCTCCTGGTACAGAAATTGTACCTTCAGTATACCAAATCTACCCTTTTTAGGCAAGTCCATTATGGCCGCTTGGGGGGAATGTTTCCGGTATTTTAGCAAATTGTAAACTTTTTTCTTCCCCTTGCAATTCAAAAAAGGCTGTGGTAGAATATCGCGTAGCTTGCGACACATTTACGCAGATGTTCTAAGGAGGGATGTATTCTGTACAATCATTTCGGACACCGCATCCGGATTCTGCACTGGTGTACGGACCAGGTCATGACCCAGACGCTGGCTCAGATGGACCTGACCGCATCCCAGAGTCACATCATGTGCTACCTGGCGCATTGCCCCCAGCCTCCCTGCTCCCACGACGTAGAGCAGGCGCTGCGCATGAGCCACCCCACCGTTTCCGGACTTCTCAGCCGCATGGAAAAGAAGGGCTTTGTCCGGCTGGCTCCGGACCCCCAGGACCGGCGCTGCAAGCGCATCTATCTCCTGCAAAAGGGAGAGGACTGCCGCCGCCAGCTGGGTCTTGCCATTGACGGCATTGAACACCGGATCGTTCGCGGCTTCACCCCGGAGGAGCAGCAGCAGTTTGCCGAGCTTCTGGAGCGCGCCATTCACAACATGGGGCACGACCCCGCAAATCAAAAGGAGGAGCATACCTGAGATGATAAAAAGATTGGCTAAATGCGTCCGGGAATACACCGGCGCAACTCTGCTAAGCCCGCTCTGCATGATCGGAGAGGTCTACATGGAGGTTCAGATTCCTCTGGTCCTTTCCAGAATCGTGGATTTCGGCGTGGAGCTGGGAGACATGAGCGCCGTCTGGCGCTACGGCCTGCAGCTGGTCCTCTACGCCATTTTGAGCCTGGGCTTCGGCGTGCTGTCGGCATTCTTTGCCTCCTATGCAGCCACTGGCTTTTCCCGCAACCTGCGCCACGATATGTTTTACCGGGTGCAGACCTTCGACTTTTCCAATATCGACAAATTTTCCGCCTCCAGTATCGTCACTCGTCTGACCTCGGACGTGGCCAACATGCAGATGGCCTTTCAGATGATGATCCGTATGGCCATCCGCTGCCCGATGATGCTGATTCTCGCAACCACCAACGCCTTCCGCATCAGCCCGAAGCTGTGCATCGTATACTGCGTGGTGCTGCCCCTGTTGGGTCTGGGCCTGTATCTGATCGTCAAGAGCGTATATCCCATCTTCGACCGGGTGTTCAAGACCTACGACCGGCTGAACAATGTCGTGCAGGAAAATGTCCACGGCATCCGCGTGGTGAAATCCTTCGTCCGGGAAGATCGGGAGACGCAGAAATTTACCACCGTTTCTCAGGAAATCTACAAGGATTTCTGCAAGGCGGAGCGGACATTGGCCTTCAATAACCCCCTGATGCAGTTCGCCGTATATACCTGCATTCTGGTGATCTCCTATCTGGGCGCCCACATGATCGTTCAGTCCGGCAACCAGGAGGCGCTGGGGCTTACCACCGGTCAGCTCACCTCCATGTTCACCTACACCAGCCAGATCCTCAGCTCCCTGATGATGCTGTCCATGGTTTTCGTCATGCTTACCATGTCCCGCGCGCCTATGCGCCGGGCAACGGAAATTCTGGAGGAGGTCCCGGACCTGCACAATCCGGAAAACCCCGTGGAAACCGTGCCGGACGGCTCCATTGATTTTGAAAACGTCACCTTCCGCTATCGCGCAGGCGCCGGACGCGACGCGCTGGAAGCCATCAATCTGCACATTCCCGCCGGAAGCACCGTAGGCATTCTGGGCGGTACCGGCTCCTCTAAGTCCACCCTGGTGCAGCTCATTCCCCGCCTCTACGACGTCTCCGAAGGCAGCGTCAAGGTCGGCGGCGTGGACGTGCGGGACTATGATATTCACGCTCTGCGGGATCAGGTTTCCATGGTGCTGCAAAAAAATGTGCTGTTCTCCGGCTCCATCAAGGACAATCTCCGCTGGGGCAACCCCGATGCCACCGACGAGGAGATGGTACACGCCTGCCGCCTGGCCTGCGCCGACGACTTTATCCGCACCTTCCCCGACGGCTATGATACCCACATCGAGCAGGGCGGCTCCAACGTATCCGGCGGCCAGAAGCAGCGCCTGTGCATTGCCCGCGCCCTTCTGAAAAAGCCGAAGGTCCTGATTTTGGACGATTCCACCTCTGCCGTGGATACCCATACCGACGCCATGATTCGGAAAGCCTTCCTGGAGGAGATTCCCGGCACCACCAAGCTGATCATCGCCCAGCGGATTGCCTCCGTGCAGGACGCAGATCTGATCCTTGTCATGGACAGCGGCCGGATTGCCGCCCAGGGAACCCATGCACAGCTGCTCAAGACCTCTCCCATTTATCAGGAGGTCTACTACTCCCAGACGAAAGGAGGGGACGAGACATGCCCCCAGTAAAAATGCGCGGCGACGGTCGCAAGGCACAAAACCCCAAGCAGACCTTTTCCCGTCTGCTCGCCTATATGGGGCAGTACCGCACCACGATGATCGCCGTGGTCGTGTTCATCTTCCTGAGCGCCATTGCCCAGGCAGTCAGCTCCTCCTCCCTGGGCACGCTGGTGGACAGCTACATTCAGCCCATGCTGGAGGGAAAGTCCGTCAATCTGATCGGCTTCCTGTGCCTGCTGGCTGCCATCTATCTGGTAGGAATTCTCTCCTCCTTCCTGTATAACTTTCTGATGGTCCGGGTCGGACAGGGCACCCAGAAAAAAATCCGGGATGACATGTTCACCCATATGCAGACCCTGCCCATCCGCTATTTCGACACCCATCCCGCAGGCGACGTCATGAGCCGCTACACCAGCGACATCGATACCCTGCGGCAGATGATCTCCCAGTCCATCCCCCAGTGCATTTCCTCCGCTGCGACCCTGCTGGTCGTGTTCATCGCCATGCTGATCGCGTCTCCCATTCTGACCGTCGTCATGCTGCTGACAGTCAGCGCCATCGTGCTCGTCACCAAGGTAGTCGCAGGGAAATCCGCCCGGTTCTTCATCGGGCAGCAGCAGTCCCTGGGCGAGGTGAACGGCTACGTGGAGGAGATGATTTCCGGCCAGCGCGTCGTCAAGGTCTTTTGCCACGAGGATGCCTGCAAGGAGGAGTTTGACGCTCTGAACGACAAGCTGCGGGAGAACGCTTACAAGGCGGGTGCCTATTCCAACGTGATGGGCCCCATCAACAACAACCTGGGTTACCTCCAGTATGCCATTCTGGCCATCGTAGGCGGCTACATTGCCATCGCCTCCGGCGGACGGCTGCTGACCCTGGGCAAGCTGATTGCCTTCCTCACCCTGTCCCGCTCCTTTAATATGCCCATCAGCCAGATCAGCAACCAGATCAACGCCATCGTCATGGCGCTGGCCGGTGCAGAGCGCATCTTCCAGCTCATGGATGAGCCGCAGGAGGAGGACCACGGTTATGTAACCCTGGTCAACTGCCAGGTCGCTCCCGACGGCACCGTCACCGAATGCCCCCAGCGCACCGGTCACTGGGCCTGGAAGCATCCCCATCAGGCCGACGGAACCGTCACCTACACGCCTTTGCAGGGCGATATCACCATGCTCGATGTGGATTTCGGCTACGTTCCGGAAAAGACCGTGCTGCATGATGTAACGCTCTACGCCCGTCCCGGGCAGAAAATCGCCTTTGTCGGTGCCACCGGCGCAGGCAAAACCACCATCACCAATCTGATCAACCGCTTTTACGACATCGCCGACGGCAAGATCCGCTATGACGGGATCAACATCAACAAGATCCGCAAGCCCGACCTGCGCCGTTCCCTCGGTATCGTTCTTCAGGACACGAATCTGTTTACCGGCACGGTGATGGACAACATCCGCTACGGCAAGCTGGACGCCACCGACGACGACTGCATCCGCGCAGCCAAGCTGGCCAACGCCCACGACTTTATCACCCGTCTGCCCGACGGCTACAACACCATGCTCACCGGCAACGGCGCGCAGCTCTCCCAGGGACAGCGCCAGCTCATTGCCATTGCCCGGGCTGCCGTCGCAGATCCCCCGGTCATGATCCTGGACGAGGCCACCTCCTCCATCGACACCCGCACCGAAGCCCTGGTGCAGAAGGGTATGGATTCTCTGATGCAGGGCCGGACGACCTTCGTCATTGCCCACAGACTGAGCACCGTGCGCAATTCCGACTGCATCATGGTTCTCGACCATGGCCACATCATCGAGCGCGGCACCCACGACGATCTGATCGCCCAAAAGGGCACCTACTACCAGCTCTATACCGGTGCCTTTGAGCTGGAATGAGCTTTCCAAGTCAAAACCTCCGGCTAAGCCGGAGGCTTGATTAAGCCCTAGAAGGGCATTTTACTGGCAAACATCTAAAGATGT
>CAKTKB010000041.1 GCA_934569195.1 uncultured Oscillospiraceae bacterium
TTACGCAATCTGGGAAAATATCCAGCATCTGATGGATGCAGAATTCAAAAAGACCGGCGCTGTCAACGTATACATGCCCATGCTGATCCCCGAAAGCCTGCTGCAAAAGGAAAAGGATCATGTGGAGGGCTTCGCACCCGAGTGCGCCTGGGTCACCTACGGCGGAAGCGAGAAGCTGGAGGAGCGCTACTGCATTCGCCCCACCTCCGAGACGCTCTTCTGTGAGCATTTTCACAACGTGATTCAGTCCCACCGGGATCTGCCCATGATGTACAATCAGTGGTGCAGCGTGCTGAGATGGGAAAAGACCAGCCGTCCCTTCCTGCGCCACCGGGAATTTCTGTGGCAGGAGGGCCACACCATGCACGCCACCGCCCAAGAGGCCCGGGAGGAAACCGAGCGGATGCTGAACCTGTACGCGGACTTCTGCGAGAATGTGCTGGCCATGCCGGTGACCCGCGGACAGAAAACAGACAAGGAAAAATTCAACGGCGCAGAGGCGACCTACACCATTGAGTGCATGATGCACGACCGCAAGGCGCTTCAGGCCGGCACCTCCCACTATTTTGGCGACGGCTTCGCCAAGGCCTTTGACATCACCTTTACCGACCGGAACAACCAGAGGGTCAACCCCTTCCAGACCTCCTGGGGCAGCTCGACCCGCCTGATCGGCGGCATCATCATGACCCACGGCGACAACAACGGTCTGGTGCTGCCTCCCAAGATTGCGCCGGTTCAGGTGGTCATTCTCCCCATCGCCCAGCACAAGCCCGGCGTTCTGGAGGGCGCCACTGCCCTGCGGGATCGTCTGACGGCGGCAGGCTTCCGCGTGAAGATGGATGACTCCGACAACTCCATGGGCTGGAAATGCGCCGAGTATGAGATGAAGGGCGTTCCTCTGCGGGTGGAATGCGGTCCCAGAGACCTGGAGAACGGGCAGTGCATTCTGGTCCGCCGGAACGACGGCGAGAAAACCGTTGTAAATCTGGCAGATTTGGAGCAGGCTGTCACAGAACAGCTGGCGCTGGTCCATCAGGGCATGTATGCCAAGGCAAAGAAGAACCTGGAAGAGCACACCTACCCCGCCCTCACCCTGGATGAGGCCATAGAGCTTCAGCAAAAGAACGGCGGCTTCATCAAGACCATGTGGTGCGGAGACGAAGCCTGCGAAATCAAGATGAAAGAGGTCGCCGGTATGACCTCTCGCTGCATTCCCTTTGCGCAGGAGCACCTGTCCGACACCTGCCCCATGTGCGGTCGTCCCGCAAAGAAGATGGTCTACTGGGGTGTAGCTTACTAAAACCGATCATCTTTGGAAAAGTTCTGTCGGAAATCCGTCGTCAGCCGGGTATCCGTAAAATAATTCCCGAGAAATGACGCTTCTGCCAGCCGGGCTTGCGCACATGCACCCGGCCGGACAGAGGGAGACGTCAAGCCCCATGTCCTCACCGTGAAAGTGGAGGCATGGGGCTTTTTGTATACCGGAGCAAGGCGCACTGCCGCGCTTTTGGTGAGCAGGATTTATCGGGCGATTTCCGATTTGCAGCGTCCACCCCACAGCAGGCTTCCGGGCAAGCGTTCACCGGCAAAGCCGTATCCCGGGCAAGATATTTTTTCCCCACCTTGGCAGTCTTTTCCGGATTTTTGGCTTACAGAACACGTAAAAGGGCAGAAGGCCATCTGTGTATGCTTCCGCATGGTAACGCTCCGGGACTTTATGGACAGTCTGAAATGCCGCCCAGTCGGGCGGCATTTACAATATATGGGTCACAGGCGGCACCGGCGGTGCGGCTCCGCAGTCTACTCTCCGCTCAGATTGCGAATACAATCATGGCAGACGTTTTTCCCGTGGTAACGAACCAAACCATGTGAAGATGCGCAAAAAATACAGGACGGCTGAAATTTCTGCAAAATAATCCGGTCGTTATCCAGATAGATTTCCAATTCGTCCTTCACGTCAATATCCAGCGATCTGCGCAGCTCCACAGGCAGAACGACTCGCCCCAGCTCGTCCACCTTGCGGATAATGCCTGTCGACTTCATACGCACCCGGCCTTTCTTTCTATTTAATTTATTTATATCTATAATAATCATATTTTCTTGATTTGTCAATTACTTTTTCCTTTTCCCGCCACAATCCTCCAAAGATTCCCCTGTAATCATTTTTTAATTTGTGCATATAGCTCAATCAGAGGAGGCGGTTTGTAAAAATGATGAGTTGGATCTGGCTGGGTATGATTACCCTATCCGCCGTATATGCCGCTGTCACCGGACGGGGGGATGTGCTCTCCGCCGCCGTGATGCAGGGCGCGCAATCGGGCATCCAACTGGCGCTGTCCATCAGCGGGTCCATCTGTCTATGGTCCGGCGTCGGCAAACTGATGGACGGCTGCGGGATCACCGGACTGCTGGCAAAAATTCTGCGGCCGATTCTGCACCGCGTATTTCCCACCTCCCGGGAGGATCCGGTTTTGCGCGGCGCACTGAGCGCAAACATCTGCGCCAATCTTCTGGGACTGGGCAACGCCGCTACGCCCCTGGGCATTCAGGCTGCCCGGCGTATGAAGGACCCGCTTCGTCCGGAACGGGCCACGGACGATCTGTGCCGCCTGGTGGTTCTGAACACGGCCTCCATCCAGCTGATTCCCTCCAACGTAGCCGCTCTGCGAGCCGGACTTGGCTGTGCCGCCCCCTTTGACATTCTACCTGCCGTCTGGGTCACCAGCTTCTGTTCCGCCGGAGCCGGACTGATGGGCGCATGGATTCTCGGAAAGCTGTGGAAGCATGGCTGACTACCTGATTCCCCTTCTTTTGATTCTCTCCTGTTCCCTGGCCCTGGGACGGAAGAAAAATCCCTACGATCTCCTGCTCAGCGGCAGTGCGGAGGGGCTTAAAATTCTGCTGACCATTATTCCCTCCCTTGTGCTGCTCCTGTGCGCCGTGTCCATGCTGCGCGCATCCGGTGCCATGGAGGCCATCAGCCATGCACTGGCCCCCGTCTTTTCCTTTTTCGGCATTCCCCCGGAAACTGCCCTGCTGGTATTGATCCGGCCCATCAGCGGCAGCGCCGCGCTAGCCGTGGGCGCCGATCTGATGCGCACCTACGGAACGGATTCCCTCATTGGCCGCACCGCAGCCGTCATGCTTGGCTCCACGGAGACGACCTTTTATGCCATCAGCGTATATTTCGGCAGCATCGGCATTCGCCGGACGCGCTACGCCATACCGGCTGCCCTGCTGGCAGACTTTGTCGGCTTCTTCGCCGCCTCCTGGACGGCGCGTCTGCTCTTTTCATAGCCTCTTCTTCCATACAAAACGCAGACATACACTTTTTCTGTGCATGTCTGCGTCTTTTTTCCGTCGACTATCTTTACAAAACTGCCGTGCAAAACCAGTACAGAAGTCCATAAATTACGCTGGCGCTCAATCCATAGACGATCACCGGCCCGGCAATGGTAAACATTTTTGCCCCCACGCCCAGCACGTACCCTTCCGTCCGGAACTCCACCGCCGGCGCGGCAATTGCATTGGCAAATCCGGTGATGGGAACCAGGGTTCCCGCACCGGCGATCTTCGCCAAATCATCGTAGAGACTCAATCCTGTCAGCAGCGCCGACAGGGCAACCAGCGTCATGGAGACCGCCGTTCCTGCCGCCGTCTTTCCCAGCCCCAGCGCGCTGTAGCCCTGTGTCAGCGCCTGCCCCAGCACGCATATCAATCCACCGATCCAAAACGCGTTCAGGCAATCCCGCCAGCAATGGGACGGCGGGGATTTTTCCGCCGCCAGCTTACCGTATTCCTTTTCCGTCATGCTGCATTCCTCCCGCTCTCTAGGATATCCCAAAACGGGCAAAATATCGGCCCGCAGGTTTGCGCCTGCGGGCCGTTTTCAAAATAGCTTCTGTCTTCTGCAAACGGTTCAGAAAATCCGGACGTTTTCCAGGCGCTTCAGCAGCATCCCGGAAGCCAGGCCAATAACAGCCCCGGCCGCGATTCCGCTGATCATCAGCACCGGCAAATAATAAACGATCTGGCTGGTCTCGGTCCAGATGCAGGCCGCGGCAATCTGCCCCACATTGTGGAGCACGCCTCCCACTACGCTGACCGCCAGCGGGGAAAACAGGCCGGTCTTCTTCAGCAGCACCATTCCCGTCAGGCTCACCGCGGCTCCGGCCACGCTAAAAAACAGACTTTGCAGATTGCCGAACAGCAGCGACACCAGCACCACCCGAATGATGCTGACTACCACGGTTTCCCGCCAGCCGACCCGGTACAAAAGGAATACCATTACCAGATTGGGGAGGCCAACCTTCATGCCGGGCACGGTCGTAAACGCAGGAATCTGGCTTTCCACAAAGGAAAGAATCATGGAAAGTGCAATTGCCAGTCCCAGAAATGCCACTTTTCTTGCTTTCACGGCAATCCTCCTATTTCGACACCAGGTCTACGTCGCTCTGCTTCCCGCTGTACACGGTGACGGTGAGCCGATTGGGCAGGCAGGTAATCGTCTGTCCGCTATAGCGGATCTTGCCCTGCTTCACGCACAGCAAATCCGGACAATCCGCCTGGGAAAGATAAGCCGCGCCATCCTCAATACGCAGAACGTTGGTGCCCCCGTTCAGGACATACTCTCCGTCCTGCGACAGACTATACCGGGCGGTCTCCGCTCCGTTCACCCGGACCACCACATAGTCGCCGTTCCGGCGCAGCAGGAGAAAAAGCCCCAGCAGCACAAGTGCCGCCGCCAGCAGGCCGCCAATCAGAATTCCGTCCCGTTTTTTCATACGCTCAGAAATTCAGTGCCAGCAGGGCCAGAGCGATCATTCCGGCGGTAAGCAGAGAAACCGGCAGGCCCCGGAAGGGAGCGGGGATGGCTTTCTCGTCCCACACCTGCTCCCGGAGCCGGGAATACAGGATCAATGCGGCCGTAAAGCCAATGCCCACACCCAGAGCCGTAAAGGCGGCCTCTCCGAAGGAGAGCTGTGTGTTGAGAATGCACAGGCCCAGGACGGCGCCATTGATGCCGAATTTCACAAAGTCGGCATGGCAATATCCGTCCAGCACCTTGCCGCCCACCGCGTGCAGCAGCTCCACGACGGCGAGCATCACAACCACAAAAACCATCGTCTGCAAATATGCGGCTTCCGTCAGAAGATAGGTATAAATGGGCCACGTAATCAGCGTACACAGCACCATGGCCAGGGTCGTCCCCAGGCCCAGCACCAGGGACTGGCGCACCGGGCGGCGGTTTTCCATCACCGCGCCGGTACCGAGGAATTGCAGCAGGGCATAGTTATTGGACAGAATGCCCGCCAACAAAATGCCGAAAATTACTTTTGCGCTCATTTTCCTTCCTCCTCTTTCTTACCCCGCATACCAATGGCATTGACCACAGCCAGCACAATGGCCAGGACCAGGTATCCGCCAAATGCGCCGGACAGGATTGGCACCTTGTAAGGCTCCAGGAACGAGATCGCATGTCCCCAAATCGACGCATTTCCCAAAAGCTCCCGAATCAGGGCACAGAGAATCATCATGCCGGAGAGGAAGCCCGCAGTCGCCATAGCCGCGCCGATTGTCAGCTTCTCGTCACCCTCCTGCTCCGCTCCCTTTTCCCGAAACAGGACGGGACTTGCGGCCAGCGCAGCCAGGTGTACGCCCAGCAGATCCACCGCCACTGGGAAATGAGCCTGCATCAGCATATCCAGCAAGGATACAATGCCGGTAAGGATCAATACGTTTGCAGGGAGCTTGACCTGCTCCGGAATCCATTTCCCGACGGCCGAAATCAGGGCGGAGGACAGCAGCGTCGCCAACAAGACAACGATGCTCATCCCTACGGCGGCCCGAAGATCCGCACTGGAAACCATAACGAACGCGCTGCCCATCAACACAAGTCTGGCGGTCATGCCGCCGTGGAGGCTAAAGATTTTTTGTTTCTTCATGGCGTTACTTCCCTCCGTTCTGAATCTGCGCATAGGCAGCAAAGGCATCCGTAATGGCAAGCCGGACAGCATGAGAGGTCATGGTCGCTCCGGTAATCATACCGGCATCCGCCGGGAAGCTCTCCGCAGTCATTCCCGTAAACCCATCTTTGTATGCAGGCTGATCCACCGTGTCGTCCACAGGGAAATAGTCCGTCTCAAAGAAGAGCTGCTTGGCATCCACCTTAGCAATGGTGCCGTCCGCATCCAGCACAACATAAATGTCCATCTGATCAAAGCCCACACTGCGGCAATAGAACAGAGTATACGCTTCCTCCTGCTGCCGGAAGGACGCGGCGTAAACCACCGTCCCGAAGGTGTCCAGCTGAAGCGGCGTGACATCCTCCGCACTCTTGAACATCCGGTCCAGCTTTGCCAGCGCCGCGGTGGCAAAATCCTGCTGCATACCGGCGGCTGCCGCAGAAGCCTCCTGGGCCAACGCGGAATGCGCATCCGTCACTGCATTGCCATCTACGTCATACACGGCGCACACGCCCATTGCATTCACCACAGCCAGGTACAGGTCCTCGCCGTCAGGCAGGATGTAAGCAAAGCCGGTGCCGTTTTCGGCCTGGTAGGCGGCCTCAGCCGAACCGGAGGCTTCTATCTCCTCCGCCTTCAGCACGCCGTCCTGTCCCATACCGGGGGCAACAACCGGAATCAGCTCCGTCAGGATCTGGGCGGGCGTCTTGACACCGGCGCTGACCAGACCGTTGGCCGTCAGCGTCTCCATGGCTCCGAGCACCGCATTGCGGATGGAGGCGGAGGAGAAGGTACACCCGGCTACCAGGCTGACATCCGCCAGGGTGGAATCCTGGCCGATGAAGGAGGGCAGGAAGGCTTCATCCTTGGTGCGAACGTCAATGGAATCCGTATAGGTCTCCATTTGCAGACCGCAGATTTTTCCTTCGGCATCCACGCCAAAGGTCAGCTCCATCGGCTCTCCGGAATAATTTCCCTCGGTACTGCAGCGGACGGCATAGCCGTTTCCGTTTGCTTCCCGGTAAATTTTCAGCACATTGGCCGCCACATCCGTCAGAGAAGAGGCGGCCGCGTCCGCCGCGTCATAAACCAGGGCATCCGCGCCAAAGGCAGAGCCATCCGGCATGACAGCCAGCAGCGAGGAAAGGGCGCTGCCCGCCTGATTGGCCGCTGCGAGAGGTCCCGTGTAGAAGTTCAGGCCAAACATTGCCAGGCACGACAGAGCAACAATCAGAACCAGGCAAACCGCAGACTTAAGAATCTTCATTTACTTCACTCCCCCCAGCGTCTTTTTCTTGGTCAGGTCGGACAGGAAGGGCGTCAGCAGATTCATGGTAAGAATCGCAATGGAGACACCCTCCGGATAGCCGCCGAACCGGCGGATTAAGTAGGTCAGGATACCGGCGCCGACACAAAAAGCCACGCGTCCCGCACCGGTAGCCGGTGTCGTCACGTAATCGGTCGCCATAAAGATCGCACCCAGCAGCAGGCCGCCCGCAAGCACCTCTTTCAGGGCATACCCGGCATCCAGGCCGCCAAACAGGAAGGCGCACAGGAAAACGGTCGCAACAAAGGAGGCAGGCACATACCATTTGATAACGCCTCTGACCACCAGGTACACAAATCCCAGCAGCAGAGCAATCGTGCAGGTTTCTCCGATGGCGCCGCCGTAATTACCCAGGAAGAGCGTGTCCAATCCGATGGTCTTTGCCGCCTCGACCCCCTGGTTAAGGGTTACCAGAGGCGTTGCGGATGCGGTCAGATCCGCCGCAGGCGCGGCGCCGCCCGCCACCGTCCCGGCGAAGGCCAGCAGCAGAAATACCCGGGCCGCAATGGCCGGATTCACAATGTTTTTGCCGATGCCGCCGAAGCAGCCCTTGACGATCACTACGGCGAACACACTGCCAAGAGCGCACTGCCACAGCGGCACATTGGTGCTCAGATTCAGCGCCAGCAGCAGACCCGTAACCACGGCGGACAGATCGGAAACCGTCTGCTTCTTCCCGGCGCACAGATTAAACAGAGCCTCTGCCAAAACGGCGGATGCCACACATGTCACAATGGTCCACAGCGCCGAAACGCCAAAAATCACAACGCCTGCAATGGCCGCAGGCAGCAGCGCAATCACCACATCCAGCATGATGCGCCAGGTTGAGGAGCCGGCCTGATGGATATGCGGCGTCGGGGAAATATGAAGCTTTGTCATTTTTTGCTGCCTCCCACTTTTTCTTTTTGTTCTGCGGCGTACCGCTTCAGGTAGGACTTGGCCTGCTGGTTGATCTGGAGCAGCGGCCGATGGGCAGGACATACATACGAGCAGCAGGCGCAATCCACGCACTGACGCACACCGGTATCCGTAAGCATCCGGACCCGGCGCTCCTCGTCGGGAATCTGCATCATACGCTCCACCGAAGCCACCTGAATGCCCACGGGGCACTTCTCCATGCAGCGGCCGCAGTTAATGCAGGCAGATGCCTCAGGCAGCACGGCGCTCTTCTCGTCAAAGACCAGCACAGCGTTGGATACCTTCACAATGGGGTCCTCCACAGAGCAGATCGCCGAACCGTTCATCGGACCGCCCACCACGATTTTCCCCGGCTCAGACTTCAGTCCCGTGATCTTCAGCAGCTCACTGATGCGGGTTCCGATAGGGGCAATCAGATTCATCGGCTTCTCCACGGCAGGGCCGTCCACCGTCACAATGCGCTCAACCAGCGGCATACCGGTGTTCAGATACTGCGCGGTCAGCGCCAGAGAGGATACGTTGATGATCAGCGCGCCGAAGGAGGGGAAGCGCCGTCCCGCAATGGCTACCCGCCCCGTGGCATTGTAGAGCATGACCTGCTTGGCGCCCTGGGGATAGATTGCATTCAGCTCCTGAATCTGTACATAGGGCTTGTCCGCAAAGGTCTTTTTCAGCAGTGCAATGGCATCGGGCTTGTTCTTCTCGATGCAGATCTTATACACCGCGTCCGGCAGATACGCCCCCATATACTTGCGCAGATACTCTATTCCGTCGGCAATCCACTCCGGATGGGCCAGCATCATGCGATGGTCACTGGTGATATACGGCTCGCACTCCGCCGCGTTGATCAGCACGGTGTTCACCTTATAATCCGCATTCCGGGCCTCGTTCAGCTTAGCCCAGGTGGGAAAGGCCGCGCCGCCCAGTCCGACCATGCCGCTGTCCCGAATTGCCTGCAAAAAGCTGTCGCAATCCGTCAGGACCGGCGGTTTCACCGACGAAGCCTTTTCCATCCGCCCGTCGCTTTCAATGCGGACGGTGACCGTTTGCTTGCCCTTCGCCGTATCCATGGTGCCGATCTCTACGACCTTGCCGGATACGCTGGCATAGACAGGAGAGGAAAAGCGCCCCTCCTCCCGGGCAATCAGCTGCCCCACCTTTACAATGTCCCCCTCCCGGACGACAGGCACGGCATCGTGGCCGGAATGCATGTTCATAGGCAGGACGACCTCCCTGGGAATTGCAATCCGCACCGGCTCACATCCGGCAGTATGTTTGTTGTGGGGAACATGCAAAGATGAGATATTCTTCTTCATAGCAGTTTCTCCTCCTTATATTTCTTGAGAGTTTACGGGGCTACAGCAGCTCCAGGTCCGGCGTTTTATATTGGGTGCCGTCCGGCAGAATCCAGAGCACCTGCACGTCCCCCAATCCTTCAACCAGAGCCAGGCCCTGCTCATAGGGCATACAGAAAAGAGCGGTAGAGAGCGCGTCCGCCAGGGCGCTGTCCCGGGTAATCACCGTGACGGACGAAAAATATTCCGCAGGCATTCCGGTATCCTTATCGATGATGTGATGATAGCGCACACCGTCCACGGTGAAATACCGCTCATAATTTCCAGAGGTCACGCAGGAGGTGTCCTGCAGGAGCACCTTTGCCGCGAACCGATCCGTGTCCTGCGGGTCTTTGATGCCGGTTGTCCAGCCGCTTCCGTCAGGCCGGGTGCCGATGGTCCGGATGTTGCCTCCAATATTCAGCACATACCCCTCTGCACCCGCCTCCTTCAGCCGCTCGGCCGCACGCTCGGTAGCATAGCCCTTTGCCAGGGCGCCCACATCTAAAGATGCCTCCGGGTCCGTAATGCGCACGGTATTTCGCTCCGGATCGATCTCCAGGGCGTTTATATCCGTGTGATCCATCCCATGGGCGAGTTCCTCCTCCGTAGGAATGGATGCGTGCGCAGCGTCCTGAGAAGCCGCCTCCCGGCAGTCGTGCCAAAGGCGCAGCACCGCCCCCATCATGACGTTCATTTCCCCGTCGGTCGCGGTATACATTTCCTTCGCGTACAGCAAAAAGGAAATCAGCTCCGGCTCCACCTCCAGCGGCTCTCCCCCGGCATTCCGGTTCACCGTAGCCAGATTGACCGTCCCGGAATACTCGTGATAGATATCGAACAGCTGATGGTAGTTCTCCAGTGTTTCCGCCGCCAGCTGGCAGTTGGCCGAGAAGGTCTCCTGCGCATCGTCGGCGTAGCTGTAAACATAGGACACGGTGTCAAAAAAGGTAAAATAGGCCATAGCCTTGGGTTCTGCCCTATGTGAAGTTGCAGGGCAGCCCGCCAAAGTGGCAAGCAGCCCTGTAACCAGACACAGACAGAAAAGCAATTTAAGCTTTTTCAATTCTGTAAAATTCCTTTATTGGTCTATCAGCGAGCGTTGTTGGCAGACTGTGCCATCACGGCGCAGATGCTGCTGATCTGAATGGTGCAGCCGGCAGACAGCAGCGCATCATCCGCAGAGATCAGATGTCCTTCAACCTCCTGCGTCTTCATGCCGGACACCTCGTCGGCCGTCTTGCCGACAACATAGTTGGAGAA
>CAKTKB010000042.1 GCA_934569195.1 uncultured Oscillospiraceae bacterium
TCCGCTCCCGCAGGAAGGGCTTCGCTCCTTCAAAACGGCCGTCGTACACCCGTTTTGAAGCGCAATTTCCAAAGTGCGCCTCGCACCCCGTTCAAAGGCAGCCGTCACATCCTCTCCTCTGGAATTGCGCACCCTGTCCCCTACCCGCTCAGCCGGCGGCCTCGGTGTCGGCAAGCCTCCCAGCTGCTCCGGGCAAACCGGGATCAGACACAGCTGCGGATTCTCCGCCAGGCGGCATATGCCGTCATTTTTCTTTCCTTTTCCGTCATAACGACAGCATTCCCCCAGCAGGCACGCGCTCACCAGAATGGATTCCATCTGTTTTTTCCCACCCTTGATACAGACGTATTTACGCTTTTTATGTTTTTATGCAGCGTTCAAAAAAAGCCGCGCTGAATTTTGCACGGCTTATTTTGCAGCGGAACCGGCGGGCTTTCTGCTTTGCCCCGCCGCTGTAAGACCGACGGCCAGCGCAACTACACCCATGCTGGTCCATTGCGCCAGGCTAAACGGGCCAAGGATTCCGCGATATGTATCTCCCCGAAAAAACTCCAGGACAAACCGCACCAGACCGTACGCCGCGAGCCAAAAGCACAGCATGTGCCGCCCGTCTTTTCCTTTTCTTACCATCTGCACCAGCCGGACAAACAGAATCGCTTCCGCCCCCGCCTCCATCAGTTGGACCGGGACCAGCGCCACACCATTGGGCGCAATATGCGAAAAGGAATAGACAACACCCCATCCCCTCGCCGCACGCCCATAGCAGCAGCCGGTAAAAAAGCATCCTACTCTTCCGAAAGCGTGAAACAGCGGCACCACCGGCATGAGACTGCGGCACAACTCATAAAAGGGCAGCTTCTCCACCCGGCAATAAATCCACCAGGTCAGAAGCACTCCCAGCAACCCCCCATAAAACACAAATCCGCCCAACAGGTATCCCTGCGCAAATGCGACCGGATCGGAAAATAAACGAGGAATATCCGCCAGGAACTGCGGCCAAACCGTAGCAAGCCACATGAGTTTTGCACCTACGGCCATGCCGATCAGACCGTATATCAATGCCAGCTCCCGGTCCGCCTCGGGGAATCGGGTCCACTTACGGCTGCACCCGCAATACAGCAGCACAGCCAGGGCGCCCAGCCCTACAAAAATTCCGTACACAGGAATCGTCCTGCCCAAGATTGTAATTTCAGGATACATCTCTGCGCAAAACGCCCCCCGTGTACGGTTTCATGCTCCGAAAGTTAGTAGCCGGCAATTCCAACCGCTCCACCGATCGCCGTCAGCAGACCCACGCAGGAAACGCAGGCAACCACCACGATTGCACCGCCGATCAGGCTGATCAGCGACAGTACAAAACCGGCCGTGCGCACACCGCTTTCGTAACCGGCCTTTTTCGCATTACTCGCCAGAATCAGGCCGATCACACCCAGCACAACCGATACGACCGAGCTCCAGCCAAAGAACCAGCACACAACGCCGACAATACCCAGCACCATACTGGTAATCGCCGCGCCCTTTCCGGGGATATTTTCTTCCATTCCAATCACTCCGTTCCTATAAAAATCTATTCTATGCCCGCCATCCTCTCTGTGGGGCGCAGGCATCGGACTGCATCCTCCCTTACTATAATATCTGCCCCATTCCTTGTCAACCCAAATCCCCCAATATTTTCCCTCCCTGTTCTCTCCGCCGGGCATTCTCCCTGGTGAAAGTAACCAAGTGCAGAGGTTTTGTTTGACATTTTCAGGCTATTTTGCTATAATTGCATATAGGAAGCAGGATCTGCTCCAGAAGGAGGATTTTTTATGGAGAAAAAAATCATCACCATCAGCCGGGAATTTGGCAGCGGCGGCCGCACCATCGGTCATCAGGTTGCCGAGGCTCTGGATATCCCGTTCTACGACAAGGAGCTTGTGGATCAGATTGCCATGGAGTCCGGCTTTGCCCCCAAATTTGTCGAGGAAAACGGAGAGCACTCCCCCGGCCTTACCCGGCTGTCTTACGCCTTCACCCCTCAGGGAATTCCCGGCGTAATGAACGGTCTTTCCACAGCGGATTTTCTGTGGAATATTCAGTGCAGCGTTATTTTGCAGCTGGCAGAAAAAGGGCCGTGCGTTATCGTAGGCCGAAATGCCGACTATATCCTCAAGGACCGTCCGGACGCTTTTCACGTTTTTACATATGCCGATATGGCCTTCCGGGCCGACCGCATTGTGCGGCTGTACGGTGAATCGGAAAAAAGCCCGGAGTCCCGTCTCCAGGAGAAGGATAAGAGACGCCGCGTCAACTACCAGCATTACACCGGCCGGGAGTGGGGCATGGCGCAGAACTACAACATTTGCCTGGATACCAGCGTAATCGGCGTGGACCGCTGCGCACAGATCATCGTGGATCTGGTCAAAGCCTCCGCAGAGAAAAAGTAACATCCGGTAATCGCCATCTGCCGGCATCGCGGTAGGCGGCTGCTGCATACACAAATCCCCTGTCTGTTCAGGTTGAGCAGACAGGGGATTTTTCGTTTTTTCATTGCGCCGTCTTGGCCGGAACCGCCTCCGGGCGAACAAGCAGCGGGATACAGCAGGCCCATATCATAAGGCAAAGCGTAGAAAGCTCATCCGTCAGCTGCTGCAAATCACCAAAGGCAGCTATATGGGGCAGATCATAGGCAATCACCCGCAGCGCAACCGCGGCGGCCAGCGGGGCAAAAGCGCTTACGTTCTTAGGGACAACTCCCAAAAACATGCCCACGATCGCCGCACCGCCCAACAGAAGCAGCATGGTATGGAGGAAAACCAGGACAACGTTTCCCATGGCAAACCCCCGGAAGGCCAGAATCCCGCACACCGCCGCTGCGCCGATGCAATACGGCAGCGGTTTCGCAAAACGGAGGAAGCGGACCAAAACCAAATATGCCCCGGAAAGCAGCATCGGCAAAATCGCGCCGCCGATCAACGCCCCGGCCGACGTATCGGACAAATCCCTCAAGCCGAAATAAAGCAGGACCCGCAGGAAGAAAAAACCACCCATAGCAAGCAAAGAGGTCTGCGCTGCGGGATGTTCCAGCCTGACATGGCACCGATCCAGTGATAATCGCACGATTCTAACCTTCCTTCCGTTTTTATTTCAGGGTACAGCCGTCACACCCTTGCCGTATCCCGGTCCTGAATGTGGATGCTTACGCCGTTTACCTCCACGTCCTCGTCCGCGCAAATCAGGATGTACTTCGTCCCGCCGATGATCCGTGTTTCGATCAGGTCGCTTCTGGCCGGGTCCACCTGGATGGTGACATCCGGGGTGTGAATCTGAAAATGCTTGCTGTCAATGATATTCTTAGGATGCAGCTCTGCGTCGAAGCCAAACGCCTCGTCGTAATCCACCCGGAACTTCGCCAGGTGATCCTCCGAAACACCGCTGTCCCGCAGAACATCCGCAACCTCCTGCTTGCCTACCAGAAGCGGCTCCTCCACCTTGCTCTCCTTGTGCAGCTCCATTCGCTGGCAAAGCTGATCGTGAACATTCTGCACCACATCCATGCTGCATTGCTCCCCAAGAGCGGTGGTCAGCAGTGCCTCAAAGGATTTTTTCTGCTCCTGCGCCGGCATGGGAATGGGGGTATGGAAAATCGCGTCCACGAAGCTCTCCTGACTCTCCTTCGTACTGCGGGTATAGTAGAGGGCGTTATACAGATTGGTCGCCCGATTATCAAACGCCGGGAAAAGGAAGCCCAACTCCGGCGGGCAAACCACATTGGTAATGCCGCCGTCGTGGAAAATCTTCTCCTCCGGGACATAATGCAGGGCAGCCTTCGTCTGCTTCACCGGACACACGGCGCACTGGATATAGGTATATACCTCCTGGGATGCCTCGCTCTGGCGCTCCCCGTCCTTGCTGCGGAAGGGCACATCGTACCGGTCGCAGCCAAGCAGGATCAGGTATGCCCCCTCCAGGGACACCGAGCCGATCACCTTCTGATAAAATTCCATGCGGGTCTGTTCATCCTTCAGCCCCGTCTCCCGCAGAGACATGAGCAGCCGGTGCTCCGGACTATTCGCCACCTGCGCCGTCTGAAAGGTGATATCGATCAGGTTCTTTCCCAGGGAGCCGGACAGCGTCCGGCGCAGCATTCCGAAATACTTGTCCGCCTCATTCTCCGGCATGATGCCGGTACTGCGCTGAAATTCGGAGATGATCTCCCCGCTGTCGTTGACATAGCAGCCGTAAACAGCCGTCATATTGCTTCGGTCCCGCCGGGTCCTGCGGCGGATTTCACCGATTTCCTTTTCGTTCATGGGTTACCTCACAGTCTGAAAAATTCCGGTCGGCATACAAGCCTGCCGACAGAATTCAGTATATCATACCTTTTTAGAAAATTCCAGTCTTCTCGTTCGTCAAATTGCACAATTTTTTCGCAAAAATCAACCGTTAATAGCAGCTTGTTTGTGTACTTTGACAATTGAAAACGCTCTGCAAATCAAGTATACTGTACATAGGAAGAATTGTACAATAAAACGTAATTCATTTACGGAACCGTTCTTCACAAAAGCTCCCGTTCCCATATGTCATAAACGGCAGCAAACCTGTCGCATAATCAGGAGGTATGTATGAAAAAGGGTAAGATCATTCCGCTTGTAATTCTCGCCGTTCTGCTTATTCTGGCGGCGGGGCTGTACCTCTTCCTGCATCCCTGGACGCAGCACCTTGGGGCAGACTGGCCCGGAAATGTCTATGCGCTCCATGAACGCACCGGCACGCTTGTGCTGTTTGGAGAACCGGAGATGAACCACAAATACATCGATTACCTGGCGGGCAGCCCGACTCCCGAAAAATGGTACAGTACCATGGCGATCGAACTGGGGGAATCCCGTTCCCAGGTGAAGCAGCTGGTAATCTCGGAAGGAATCACCCATGTATTGGGCACCCTGGTCCCCGACTTTGAAAATCTGCAGGAGGTGTGGATTCCCGCGTCGGTCATCCGCATTGGCGCCCGGGGTAATTACCCCTCCGGGGATGTCTTTGGCAACGCATATGTCAAGACAATCTACTTCTGCGGAGACGCGCCACAGCTGGACAGCCTGACCTTCCGGAATATGCACACCGATCCCAAAGATCTGACCATCGTCCACAAGCCGGGCGCAAAGGGCTTTGATACCGAGCCTTGGCAGCAATTCCACGTGGTAGAGCAGGATTTCTCCTGCCCCCACTCCAGACTGGGATGGCTGACCAAAGCCTATTACGTCGCAAAATCCCTGATTCTCACATTTACCGGCGAATACCTGCCGACGGAGGGCTGACAAATGAAAATGAAAAAATCCACCGTTCTTATCATTTCTCTGCTTTCCCTTTTCGTTGTGGCCTTTATGCTCTTTGCTTTTCCCTGGCTTCATCACCTGGGGAGAGAAAATGAGAGCATCCGTTACGCACTTCATACCCCGAGCGGAACGCTGGTCTATTTCGGAACCGGCGAGCTGAAAGCAGGAGATGCCAACCCCTCCCTGCACAGCTATACCCGATTTTTCCCCGAAACCTATGACTGGTACATGGAGACGACCAACAATGGCGGCACAACCTGCGTATGGACCAAAGCCTCCGCCGATCTGTACCGTTTGCGCGATAAGGTTCGCACCGTAGTCGTAAAGGAAGGCATCACCTATATCAATCTGGCACTGGCTCCCATGTGCAGCCAGGCGCAAACCCTCTACCTTCCCGCATCTCTGACAAAATTTGACTACTACCTTCTCCACCAGATGTCCGTTAAAACCATTTATTTCAGCGGAGACGCCCCCGCCCTTGGCGAGCAAACCGAGCGGGGCATCCTGCAGGCTTTGCAAAGCATGGGCGATGATCTGACCATCGTTCACAAGCCGGGCGCAAAGGGCTTCGACGCCGAGCCCTGGCAGCAGTTCCACGTAGTGGAGCAGGATTTCCGTGCGCCGTAACCCTGCTTGTTTCGGCACCGCCGCAGCATACCTTGATCTGGGAGGGTACTATGAAAAAAGGAAAAATTGTTTTGCTGTCCGTTCTTGCCGTGGTTTTGATTGCCGTGGCAGCGCTGTGCATCTTTCTGCTGCCCTGGACGCAGCACTGGGGTACGAATGCCCCCGGCGCATGGTATGCTTTCCACTCCCCCAGCGGCGACCTGGTTCTGTTTGGGGACGGCCAACTCCAGGATATTTACCTGCCCAACACCTCTTTTGCCCAATCCTCCTCAGAGGATTACTTCGTAAAGATGGTCCCGGAATTGGAGGACGTCCGCACCCAGGTGAAACGTCTCATTCTCCTGGAGGGCTACCAAAATCTGAACGGAATGCTTCTGCCCGGATTTGACAACGTCCAGGAGGTCTGGATTCCCGCCAGTGTGCAAAGCATCGGAACCGCAAGCAACGACTTCACTTTCGATGTCTTCGCCTATTCTTCTGTCCAGACCATTTACTTCTGCGGTGACGCTCCGGAAATCAGCCCGGAAACCTTCCAGGGAATACAGGACCCCGCCTCCCTCACCATCGTATATCGTCCCGGAGCGAAGGGTTTTACCGGGAAATGGGAGCAGTTTCACCTGGTGGAGGAGGATTTTACCTGCATCCATTCCCGTTACACATGGCTCAATCAGATTTACGGTACGATTAAGCGGGTTGTCCTGGGCAATCTGGGATTCCCCGCGGCACAGTAAAGGGAGGGTACTATGGCTATTCTGAAAAAGCCCGTCCGGGTTTTGGTAATTGTCCTGCTTCTGACGGCGGTTCTTTATATGGTCTTTGCCTATCCTTGGCTGTGCCATATGGGCCGGGAAAATGACGGCATTCGCTACACGCTCAACACATATACCGGCACGCTGGTCTTTTCGGGGCATGGGGAGGTCGTCCCAGACGGTCTGGAATCCGCACAGCACTGGTACACGGAGCTTTTCCCGGAAACCCACGCCGTTTACGCAAAGGGTCGTGGGCAGTCTGCTTTCTGGACCCGCTCGGCCATAGACCTCTACCCTATTCGGGATTCCGTTCGCACCATCGTCGTGAAGGAGGGAATCACCCAGTTCTCCAATGCCATCGCGCCGGAGTACGGAAACCTGAACGCCATCTACTTCCCCGCCAGCCTTACCGCGCTGGACTCCGGCGTGTTTCATGACGCCGCCCCCCGCTTTCTTTACTTCAGCGGCGACGCGCCGCAGCTGGGTGTGTATGCCCCGCGCATGGTTCTGGATGATCTGCTGGCCATGGGCGACGATCTGACCATCGTCCACAAGCCGGGCGCAAAGGGCTTCGACGCCGAGCCTTGGCAGCAGTTCCACGTGGTGGAGCAGGATTTCCGCACACCCTGAAGCGCTCGTCTGTTGGTTCCAGCCTTGCTTCATGGGTCTCTTCCGGTCCCCATGCCCGCAAGCGATCGGCAGATCTATATTCCGAAATGCACAGACAAAGCCCCGCGCAATCCGCGCGGGGCTTATCCTATAGACCTTGGGGGCTTAGCGATTGTCCTTCTCGGCCTTCTCAGCCTTCTTGGCAGCCTTGGCCTTAGCCTTGGCTTCCTGTGCCTTCTTGGCCTCAGCCTGAGCGTTGGCAGCAGCGGTCTCATTGCTGGAAATTGCCCACTTGGCAAACTCCACACGCACCTGATCCGCGCTGGTCTCAATGACGATCTTATCGTCCTTCACGCTTACGACCGTACCCACAATTCCGCCGATCGTAATGATCTTGTCGCCAACCTTGACCGCGGAGCGCATCTGCTCGGCTTCCTTCTTCCGCTTGTTTTCCGGACGAATCAGCAGGAAGTAGAAAATAGCCAGCATAACCACCAGCATAATCATGGTAGAGGCCATGCTGCCTCCATTGTTCGTACCAGACAGAAAATTCAGCATAGAAATTTCTCCTTCGCATTTATTCACATCGTACATTATAGCAAACCTGTTGGAAAATGCAAGAGGAAGTTCAAATTCTCCTGGCCAATTTTTCCGAATATTCCCTGCGAAAGCTCTCAAAGCATCCGGCATCCAGCGCGTCGCGGATTTTCTCCATAAGCTTGTTGTAGAAATACAGATTGTGCATGACACACAGGCGCATAGCCAGCATTTCCTCCGCCACAAACAGGTGGCGGATATAGGCGCGGGTGTACCGGCGGCACACCGGGCAGTCACACTCCGGATCAATGGGAGACTGATCCAGCTGGTACTTGGCGTTTTTCAGGTTAATCGCCCCCTGCCAGGTGAAAAGGCGGGCATGGCGGGCATTTCTGGCCGGCATAACGCAGTCAAAGAAATCCACGCCCCGGGCCACCGACTCAAGGATATTGCTGGGCGTACCCACTCCCATCAGGTAGCGGGTCTTGTCTCGGGGCATATGCTCCTCCACCGCCTCAATGATGTCGTACATTTCCTCCGTCGTCTCCCCGACAGCCAGTCCGCCAATCGCATACCCGGGCAAATCCAGATCGGCAATCCGTTTCATATGCTCCACGCGGATATCCGAATATGTTCCGCCCTGGTTGATTCCCCAAAGCATCTGCCGGGGGTTCACCGTATCCGGCAGCGCATTCAGGCGTGCATTCTCGGCCTTGCACCGAACCAGCCAGCGGTAGGTGCGATCCACGCTCTTCTGCACATAATCCCGAGGCGACGGATTTTCAATGCACTCATCAAAGGCCATGCAGATATCCGACCCCAGGTTGGACTGAATCTGCATGCTCTCCTCCGGTCCCATGAAAATACGCCGGCCGTCAATATGCGAGGCAAAGTAAACGCCCTCTTCTTTGATCTTTCGCAGAGACGCCAAGGAAAACACCTGGAACCCGCCGGAATCCGTCAGAATCGGACCGTCCCAGGTCATGAACTTATGCAGCCCGCCCATCTTGCGCACCACATCGTCCCCCGGACGCAGATGCAGGTGGTAGGTGTTGGACAGCTCCACCTGACAGCCGATTTCCTTCAAATCCTCCGCACTCAGCGCGCCCTTAATTGCACCCTGCGTGCCAACATTCATGAAAACAGGGGTCTGTACCGTACCGTGTGCGCAGCAAAACTCGCCGCGGCGCGCAGCCCCTTCTACCTTCAGAAGCTTAAACATAATGAAACTCTCCCCTTGGGTTTTGAGGTGAATAGCGGATGTAGGTAGCAATCTCCTCCCGCACGCCGGTGGGCAGGACCTGCTCCTTCTGTGTCAGGAAATGAAAATCGCACTTTTCAATTACGCGCTGCGACCGGGTATTCCGCAAAAAATGTCCGCAGGTCACAAAATCAAAATGCAGCGACGAAAAACAATATGCACACAGGGCATTGACCGCCTCCGGCATCAGCCCCCGACCCCAGTAGTCCCGTTTCAGGTCGAAGCCGAATTCTCTGCCGCGCAGGGCCTGATGGATAGGATAATCCGACCAACGGCGCTGCTGCACGGAAAGCGTCCCCGCAAAGCGGTTGCCCTCCTTAAGCTCAATTGCCAGCGTCTCTCCGCCCTCCACCATTCCGCGGACGATTTCCTGTGCCCGCTGCGCACTCTCCGCCGGCTGCCACCCGATCATATCCGCAATCTCAGGATCCGCCAGGGACGGATACATACTCACCCAATCCTCCTCAGCCAGGGGACGTAAACGCAGACGCGGCGTCTCCAGGTCCACCATGGCAGCCGAAAAAGGGGCCGAAATCTTCATAGGATTGTGCAGAATATAGATTTTCGTCTGCTCCTGTGTCCCGTATCGGGTCTGGTATACGCCGTCACGCAGATATTGGAACCCGGATTTTTCGATCACGCGGCGGGAACGATGATTCCGAAGAAAATGGCAACACACCAAAAAATCCAACTTTTTCTCAAAGAAGCAGTAAGAGATTACGCCCTTTACTGCCTCCGGCATCAGCCCCCGGCCCCAATAGTCCTTGCTGAGCACATATCCGATTTCCCTGCCGGTTCGCTCGCCTCCGACAGGGTCCGGGCGCAGCTGCTCCAAGCCAAGGGAACCGATAACCTTCCCGCTCTCACGCAATTCCAGCGCCAGCGTGTGCCTGTCCGCAATAAAGCTTCTTAAAATCTCTCTGGATTCCTCTATGGATTTGTGCGGCAGCCAGCCTGCCATTTGCCCGACGCCGTCCACCTTGGCATATTCGTAAAAATCCGCTAAGTCCGACTCCCGCCAGGGCCGCAGAATCAACCGCTGCGTCACAATCCAGGCATCGGAGATATCCACTTTCGCATTCATACGCCTTCCTCCGGCACATGCTGCGGCTGTCCTTCTTTTGGCGATTCATCCGACTGCGTATGACTGCCGATGTACATGGCGTCGCCAAAGGAAAAAAATCGGTATCGGTCCTGCACCGCCTGATTATATGCGTGCAAAACATGCTCCCTTCCGGCAAAAGCCGAAACCAGCATAACTAGCGTGCTCTCCGGCAGATGAAAATTGGTCACAAGGCCGTCCATTGCGCGGAACCGGTATCCCGGATAGATAAAAATGTCTGTCCACTGAGATTTGGCACAGAAGGAACCGTCCGGATTCACCAGGGATTCCAACGTCCGGCAGGAGGTTGTTCCCACGCAAATGATCCGCCCGCCGCTCTTTCGCGTCTCATTGAGCATATCGGCCGTTTCCTGAGAAATCATACACAGCTCCGCGTGCATATGGTGCTGGGAAATTTCCTCCGCCTTCACCGGCCGGAAGGTCCCCAGCCCAACGT
>CAKTKB010000043.1 GCA_934569195.1 uncultured Oscillospiraceae bacterium
ATATGGATGGAGGTAAGGCGATGACCTTGGTGACGCTTTCTCTGGACACGACGGTTGTCCGGTTTTATGCCCAAATTGCCCAGCAAATGGGGATTTCTTTGGAGCAGGTTCTGTCAGATGCACTCTTCAAGCTGGCCGGAGAGCTGGCGCTGGAGGCCCTGCAGAGGGAATAATTTTTTAAGAGATTGTAATTGCAAGAAGAATTTGCTATACTTACATCGAAATAAAGAACTACGATGGAGGTATCTGTATGAAATCCATCCGGGATATATACAAAATCGGTAAGGGACCCTCCTCCTCCCATACCATGGGACCGGAGCGTGCGGCGGAGCTTTTCCGCGCAGAGCACCCCCAGGCGGACGGCTTCCGCGTGATTCTGTACGGCTCCCTGAGCAAGACCGGCGTGGGACACGGCACGGACCGGGTGCTCCGGCAGGTGCTGTCGCCTCTGCCGACGGAGATCATTTTTTCTAAAGAAACCCTGCCCGACTCCCATCCGAACACAATGGATTTTATCGCCCTGAAATCCGGGGAGGAGGTGGACCGCCTGCGGGTGGAATCCATCGGCGGCGGCGATATCCGGATCCCCGGGCGGACACTGCCGGATCAGGAGGAGGTTTATCCGGAAAACTCCTTTGCGGAGATTGCGGATTTCTGCAAGTGGCGCTATATTGCGACCCTCTCGGAGTATGTAGAGATGAACGAGGGGCCGGAGATCTGGGACTTTCTGGCGAAAGTCTGGCAGACCATGAAGCAATCCATTGAGGATGGACTCCATGCCACGGGAACCCTCCCCGGGGGCCTGAATGTGCAGCGCAAGGCAAAGCACCTCTATGAGCAGGAGCTGGCTACGGAGGTGCCGCAGGTGCGGGAGTGCCGCCTGATCTGTGCCTATGCTTACGCTGTCTCCGAGCAGAATGCGGATAATGGCACCATTGTCACCGCGCCCACCTGCGGGGCGTGCGGCGTGCTTCCGGCGGCGCTGCGGTATGTACAGGAGACGCGCCATTGCTCCGACGAGCAGGTCATCCGGGCGTTGGGAACGGCGGGAATCATCGGCGCTCTGACGAAACGCAACGCCTCCATTTCCGGTGCGGAGTGCGGCTGCCAGGCGGAGGTGGGTACGGCCTGTTCCATGGCCGCGGCCGCTATTTCCGAGCTGTATGGCCTGAGCCTGGACCAGGTGGAGTACGCAGCCGAGATGGCGATGGAGCATCATCTGGGCCTGACCTGCGACCCGATCTGCGGATTGGTGCAGATTCCCTGCATCGAACGCAACGCCGTAGCGGCCATGCGAGCCATGAACGCATGCAATTTGAGCTACTTCCTCTGCGGCACCCGGAACATCAGCTACGATATGGTCTGTAAGGCCATGTATGAGACGGGCCTGGGCCTGAGCCATCATTACAAGGAGACCAGCGAGGGCGGGCTGGCCCGGTTCTATAACCGCCGCCGCACGGGGCAATAAGGACGGCCGGGAGGCCGGTTCGCGCAGGAAATATAAAGAACAAAGGAGATTTCAGTTTATGGTACCGGTTTTTTTGCAGGAGCTTCTGCTGAGCAACAGCATATCGGGAAATGAGACGGAGATTGAACGGAAGATCTACCGCCATATGTCCGGTCATGCGGATAGCGTGCAGGTGGATGAAATGGGGACGGTGACGGCGGCGGTCAATCCGGATGCCGGCTTCCGTGTCCTGCTGACGGGACATGCCGATGAAATTGGCCTGATCGTCACCAATGTGACGCCGGACGGCTTTCTGAAGGTGTCCAATCTGGGCGGTGTTTACTCCACCTGCTATCCCGGACATAAGGTCCGGGTTCACACCAAGGAAGGCATCGTGTATGGTGCGGTGGTCAATACCCGCAGCCTGTGCAAGCAGGAGGGGCTGAAAGCGACGGACCTTACCATCGACATCGGCGCTCTGGACCGGGAGGATGCCCTGCAGACCGTCAGCCTGGGGGACACGGTGAATTTTGACACGGACTTCCGCTGCCTGCGCAACGGGCGAATCTCCGGACGTGCCCTGGACGATCGCCTGGGCGCCTATATCGTAATGGAGGCCCTGTCCAGAGCCAAGGAGCAGGGTGTACAGATCGGTGCGTTTTCCGCATCGACCGTGGGAGAGGAGACGACCGGAGCGGGCGCCTATTTTGCTGCGTCCCGGGTTGCGCCCAGGCTGGCCATCGCGGTGGATGTGACCTATGCGACGGACTATCCGGGGGCAAGTACGGCGGAGACGGGTACGGTCGGCATCGGGAAAGGCCCGGTGCTGTGCAATAGCCCGGCAGTACATAAAGGGCTGAATGCGGCCCTTGCCGACGCTGCCAGGAAGGAAGGCATTTCCATCCAGTATGAGGCTGCGGGCGGGCGCACCGGTACGGACGGAGACGTGATGATGAAAACCGGGAAGGGTGTCCCCTTTGCTCTTGTGTCGATTCCTCTGCGGTATATGCATTGCCCGGACGAGGTGGCATCCCTGCAGGATGTGGAGGATTGCGTGCGGCTCCTGACGAGATTCCTGTGTGATTGCCGGGAGGATATGGTGCTGCTGCCGTTCTGACGGAGAACAATCGAAAAACGGACGCCGGCGGCCCCTTGCCCGGGGCTTCGGCGTCCGTCGAATTCTGTAAATGGGAGAAAGAAAATGGCGACCTATGTAATGTCGGATATTCACGGCGACCGAAAGCGGTTTCACCGGATGCTGGAGATCCTCCGGTTCTCTCCGGAGGATACGCTGTATATATTGGGCGATGTTCTTGACCGCGGCCCGGAGGGGGCGGAGCTGCTGGAGGATATCCGCCGGGAGAAGAACATGATCCTTCTTCTGGGGAATCATGAATATATGTGCCTGCGCTACCATGCGCCGGATGCGGACGAAAGGGCGATCCGCCACTGGAACCGGAACGGAAATGCGCCCACGTTGTCGGGCCTGGCGCGCATGGGTGAGGCGCGGAAGCAGACGCTTCTGACTTATATGGCCGGACTCCCGTCTCACCTGGACATACAGGTGGACGGACGGCAATTTTACCTGGTCCACGGTTTCCCGGGGAATACGGTCTATGAAGAGGTCTGGCAGCGGCCGGACCCGGATGCGGCCAATCCCATGCCGGGCTATACCGTGGTGATCGGACACACGCCGGTTCCGTGCCTGGGCCGGAGCGATGCGGAGGCCGACCGTTTGCTGGAACAGATGGCGCGGGAAGGACGGGGCGTTTCCATTTTTCATGGGGACGGGTTTATCGACCTGGACTGCCTGTGCGGATACGCGGAATACCCGGCCGGAAGGCTGGGGTGCCTGCGGTTGGAGGATATGGCGGAGTTTTACTGCTGATCCGGCGCAGACTCTGCCGCGGCCTCCAGCGTCCCGTCATAGATTGCCTTTTTGGGCAGACCGGAGGTTTGGGCCGCCTGCCTGGCGGCGTCCTTTCGGGATAGCCCCTGCGCCATGAGCTGCATGGCAAGACGGACTGCATCCTCCAGGGTTTGCTCCGGCTCCTCCGGCGGCTGCGCCCCGGCAATGACCAGGACAAATTCCCCCTTCGGCGTGTTTTCCCGATAGTATGCCAACGCACCGCCAAGGGTTGTACGGATAACCTCCTCGTGGAGCTTGGTCAGCTCCCGGCAGAGGCTGATGGAACGGTCTTCCCCAAAGACCTGGGCCATGTCCTCCAGCGTGGCGACCAGCTTGTGGGGCGCTTCATAAAAAATCATGGTCCGGCTTTCCGCTGCCAGCGCCGAAAGGTGCTCGCGGCGGCTTTTTTTTGTAGTGGACAGGAAGCCTTCAAAACAGAACCGTCCGGTGTGCTGGCCGGAGATGCTCAGGGCCGTAATGACGGCACAGGGACCCGGAATGGCGCATACCGTTACACCTGCCTGAGCGCACAGCCGCACCAGATCCTCACCGGGGTCGGAGATGGCAGGCGAACCGGCGTCGGAAACCAGGGCGCAAGTCTCTCCGGCGAGAATTCGATCCAGGATCACGCCGCCGCGAGAGGCTTTGTTGTGCTCAAAATAGCTTACCAAGGGCTTGTGAATGCCCAGATAGTTGAGAAGCTTCAGAGAGACCCGGGTGTCCTCGGCAGCAATGAAATCTGCATTTTCCAGGGTCTGGCGGCAGCGGACGGAAATATCGCCCAGATTGCCGATGGGAGTGGGAACCAGATAAAGCATTCCGGCCATGAATATACCTCCTAGATGTGCTGGATGTGATAGAGTTTTCGGTATTGCTCGGTGGGATTTCCTTGAGCATCGAACAGGCACCATTGCTCCCAGGAAAGCCCCGGCCTGGCACCCTTGCGGCATTGCAGGAGGATCAGGCTGATTTCACTTTCGGGGCGATGCCGAAGCAGACACAGACGCTTCGGCTCCAGACGAAACTCCGCCCCGCGGGCGCACAGCTCCGCCAGACGCTCCGGCTTATGCACCAGGAAAAAGTCTCCGCCGAATTTCAGCGCCCGGTCTGCGGCTGCGAACAGCTCCCGAAGTGTGCAGCAGCCATCGTGCCTCGCCTGAGGGAGACTGCCGGAGGGGCCGCCGGAAAAATAGGGCGGGTTGGATATGCAGCAGGAAAAACTGCCGGGGGTCAGGGATACATCCCGCAGATCGGCGCATATACTCTCCATGCGTTGATTCAGCCCGTTGCGCCGGATGTTTTCCAGAGCGGCCGCGTGGGCCTCCGGCTGCAGCTCGATGCCGGTGACACGGCAGTCGGCATGAGTCGAGCAGAGAAGAAGCCCCAGGGTCCCGCAGCCGGACCCCAGGTCCAGCACACGGGCCGCGCGCCCGAGACGGGCAAAGCCGGCCAGGGCAATGGAGTCCGTACTCAGGGGAAAAGCGTCGGGGGAGAGAACCAGCGTGTATCCGCCGGGTAGAAATTCCATAAAAACCTCCTGGAACAGAAAAACGGCCTGCGCAACCCGGAAAAGCTCCAAGCCGCGCAGGCGCATTGCGATGATCCGGAATTAGCCTTCCTCGATCGCTTCGACGGGGCAGTTGTCGGCGCAGGTGCCGCAGCTGACGCAAACATCGGCGTCGATGACGAACTTGTCCTCACCCTCGGAGATTGCCTCGACAGGGCAGTTGTCGGCGCAGGTGCCGCACTTGACGCAGGCGTCGTTGATGCTGTAAGCCATTATGTTCCCTCCAAACCATGTAGTGTCGGTACGTTATATCCATAACGCAACCCTATTCTAACATGTTTTTTTCAAAATGCAATTCCTTTTTCGGAACATTCGTATAAAATTCACAATCCGCGGGGAGAATTCCCGGGCAAAGGGGGAATGCGCGGTGCGATATACGGCGGGAGCCGCGGAGCTGATCGTGTGTGCCGGAGGAAAGGCCCGGGAGCTGGGACACAGCTACGTGGGCACGATCCATATTCTGCTGGCGTTGTCGGAAGGGAAGGACCTGCCCGGGCAGCTGCTGTGCGGAGCGGGCCTGGGGCCGGAGCTGCTGCGTCCGCTGATCCAGCTTATGTTCGGCGTGGGCGCCAGAGATTTACCCCTTCCCCAGGGGCTGACCCCCCAGGCCAGACGGCTGCTGCGGGGAGCGGCCGGAGAGGCCAGGCTCCTTGGCTCCCGGGAGGTGGCGCGTATACACATCCTGCTTGCCATGACCCGACGGGAAAAGTCCGGTGCAATGGAGCTGATCCGTATGGGAGGAATGGATGGCGATACATTGTTCACGTCGGCAATCGAGGCGCTGCACTGGCAGGATACACGGGAAATCAGACGGAAAAGGGAGGCGAGTACCATGAAGCTGCTGGAACAGTACAGCGAGGATCTGCTGCAAAAAACGGCGTCCATGGATCCGGTTATCGGCAGAGAACGGGAAATCGATATGGTGATTGGTATTTTGTGCCGGAAAAACAAAAACAATCCGGCGCTGATCGGGGAACCGGGCGTGGGAAAGACCGCAATTGCGGAGGGGTTGGCTCAGAGAATGGCGGCGGGGAATGTGCCGCCGCAGCTGAAGGATAAGCACCTGATCAGCCTGAATATGGCCAATCTGGTGGCCGGGACCAAGTACAGAGGGGAATTTGAGGAGCGCCTGCGGGACGTTCTGGCGGAAATCCGGCGCTGCGGAGACGTCATCCTCTTTGTGGATGAAATGCACACCATTGTGGGTGCGGGAGCGGCCGAGGGCGCCATTGATGCGGCAAACATATTCAAGCCTGCCCTGGGCCGGGGAGAATTGCAGATGCTGGGAGCGACCACACTGACGGAGTACCGGAAATATATCGAAAAGGACCCGGCGTTGGAGCGGCGCTTCCGACCGGTTATGGTGGAGGAGCCGAGCCGTGAGGCGACGCTGGCGATTCTGCGGGGGCTGAAGCCCGGATTGGAGCGGCACCACCGTATCCGCGTGTCCGAGGAAGCCCTGCGGGAGGCGGTCCGCCTGTCCATTCGGTATTTGCCGGACCTGTTTCTGCCGGACAAGGCCATCGACCTGGTGGACGAGGGGGCGGCGAGAGCCAGAATGGAGGAATCCCAGACGGGGAAATCGGCGGCACGCCTGGACCTGGAGCAGGAGCTGAGCGAGGCTGTGCGGGAGAGCCGCTATGAAAAGGCGGCGGAGCTGCGGGACCGGATGCAGCGGATGGTGAGCCGTTCCGGGGAGGGCAGACGGGTCCGGGCAGTGACGGCGGGGGACATCGCCTGGGCCGTATCGGCCAGAACGGGAATCCCGGTGGGCAGACTTTCCGCAAACGAGCGGGAGCGTCTGCTGGGACTGGAGAAGATTTTGTCGGAGCAGGTCGTGGGACAGGAGCGGGCGGTAGCCGCGGTGGCGGATGCGGTCCGGCGGGGCTATTCGGGTATCCGGGACGAAAACCGGCCGATTGCAAGCCTTCTCTTTACAGGCCCCACCGGCGTGGGAAAAACGGAGCTGTGCCGCGCCCTGGCACAGGAGGTGTATGGAACCGGAAAAGCACTGATTCGGCTGGATATGACGGAATATATGGAAAAGCAGTCGGTCTCCCGGCTGATCGGCGCACCTCCGGGCTATGTGGGCTATGAGGAGGGCGGCAAGCTCACGGAGCAGGTGCGCCGCCGGCCCTATTGCGTGGTGCTGTTTGACGAGCTGGAGAAGGCCCATCCGGACGTGGCGGGAATCCTGCTGCAAATTATGGAGGAGGGCTGTCTCACGGATTCTACCGGCCGCCGGGTCAGCTTCCGGAATGCCATCGTGGTGGCGACCTCCAATGTGGGGAGCGAGCGAAAGGGAGACGGCCTTGGCTTCCGTCCGAACGGCCGCGCCGGCGAAACGGAGGACGCGCTGCACCGGGCGTTTACGCCGGAATTTTTGGGAAGATTGGATCGGATCGTGTGCTTTGACGCCTTGGATGCCACGGCATTGCAGACAATATCCAGAAAATATCTGGATCAGCTTTGCCGCCGGGCAGAGGCGCAGGGAATTCAGCTGACGCTGCCGAAGGAGCTGCCGGAGGTTCTGTGCAGCGAATGCAGGAGCAGAGCGGGCGCCCGGCAGCTGCGCCGGATGGTCCAGGATCGGGTAGAGGGACCGCTGGCGGTGTATCTGCTGCATGCGGCACGAAAGCCGACGCGGGTAAAGGGAAGGCTGGAGGAGGGAGCCTTGCTGTTCCAGGGCTGAGAAAAAATGCGCCTGACGGGTGGTCGGGCGCATTTTTTCGATATACGGCGAAAAATCAGCGTGAAACCATTGATTTTTTGACGATAAGGCGTTATACTGTGGGTGTATGGAGTAAAGTGGAGATAAAGTGGAGAAAAATGGAAAGGAGATGCGCGCATGATTGGAAAGTACCCCGCCAGATTGGACGATAAAAACCGTCTATTTGTTCCGGCAAAGCTGCGGGGGGAATTGGGCGAGCACTTCTTTGTCACGGTTGGCGTGAACTGCGGCCATCGCTGCCTTACCGCCTATACGGCGGAGGATTGGGAGGGACTGACCGGCCGTTTTAACCAGCTTCCGCTTTCCCAACGGGCGGATGCCTCCAGCCTGATTTTTATGAACGCGGTGGACTGCGCGCCGGACAAGCAGTTCCGCTTTGTTTTGAGTTCCTTCCTGATGCAGTACGCCGGAATTGAGCGGGATGTGGTGATCGTCGGCCGGGCGGGTCAGGCGGAGATATGGTCTGCGGCGGAGTTTGAACACTTTGAGCAGGAGAATCTGACACCCGAAAAATTGCTGGCATCCTTGGAGGCGATGGGACTGTGACGGAATTTCATCATGTATCCGTGCTGCTGGAGGCGTGCATGGAAGGACTGGCGATCCGTCCGGACGGAATCTATGTAGACGGGACCTTAGGCGGCGCGGGACATTCCAGCCGGATTGCGGCGCGCCTCACGACCGGAAGATTGATCGGAATCGACCGGGATCCGACGGCCTTGCGCGCTGCCGGGGAAAGACTGGCGCCCTTTGGAGACCGCGTTACCCTGGTCCATGGGAACTTCTGCCAGATTTCGGAGATTTTACGGGATTTGAAAATAGACGGTGTGGACGGAATTTTGCTGGATTTGGGGGTATCCTCCCCTCAGCTGGACGACGGAAGCCGGGGATTTTCCTACATGAGTGATGCGCCGCTGGATATGCGCATGGACACGGGAGACAGCCTTACGGCCTACACGGTGGTCAATACCTGGCCGGAGGAGGAGCTGCGTCGTATTTTGTTTGAATACGGGGAGGAGCGCTACGCCGCCCGCATTGCCGGTGCAATTTGCCGCCGCCGTGCGGAGCAGCCTGTCCGCACGACCCTGGAGCTGGTGGATGTGATTCGCAGCGCCCTGCCTGCGGCTGCCCTTCGGGAGAAGCAGCACCCCGCAAAGCGGTCCTTCCAGGCCATTCGGATTGCGGTGAACGATGAGCTGGGTGCGGTGCGCCAGGTGATGGAGGATGCCATTCCGGCGCTGAATCCGGGCGGACGCCTGGCGGTGATTACCTTCCACTCTCTGGAGGACCGGATCGTGAAGAACGCCATGGCAGCGGCGGCCCGGGGATGTACTTGCCCGCCGGAATTTCCGGTATGTGTCTGCGGAAACAAGCCGAAGGTGAAGCTGATTACCCGCAAGCCCGTCACGGCGAGTGCGGAGGAGCTTGCCGCAAATCCGCGGTCCCGCAGCGCAAAGCTGCGTGTCTGCCAGAAGCTGTGAGAAATTTGACGATTGGGAAAGGGGGAGCTTGACGTGGCCCGCAAGAACGATATACGATATATCCAATTTTATACGGACGGAAGCGCGGCGCGCAAGCTGGAGCCAAAGCAGCCCAAGCCCCGGCGCAAGGTACCCCGCCCGCGGCAGCGGCGGCAAAGCGAATGGGTGCTTTCGGTGGACTTTGCCGCAGTGGGCGCGGTGGTGCTGGCTCTGCTGCTGGCCGGGATGCTGGGGCGCGGCCTTCTCCGTCTGCACGAGGCAAACCAATATAGGGAACAGATGCGTTTCAGCCAGGCGGAGACGGAGCGGCGAAATCAGGACCTCCGGCAGGCATATTCGGAACAGATCGATCTGGCAGCCGTGGAAAAGACGGCAAAGGATATGGGACTGGTTCCCGTGGAGCAGTCGCCCGCCTTTTCTATCTCGCCTGCCCCGGAGCAGACGGAGGAACCGGAGACGGACATTTGGCAGAGAATTGCGGCTTTCCTTCAGGACTTGTTTGCATAACTTTCGGACTGGCCAATAAAATGAGGATAGTAGAAGGAATGGGCAGTGAGAGAACTCTTGCTGCCCATTGGTGAATCTAAATCCTGATTTGGAAGGGGCGTCGGTCCTGTGAAGAAAAAGCGCGGCGGAGAATATCAGCGTCTGCGGGAGGACAGCGGGCATCAGCGGAGGATCCTGCTGGTTATGCTTGTGCTGGGCGTCGGTGCATTTTTGCCGGTTGTTTTGCAGCTATACGGCCTGATGGTTACGTCCTACGATTACTATGCGAAAATGGCCCTGCGAAACCAGACTCGGACAACCGCCGTGACAGGGGACAGGGGGACGATTTACGACCGGAATATGAACGTTTTGGCCGTATCCCAGAGCGTGGAGAACGTCTATCTGGACCCTCACGAGCTTAAGCAGTCCCACGCGGACCTGGAGGCGGTCGCAGATTTTCTGGGCGAGGTGCTGGAGCGGGAGCCGCAATGGATTTTAGAACAGGCGAAGGATACCACGAAACGCTATAAGCAGGTCGCCGCCCGGGTGGAGCCGGAGGTGGCGGAGAAAATACGGCAGTATATCCAAAAGGAAAATCTGTCCGGTATCCATTTGGAGCCAAGTTCCCGGCGCTCCTATCCTTATGGCACACTGGCGGCGCAGGTGATTGGCTTCACGAATGCCTCCAACACCGGCTGCGAGGGTGTGGAGGCAGCTTACAACGCTTATCTTTCGGCGGAAACCGGCCGGGTGATCACCACGAAGGGCAACAACGAGATGGATATGCCCTTTTCTTACGAGCGGTATTTATCCTCCACAGGCGGGGACGATCTGGTCCTTACGATTGACGCGACCGTTCAGGCGTGCCTGGAGAAGCAGATGGAGGCGGCCATTGCGCGCTACGACGTCCGCAACGGGGCGTTTGGCGTGGTGATGAATGTGAATACCGGGGAAATTCTGGCAATGGCCACCCTGGGCAGCTACGACC
>CAKTKB010000044.1 GCA_934569195.1 uncultured Oscillospiraceae bacterium
GTTTACGGGGGATGCAACAGGAGTCCTCCCATGCCAAAAAAGAGAAATCATACCATAGGAAAATACAAAGCCCTTGCCCAGAACACGGTGATCATCAGCATCGGCACGCTGCTCTCCAAGCTGGTCACCTTCTTTATGGTGCGCTTTTATACCGGCGCCCTCACCCCGGCAGAGTATGGCACGGGTGATCTGATCATCACAACGGTAAGCCTGTTGACTCCCTTCGTGTCGTTTGGCATTTCCGACGGCGTGTTCCGCTTTTTGCCGGAATATCCCCGGGCCAAAAAGAGCGTGTTCAGCATCGGAATCTACACGGTCACAGCCGGAGCCGTGCTGCTGGCGGTGCTGCTGCCGATTCTGGGGCTGGCGGTGAAAAGCTTCCAGGGGTATCTGCTTTTGCTGGGCTTTATGACCCTGGCCGCCTGCTACCACTCCGTCTGCGAGCAATATGTCCGCGCCGGCGGCGACACAATCCTGTATGCAAAGCAGGGGCTGCTGAACACGCTGCTGGTCGTCACGCTGAACATTCTCTTTCTGACCGTATTCCGCCTGGGGGTAACGGGCTATGTTCTGTCCGTAGGACTGGCGGACAGCCTCTCCACCATCTACCTTGTAATCCGGAAGCGCCTGTGGCAGCGCATGACCCGGCATCCAAATCAGAAGCTGTTGGTGCGGATGCTCCGCTACAGCATCCCCCTGATTCCGACGACCGTATTCTGGTGGATCACCAGCGTCTCCGACCGCTATATGATCTCCGCCATGCTGGGAAACGAAGCCAACGGCATTTATTCCGTTGCGAATAAGCTGCCTACAATGCTGACGCTGCTCTCCGGCGTGCTCATGCAGGCATGGCAGTATTCGGCGGTCAACGAATCCAAAACCAGCCTGCAGGAGCAAGCCGAATTTTACAGCAACGTGTGGCTGGCGCTGCTTTCCGCGCTGTCCTTCGCCTGCAGCGGCATGATTGCGCTGGCGCAGGTAGAAATCCGTGTGCTCGCCGATGCCGCCTATTACGAGGCGTGGAAATACGTTCCCGTGCTGTGCGCCGCCATGCTGTTCTGTTCCTTTACCTCCTTCATGGGCAGCGTCTATACGGTCACGCGGCGGAGCGGGCTGTCCTTCTGGACCTCTCTGCTGGGCGCAGGTGTGAATGTCGTCCTGAATGCGGTGCTGATTCCCTCTCCCCTGGGCATCCAAGGCGCGGCGCTGGCAACCCTTGCAAGCTATTTTATTGTTTTCCTGGTCCGGGCCAAGAATGCCCGGCGCTTCATTCCCTTCCGTCTGTTCAAGAAGGTCCTGCTTCTAAGCACAGCCGTTCTGACTGTGCAGACTCTGTTTATCAGCTGCGGCTGGCCCGGCTGGCAGGTCGTGCAGATCGGCGCGATTCTCGCCATGTTCCTGATCGGCCGAAAGCAGATTATGGAAAAAATCGCCGACTTCCGGCGAGGCAAAGGAGGAGCCTGAGCTTGCTGACATGGATTCAGAATGCCGACTGGACGATCCTTCACTGGATTCGGGACACGCTGCAATGCGGCGCAATGGATTTCCTGATGCCCAGAATCACTGCGCTGGGAAACGGCGGCGCCATATGGATTGCGGCAGCGGCAGCTATGACGATCTCAAAAAAATATCGAAAATATGGGATTACGATGCTTGCCGCTTTGGCGGCAGGCTTGTTGGTGGGCAACGTCTGCCTGAAGCACTGGGTCGCCCGTTCCCGCCCCTGCTGGCTGGAGAGCGTACCGCTGCTCATCCGAAATCCGGCTGATTATTCCTTTCCCTCCGGACATACCCTCTCCTCCGTCATCGGGGCCTTTGCGCTGACGGCGGCAAACCGGAAATTCGGCCTTCCCGCCATTTCTCTGGCAGCCCTCATCGGCTTTTCCCGCCTCTATCTTTACGTACATTTCCCGTCGGACGTGCTGGCATCGGTAGCGATTGGAATGCTCATTGGCAGTGCAGCCATCCGTCTTCTCCGAAGGGCGAAGCCGCCCCGCAAGGGGGCGCAGGCGCTGTAAGCCCGGCATAACGTTTTTTACACGAAGAAAAGATCGACCAAACCCGGTCGATCTTTTCTTATACCGGCGCTTTGTGCAGGAATACCTTACCATTATGCCTCTGCCGGGCCTTAGGGAACAGGAATTACTCTGTTTTCATTTTTACTTTCCCTTTCCGCGCGTCCGCACCGCCGTCGGAAAGCTCACGATAGGTCTGTCGGATGAAGAAAATCGCAATGATAAAGGTCAGCAGGTCCGCTGCCGGGAACGACCACAAAAGGCCGTCCAGCCCGAAGAAAATCGGCAGAATAATGGGCAGCGACACGCCGAAAATGACCTCGCGGGTCATGGAAACCGCCGTGGATGCAAACGCCTTGCCCAGCGCCTGCAAGTAAATGAAGGTGCCCTTGTTCAGTGTCGCCAGCGGCATCAGACACAGGTAAATGCGGAAGCACTTCACGGTGAAGTTCGCATAGTAGGCGCTTTCATTGGCCGCGCCGAACAGCATGGCAATTTGCAGAGGGAACGCCTCCACAATCACCAGTGCAACAGCGCCGACCAGGAACTCCGCCAGCAGCAGCTTTGAGAACAACGCCTTGGCACGATCTCTTTTCTTTGCGCCGATGTTATATCCGGCAATCGGAATACAGCCAGCCGCCATGCCGATGGCGATGGAAATGGCAATCTGGAAGAACTTCATCACAATGCCAAGAACGGCAAGGGGAATCTGCGCATATTCCGGTTGACCAAAGACGGGATCCTTCGCGCCGTATTTCATGCACATATTCTGCACGGCTGCCATGGAAACAACCAGCGAGATCTGTGCAAGGAAGCTGGTCAGCCCCAGCACAAGGAACTTTGGGATGAGCTTTCCGTCCAGCCTGAAGCTACTCATTTCCAGCTTGACAACCTTCATGTGCCGTAGATACCAGATAGAGAGCGCCGCCGTCAGCACCTGACCGATGACCGTAGCCACCGCCGCGCCCATCATGCCCCAATGGAAGCCGTAAATAAAGAGCGGGTCAAGGATTACATTGGCAATGGCGCCTGAAACGGTGGCCACCATGGCAAATTTGGGGCTGCCGTCGCTGCGGATCACCGGATTCATGGCCTGCCCGAACATATAGAACGGGATGCCCAGGGTGATATAGAAGAAATATTCTTTTGCAAACACATAGGTTTCTTCATTGACGGTTCCGCCAAACAGGGCGAGGATGGGTTCGCCGAAAATGAGGTAGACCGCCGTCAGCACGAGGCTGCTCACTACGCAGAGTACAACGGCATTGCCGACGGATTTGTGGGCGTCCTCCTGGGCACCGCGTCCCAGGGCGATGCTCACAAAGGCGCAGCATCCGTCGCCGATAAACACGGCGATACCGAGGGCAACCACCGTCAGCGGAAAAACCACGGTGTTCGCCGCGTTGCCGTAAGAGCCAAGATAGCTTGCGTTGGCAATAAAGATCTGGTCAACAATGTTATAGAGTGCGCCTACCAGCAGGGAGATGATACAGGGAAGGGCGTACTGCCGCATGAGCTTTCCGATGCGCTCCGTCCCCAAAAACGAATTTCCGTTATCCATAAAAGTCACCTTTCCTTCACAAAATAAGAAATGCGCAAGTCCTGTCAAACCCGGACTTACGCATTTCTGCTACTCGATTTGCTTATAAAGTTGTTTTTCATTCCGCCATTTCTCACCCACCTCTGCAAAAAGGCGTGCGGCGTTTCTGCAACCGGATTTACGCAGAAACGCCACACGCTGTACGCTTATTATAACGGACCCGAATGAAAATTTCAAATGTTTTTTTGCGGTTACCGAACCGGTATTGCCTGCAATCCATTGCGATATATCGCACAAAAAGGGCGCGTCCCGAAATGTATCCGCCGACACCGGAACTTTTTCTTCGTGAATCTGAGAATGATATTGTGTTTGCACAAAGCCGATGGTATAATAAGGATAAATCCACTTCCGAAGAAAAAGCCTGCAGGAAACAGCCGGACCCAGCCTGGTATCCCGGAAGTAGCCGGAGGTTCGGGAAAAGGATATGCGCAGCATTGCATGCGTGCCGAAAGCCGCAGATGCGGCTTTTCAAAAACCATTCGGTTAGCATACTCTAACTAAAGCTGAACAGCAAATCCCTGCATACGGTACGGCTGCCAAAGGCAGGCGCGGGAGCTTCCATAAAGGAGTCCGGGCGGAATGCGTCAAAAATCCACAAGTGAAACGGAGGCCAGAAGGATGTTCTGGGATAATGTCGCGTGTGTATACGACATTTTTGCAAATATCATCAACAGAAAAGCAAACAAGGCGCTGTGCGCGGCGGTAGCGGGGCTGATCTTGCCTTCCGATGAGGTGCTGGAATGCGCCTGCGGCACAGGGCTTTTGACCGGCGTGATTGCACCTCGCTGCAAAAGCCTGATCGCCACCGATTTTTCCGCAAAAATGCTGATACGGGCAAAAAAGAAATACGGGAAATACGCCAATGTCCGCTTTGAGCAGGCGAACATTCTGCGGCTTTCTTATCCAGACCGGCGTTTTGACACGGTCGTCGCGGCGAATGTGATCCACCTGCTGGATGAACCGTATCAGGCATTGCACGAGCTGGAGCGGGTCTGTAGGCCCGGCGGGAAGATCATCATTCCGACCTACATGAATCAGACGGACAAGAGCAGGACCAACGGCGTTTCAGGCGCAATCGGCAAGGCGGGTGCGGACTTCAAGCGGGAATTCACCCTTGACACATACAGGCAGTTCTTCTCCGAAGCCGGATATCCGGATGCAGACTATGTTCTGTGCAGGGGAAAAATTCCCTGCGCCGTGGCGATTCTCACAAAAAGCGAAAAGGATACGCTCCGCTATCCGCATGCAGAAAGGAGAAAAACATGAAAATCATCCTTGCCATCGTTTTTTATTTACTGTATTGGGGGATATGCTTCCTCGGAACCGGCACGGACAAAAAGAACCTCCTGGGGCTGCGGTCTTATCCAGAGGCCGTTCAGGACCGCGTAAGAAGCGACCCGCAGCTTAGGGAGGCTGTTCCGAAAGCAAAATCCACCGCTGCCATTTGGCTTGGCAATCTGCTCTTGTTCACCGCCCTGTTTTCCGTTTTGGGACTTGCGCTGAGAAGCGTGCTGAATCTGGAGGGTTACCTGTCGACATTTTGGTATTTCCTTGCCTTCGGCGAGGGGCTGGGGCTGTTCGATTTTCTGGTGATCGATCTGCTCTGGTGGCGCAGCACCAAACGCATTCGCTTCTCCTTCCTGCCGGAGAAGAAATACTACCAGGACCCGAAAAAGCATATGGAGTCGTTCTTGCACGGAATACCGCTGTTTGCCGCAATCGCCGCGCTGACAGCCCTGATTGTCACGGCGCTCTGAACCATACATAGGAGAACATCCAATGAAGAAATTTAACTATACCATGAACCACAGGGCTGACGAAGCCTATATGGCGAAAATGTGCCATGCCGGCTGGGCTGCCGCAAGCCTTGTGGAGGGCGTCTGGACATTTGAGCCATGCAAACCTGACCAATATACCTTCCGCGTGTGCTATCTGCGCGGCAAGAGCAATGCCGAGGTGGAAGAGCTGAAGCACAGCCTCGGGGCGAAGGGCATCGAATTTGTCTCCCGCTATTCCTTCTGGGCAATTTTCCGGAGTGAGCACGATTTTGTGCTCTATACGCCGGAGGAAGAGCTGGCGATCATCGAGAAAATACGCCGCCCCATGCTTGTGGGAAGCGTGCTCAGCTGGCTTGCTTTTCTGGCAGCTTTGCTGCTTGCCGTAAAGGTCCGTGCATGGTTCAGTATTTTGTGTGTCCTTCTTGCCGTCTATGCGGGGATGTGTACCTGTCTCGGCACCTCCTACACGCGACTGGCGCACAGACTGAGGAGGGAAAAAGGATGATCGTACTGCAATTGCTGCTTTATTGCCTGCTGTTCACCGCAATGGTAAAAATCTCCGTGATCGGCGGCGCGGTCAATGGCCTATACTTTTACCCCAAGGCGGTGCAGGACCGGGCCATCGAGTTGGGGCTGATTGACCGCAATACCATGAACCGGAAACGGAAGCACTTTATGATTTCGTTTTATATCGTGATGCTTGCCGCGCTTGTGCTGATCATCGGCGTATGGAATAGGCTTTCCGGCTTTGGCGAGGCTTACTGGCAGGCGCTGCTGTTTCTTGAGGTCATGAATGTCTACGACGGCTTTGTGATCGACAAGCTGTGGGTCGGGCACAGTCGGTTTTGGGTACTGCCGGGGCTTGAAGAGATGCCGTTCGTGCAGACCTGGGGGCAGGTGCTGAAAAAGAGAAGCGTGCTGGCGCTGATTTGGGTCGCGGGAGCGGCAATCGTCGGCGGTATTGTCGTTTTCATTTTTTAATAGGAGATGCTGCTGGGCAACTTCACCATGATCGTCGGCAGAAAATAAGGCCATTGGCCGATTGCTGCTACTACCGGTACTTACGCACAAAGATTGGGAGCGGATATCCCGCATAATCAAACAGCAAGCCCGTATCGATCGTCTGACCGGTACGGGCTTGCTGTTAGGAAGCCTTGAGAGCAAATTGGATTAAAGCTCTCTGTATGATAAAAAACACCTCTGTGCGGCAGCCAATCAACCGAGCCTTCCAATCTGAATATAGCCGTTGCAGGCACGGTTCAGAAATTCATAATCGTGGGTGACGACAAACAGAATATAGCCTTGCTGTGCCAATTGCTTCATCCATTCAGTGACCTGGCACATATGGCGGAAGTCCAGTCCGCTGGTCGGCTCATCGAAAATCAAAAGCTTCTTTTTGCCCAGGATTGCCTGACAGATGGCAAGCCGCTGCCGCTGACCGCCCGACAGGGTAAGCGGATGCCGGTCGATGCAGTCCAGCAGGTCAAAGCTGCTCAGCAGCTCCTTGATCTCCTGATCGGTGGCATTGGGATTGGCCGACAGGCACTCGTTTTTCACACTGTCCGAAAAGAGCTGATGGTTGACATCCTGCATCACCATACCGAACTGCTTGGTTCTTGCCCTGCGGGGGAGCTTCCTGCCGCGGAAAATCACTTCTCCGCCGGCAGCCGGTAAAAGGCCGCATAGCGTATTGCAGAACGTGGATTTTCCGATTCCGTTTCTGCCCACGATCCCGATGATGTCTCCGTCGCCGGCGGAAAGGGAGAGGCCGTTGAAGATAATTCGCTTTTTTCGCTTCACGGAGAGATTATGCACCGCAAGGGAATCATCCGGCCGGATGAACGTGCGCTCGGGGATGCGGATTTCTTCGGCACGGATGCTCCGCAGCCCCATGGCGGTCCGTTCCTGTTCGGAAAGACCGGCAAATTCCGCCGCCGTGAATTCTCTTTCAATTCGCCCGGCTCTCAGGTAAACGATTCGATCGGCAAGCCCATACAGATAGGACAGCCGGTGCTCGGCAATCAGCACGGTATGTCCGCTCTTTTTGACGGCTTCCAGAATTCTGCGCAGCTTTTCCATGGCCGCATGGTCCAAATTTGCCGACGGCTCATCGAGGACATAAACCTGCGGATTCATAGCATATACCGAGGCAAAGGCGAGCAGCTGCTTTTCGCCGCCGGACAGGGAAAAAACGCTTCTGTCCGCCAGATTCTCGATTCCCAGATCGGCTATGGTTTTCGCCACCCTTTTGTGCATGGAATCCCAGTCTGCGCCGATGTTCTCCAGCCCGAAGGCGATTTCGGCGGAAGCGTCGGTGTTAAAAAACTGCGTTTTCGGATTCTGAAAGACCGAACCCACCGATTCGGCGATTTTGTACATGGGCGATGCAGCGATGTTCAGGCCCTCGACCGTAACGGAGCCATCCACCTTGACACCCTTGACGAAGTGGGGAATCAGCCCGTTTATCAGGCGCGTCAGCGTCGTTTTGCCGCAGCCGCTCTCTCCGCAAAGAAGAACAAACTCTCCGTCGTTTACCGTCAGATGGATATTGTCCAGAATTTTTTTGCTCTGAATTGTGGCGCTTACATTTTGGAATTGGATCATATCCGATACCCCATCCATACGGTCACGGCCGTGCAAGCCGTCGCCAGAGCCATGACAATCCAATCGGAGGCGGTGATGCGGAGCCGGACATAGCTTGTCTTTTTGCAGGGATTTTCAATGCCCCTTACCACCGCTGCCGCGGCAATTTCGTCCGAAGTGTTGACTGCCGACATCATGATCGGCACGGCCGTGGACTCCAGCCTTTCGGATAGAGGGATATTTTGCAGCTTTGCCGCCGCCCAGACATGCCCAAACTCCTCCTTAATCGCCGGGAAATACCGGAGCGTGGTGGAGATGGCGGTGATAAAGCCCTGGGGCAGGTGCAAAGCCCGCATAGCGGCAATCATTTTTTGCATGGAAGCGTTGCGCACCAGCAGAATTCCGGCCAAAATGCAGGGCATCATGCGCAGCGTGTAGTTGATGACCACGGGAAAGACCATGTTGATCAGGCGGGGGCACAGCGGGAAAACAAATTTCAGCAGCAGACGGAAAGCGACGATCAGCGCTGCGCCCTTCCAGGCGGCCGCATACTGCCGGTACAGCAAAAGAAGCAGCAGCAACATACCGGATATAACAATGCCCTGCCACGCGTGCTTTTCGCAGAACATGCCGATATTGGCGAGCAGCAGCAGCCAGATACCCGCTCTCGGGTCAAGGGCGCTGATTTGCCTTGTCATACAATGCCCGCCTTGCGGAAGTGCTTGCGGAACAGTCCCCTTGCAATCAAGGCTCCAATCGCGCCGCCGACAATCGGGGAAATGCACAGGGCAATCAGCATCGGTACGGATATCAGTCCGGAAAGGGACTGGACATACTCGGCGGACATACCGTTTTGCTGAATCTGGGTTAAGAAGCTGTCTTTGTATACCCAGATGGCAAGGGGGGACCCCAGCATACCGTAGCAAAAGAGGATAAACGAAATCGCCATATGGATGAAACGGTTATCGTACTTCGTGATTGCCCGATATACCTCCGACAAAATGCAGGCGACGGCAAAGGTGATGAGCAGCAGCACGGTAAACTGCCCCGTCACAAAATAGAGAATGGCGGTGATCAGGCCCATGATGAGAATAGCGCCGGGCTTTTGCACCTTCGATTCCATCAGCATAAACGGAATGCCGGTGAGAATTCCGGCAACGCCCGGAAGCAGCAGCCAGAGCACCGGCACAAATCCGGTGATCATGGCCGCAAGATTCAGGATAAAATACAGGGCGGAAAAAATGCCGATGGTGATCAGGTCTCTGCCTTTTAATCTTTTTGTTTCATGCATGATGATTTCTCCTTTTTATTCCGCAAGGTTCCAGCCTTCCGATTTCTTTCGGATGTCAATGAATTCTTTGTATTTTCCGGGGACAGACGCCAGCTGGGCGTGGGTTCCCTGCTGCACAAGCCGGCCGTCGTCCAAAACCAGAATCTGGTCTGCCTGTTCGATGGTCGCCAGCCGGTGGGCGATGGTAATCACGGTCTTGCCCCGGGTCAGCTCGGAGAGCGCCTGCTGAATCAGGTGCTCGTTTTCGGGGTCGATGCTGGCGGTCGCCTCGTCCAGGATGATGATGGGGGCATTTTTCAGAATGGCGCGGGCAATGGAAACGCGCTGCTTTTCGCCGCCGGACAGCGTGCCGCCGCCCTCGCCGATGACCGTGTCATACCCCTGGGGAAGCGCCATGATGAAGTCATGGCAGCGGGCCTTTTTTGCCGCCGCGATCATTTCCGCCTCGGTGGCATCGGGCCTGCCGAACAGAATATTGGCGCGAACGGTGTCGTGGAACAGGTAGACATTCTGGAACACCATAGAAATGTTTTTCAGCAGGCTGTCGCAGGTGAACTCCCGGAGATCATGTCCACCCACGGTGATGCTGCCCGCCTGCGGGTCATAAAAGCGGGCGATCAGGCTGCAAATGGTGGTTTTGCCCGAGCCGGACGGGCCGACGATGGCGGTAGCGCTTTTTTTGGGGATTTGGAAGCTGACATTTTTCAGGACCGTCCGGGAATCGTAACCGAAGCTGACATTTTTGAATGCGATGTCATAGCGGTCAAGCGTCACATCCTTGCCGTCCGCGTCGATGTAATGGTGCGCCCGCAGCGCGTCAAGCTGGTTCATGGCATCGTCGATCACGCCGAGGGTATGGGCGCTGTCGCTGATCGGCTCCAGTCCGGCAAAAATGCTGAGGGAGAAGAACACGAACATCAGCATCATGGAAAAATCCATTGAGCCGTGCAGGCACTGTAGTGCTGCCGCCAGGGCCAGCCCCACCGAACCGCATTTGAGCGCCAGCAGGTGTCCGGCATTGGCAGGAAGGTAGCCCCATTCAATTTTCAGGTGAATTTTTTTGCTGTCATGGGCGGCCTTTGCCACCGATTCCATGGCAGCGCCGGATTTTCCGAAGGATTTCACCACAGCAAGCCCCCGGGCGTATTCGATCACTGCGCCGGTGAGGTCACGGTTCGCCTGGGCCTCCACCGGGGCGTTGACACGGCTGAAATGAGAAATGATGAACAGGCAACCAAGGGAAAGCAGCGTAGCTGCCAACGCGATCAGCGCCGTAACGGGGCTGCAAATTGCAAGCGCAGCAAAGACGACAGCAAAGTTCA
>CAKTKB010000045.1 GCA_934569195.1 uncultured Oscillospiraceae bacterium
GGACTCAGGCGGATGGTAGTATGGAAACATTTCCAAAAAAGTTACGGTTTCCTTCATGTATGTCACCCTTACATGGCTTCAATGCGCCGCAGCAGCGCCGGGAGCAATTCATCGTACGGCAGCTTCTCTACAGGCTGACCCTTCTCAAAGAGCATCCCCCAGCCGTCCCCGCCGGCGATGCCGATGTCCGCTTCCTTTGCTTCTCCGGGGCCGTTCACGACGCAGCCCATAACCGCTACGGTGAGGGGCTTGGTGCAGTCCTTCAGAGCGGCATCTACCTCGTTGACCAGGTGAATCAGGTCGATACGCGTCCGTCCGCAGGTCGGGCAGGAAATGATGTTGACGCCCTCCCTGCGCAGCCCGGCAGCCTTCAGAATGTCCTTGGCTGCCAGAACCTCCTGAACCGGATCGTCGGTCAGGCTGACACGGATGGTATCCCCAATCCCGTCAAGCAGCAATGCGCCAATTCCCATGGCGGATTTGATCAATCCCATATGGACAGGCCCCGTCTCCGTCACACCGATGTGCAGCGGATAATCACATTTGCTCCGAAAAAGTCTTGCCGCGCTGACCATGGTGGGAACACTGGAGGACTTCATGGAGACGCAGGTGTCGTAAAACCCGAATTTTTCCAGCAGCTCCAGATGGGAAAAGGCACTTTCCACCAATGCTTCCGCCGTGGGGTGGCCATACTTCTCCAGGAGCTTTTTGTCCAGGCTTCCGCCGTTTACGCCGATTCGGATGGGAATGTGCCGATCCTTGCAGACCTCCACCACCGCCTTTACCCGGTCCTCTCCGCCGATATTGCCGGGGTTGATACGGATTTTGGAGGCGCCGCCCTCGGCTGCCGCAATTGCCAGCTTATAGTCGAAGTGAATATCCGCCACCAGGGGCAGCGGGCTTTCCCGGCAAATCTGGGAAAAGCCCCGGGCTGCCTCCATATTGGGAACGGCAAGGCGCACAATCTGGCACCCGGCCGCCTGAAGCTGGCGGATCTGATCCAAAGAACCCTCCACATCCGTCGTCCGCGTGTTGAGCATGGACTGAATTGCAACCGGCGCGCCTGCACCAATGGGGACCTTGCCGACCATAATCTGTCTTGTCATAAAGTTCACCCCTTAAAAATCACAAATACATCCTTGAAAAGGATTACAGCCATGAGAATCAGCAGCAAGACCATGCCTGCCGCGTGAATATAGGCTTCGTACTTCGGATTGACCTTTTTATGCGTAATCGCCTGGATTACCGTGGTGATCAGCAGAGAGAATACCCGGCCTCCGTCCAGCGCCGGAATCGGCAGCATATTCATGACGGCAAGGTTTATGGCGATGAGCGCACCGTAATACAGGACGTTCAGAATGGCCTCCCGCGTATTGCGCGAGGTCTGCGCCACCTCGGAAACCTGCTGAACTATTCCGACCGGTCCGGATACGTCCCGGATGCCGGCCTTCCCGGTAAAGAGCATCTGGAGGCTCAGCCGAACTGTGCGCACCATATCCACAGCGGAGTTCCAGATATATTGGATGGTAAAGCCCGGAGTTGCGGTCTGCACACTGAAGCTGAATCCGTAACGCTCCGTAGAGGTGCCGTCCTCGTTGGGGAAGGACGCCTTTTTCATGGAAAACTGATCGAGCGCAACCTTTTCTCCGTCGCGCAGGACCACAAGGTCATGTACGTCTCCCGGATTCAGAGACAAAATCATAGAAAAATCGCCGAAAACGTAAATGTTTTCACCGTCTACGGACAAAATCTTATCTCCGACCTGCAGACCGTCTTCTCCGATGAGCGTACAGCCCTGCTCATATCCGCTGATGACCGGAACGACATACTCCTTCTGCGGCGCAAACACGATCGTCAGAAGGATAAGTCCGGTGACAAAGTTCATGGCGGCGCCGGCGGACAGGATAATCAGCCGCTTCCACCAGGCTGCGTGCCCGAAGGCGTGAGGATTGTCACTCTCCCCGTCCTCCCCTTCCATGGCGCAGTAACCGCCGAAGGGAATGCAGCGGATGGAATAAAGGGTCTGGCCAATCTGCTTTTTGAAAATGGCCGGTCCCATAAACATGGCAAATTCGTTGACCTGAACGCCGGAAAGCTTTGCGGCGACAAAATGCCCCAGCTCATGGACGAAGATCAACAGACTGAACAGCAAAATTGCAAAAAGAATATACATACCTTTCCTCGCTTTACTGATGGGCTCCGGCCGCACGGACGGCCTGCCGGGCAAGACGGTCTGCCTCCAGAATCTGCTCCAGGTCCGGATGGGCCTCCGGGGATACGACCTCTATTCCCCGGCAAACCAAATCATAGATCTGATAGAATCCGATTCTGTTTTCCAGGAACATTCCAACGGCTTCTTCGTTTGCGCCGTTCATGGCCGCACAGACCATTTCCCCTTCCTTTGCACACTGCCGGGCCAGGCTCAGGCACGGAAACGCCTCCGTATCCGGCAGCGTAAACGACAGAGCACCGCAGGTTGTCAGGTCCAGCCGCTCCACCGGACTGGGAAGCCGCTCCGGATAGGTAAGGGCCAGCTGAATGGGCAGACGCATATCCGGCGTACCCATCTGGGCCAGAATGGCGCCGTCCCGGAATTCCACCAGAGAATGCACGATGCTCTGCCGGTGAATCAGAACGTCTACCTGCTCCAGCGGCAGCCGGTACAGGCGCATAGCCTCGATGACCTCCAGCCCCTTATTCATCAGAGTAGCACAATCCACGGTGATTTTTTGCCCCATCTTCCAGTTGGGATGCCGCAGGGCGTCCTCCTTGGTGACGTGGGAAAGCTGCTCCCGCGTCATACCGAAGAAGGGGCCGCCGGAGCAGGTCAACAGAAGGCGCTGAATTTCCCCATGGTCCCCGCAGCCCATCAGGCACTGGAAGATGGCGGAGTGCTCGGAATCCACCGGAATAATCTCGGCCCCATACCGCTTCGCCCGGTCCATGACCAGCTCGCCCGCGCAGACCAGCGTTTCCTTGTTGGCAAGGCCGATCCGCTTGCCTGCACGGATCGCGGCCAGGGTCGGCTTTAGCCCGACCATTCCCACCACGGCTGTGATGACACAGTCCGCCTGAGGAAGCGTGGCGGCCTCAATCAGGCCCTCCTCCCCCCAGGCGATTGCAACAGACGTATCCGGCAAGGACTGCTTCAGCTCCAGCGCCGCCTCGCGTGTAGCCATAACCGCCAGATCCGGGTGGAATCTGCGGCACTGCTCCGCCATTCTGGCAACATTGGTCCCGGCCGTCAGGGCACCTACTTTTATCGGAAGCTTTTCAATGACGTCCAGGCTCTGCCGCCCGATGGATCCGGTAGAGCCGAGAATACTGACACATTTTACCATGGCTCACACCGCCAGCGGGATGGAAAGCAGCAAAATTTCTGCCAGAGGCCCCACGATCATCATGGAGTCGAACCGGTCAAGAATGCCGCCGTGTCCGGGAATCAGGTTGCCGTAATCCTTGATCCCGGTTTGCCGCTTGATGACGGAGAAGCAAAGGTCTCCGAATACGGCGCCCAGAGAACCCACGACGCCGTAAACGATCGCATACACAAAATTCACGTTGAATTTGAAAGCAAAACGCAAAATCAATGCGTAAATCAGCATACCCAATGTTGCGCCGATTACTCCTCCGATCACGCCCTCGATGGTTTTCTTGGGGCTGATTACCGGCGCCAGCTTATGCCGCCCAAAGGCGCGTCCGGCAAAATAGGCTCCGGTATCGGACAGGAAGGCCATCACGAAGGGAATCAGGATGTAGTGCCGCCCGGAAACCATGGCGTGAATCCGGACCAGGCTCGTAAGAAGGTACGGCAGCAGCAAACCGGCCGCCAGGCAGCAGGCGACCTTGTCAAAGCTCAGCTTGATATGAGAAGCCATCATTTCCGCGAACAGCACCGCAAAGAAAACCAGAATGCCGATCATGGCCAGCAGGTGCGGCGCGCCGAAATAGCTCCACAAGGATGTCAAAAATGCCATTACCGCAGAGTAGATCACCAGCCGGATGCTGCGGACCAGCCCGGTCGTGTAAAGAAGCTCATAGGCGGCCACTGCGGCTGCGGCGCCGAAAATCAAAGCGGTTACCAGCTTCGGCAGGGCCAGAACGGCAACCAGCAGCAGCGGCAGAAGAATCGCTGCCGAAAGAATGCGTGTCTTCATCTGTTATGTTCCTCCAAATCGACGATCTCGCTGATTATACTGAAAAATGGCCTGATCCAGATCCTTTTCGGAAAAGTCCGGCCACAGAACATTCAAAAATACAAACTCTGAGTACGCCGTCTGCCAGGGCAGGAAATTGCTGGTACGCAGCTCCCCCGACGGCCGGATGACCAGCTCCGGATCCGGAACACCGGCCGAATCCAGATATTCGGAAAAAATCTGCTCCGTCAGCTCGCCGGCAGTGCGTTTCCCGGCAGCCACGTCGGCAGCGAATGCTCGAGCAGCTCGGACGATCTCGTCCCTGCCGCCATAATTCAGACAAAAGTTCACCTGGACCTCGCAGTAGTCTGCGGATTGCGTCTGCGCATCCCGGCATAGCTTCTGAAGCTCCGGACTCAGGCGGCTTAAATCCCCGAAAAAGCAGAATCGGACGCCGTTTTTCGCCATATCCCGCAGAGCCTCCTGGAGATAAATCTTGAGAAGCAGCATGATACCGGAAACTTCCTCTACGGAGCGCTTCCAGTTTTCGGTTGAGAACGCATAAACCGTCAGATACTTTACGCCCAGCTTGCGGCAGTAATTTGCCGTCCGGCGGAACGCCTCTGCCCCGGCCTTGTGTCCGGCGGTTCTGGGCAGTCCGCGCTGCTTTGCCCAGCGGCCGTTCCCGTCCATAATGATGGCAATGTGCCGGGGAGGCTGGAGGGTGTCTTTTCTTTCTTCCTGTGCCATATAGACCTCATACTTTCCGGACATATAGAGCCGATTGGGGGCACCCAATACCCCCAACCGGCAGTCTTGCAGGCTAATCAGATAGCCATCAGTTCCTTTTCCTTGGCGGCCAAGGCGTCGTCCACTTTCTTGATAAATTTATCCAGCATATCCTGCAGATCCTTTTCGGCCTTTTTCTGCTCATCCTCGGTGATCTCGGATTTCTTCTTCAGGCCCTTTACATAGTCCATGCCGTCGCGTCGGATGTTACGCATGGCAACCTTTGCGTCCTCTGCGTACTTCTTCACCTGCTTTGTCAGGTCGCGGCGGCGCTCCTCCGTCAGCTGCGGAAACACCAGACGGATTACCCGGCCGTCATTCTGTGGGTTGATGCCCAGGTCGCTGGTCTGAATGGCCTTCTGAATATCCTTCAGGAGCTTGGTATCCCAGGGCTGAATAACCAGCGTGCGGGCATCGGGGGAAGAGATTGTGGCGACGCCGTTCAGCGGAGTCTCCTGTCCATAGTATTCCACCATAATCCGGTCAAGAACCTTGGCATTGGCGCGGCCGGCACGGACGGCGCCGAAGTTATCGGCCAGAACCTCCAGGGTCTTCTCCATCTTTCTGCTGAATTCCTTGAAATCTACGCTCATGTTGTTAGTCCTCCTTAACGATGGTTCCAATTTTTTCGCCGCAAACCACGCGGATAATATTCTGGGGATCCGCCAGAGCGAAGCACACAAGCTCCATATGGTTATCCATGGCCAATGTCATCGCGGTTGTATCCGTTGCTTTCAAATGCCGGGAAAGAACTTCATCATAGGTAAGGGAGTCAAATTTCACCGCCGAGGGATCCACATTGGGATCGGCGGAGTAAATGCCGTCCACATTTTTTGCCAGCAGAATGGCATCCGCCTCAATCTCCACACCCCGCAGGACGGCTCCCGTATCCGTGGAGAAGTAGGGGTTGCCGGTTCCGGCGGCAAAAATAACCACTTTCCCCTCGTTCAGGTAGCGGTCGGCAGTATCCCGGGTAAAGTATTCCGCGAATTTATTCATCTCAACAGCGGTGAGGACCCGCGCATCCACGCCGTGACGCCCCAAAGCATCCGCAACCGCGATGGAATTCATTACCGTTGCCAGCATACCCATGGCGTCTGCATGGGAGCGCTGCATTTTATCCGCACCGTCCTTCACGCCCCGCCAGAAGTTGCCGCCTCCGATAACCACGCCAATCTGGATCCCCATATCCACACACTGCCGGATCGTCTGACAGACGGAATCGATAAACGGAAAATCCAGACCGCGGTGGGCCTCTCCTGCAAGCGCCTCTCCGCTGATTTTGAGCAGAATCCGCTTGTATTTTATCTCAGGCAAATCAATCACTCCTTCTCTTGTTTCATCCTGTATTTTATAATATGACAGCCCAATTGACAACCATATTTTTCATCTTTTACAAAATTGTTTTCGGATTTTTCATATTCCTTCCCTGTGCGTCTGCCCGGCTGCCGGACGGAAAGAAAGGAAACATGCAAGGCTCCCGCAGAAAAAATCGGAATATCAGGGGATTGGTCATTGCAAAACCGCAGAATATGGGGTATAATCCCCTTGTATATTTTTATGAGGATGAATCCGGAGAGGATGTTGACACAATGGCTGATACCACTGAAAGCAAAAATTTTATACACGCCTTTATTGATGAAGATATTGCCCCCGGCGGGCAATTTGCCGGAAAGACCGTCCATACGCGTTTTCCGCCGGAACCGAACGGATACCTGCATATCGGACATTGCAAGGCGCGGATTATTGATTTCGGCACGGCCGAAAAGTACGGCGGCCTGTGCAATCTGCGGATGGATGATACCAATCCGACGAAGGAGGACGTGGAGTTCGTCCAGGCAATCCAGGACGACATTCACTGGCTCGGATTCGACTGGGGCGACCGCTTTTTCTACGGCTCGGATTACTTTGAGAAGGATTACGAATACGCTGTGGAACTGATCAAAAAGGGGCTGGCCTATGTGTGCGAGCTGACCCCGGAGCAGTTCAAGGAATGCCGCGGCGATCTGACGACCCCCGCAACCTCTCCCTACCGCGACCGTCCGATAGAGGAAAGCCTGGACCTGTTCGCCAGAATGCGTGCCGGAGAATTTGAGGACAATCGCTATACGCTGCGGGCCAAGATCGACCTGGCCTCCGGCAACTTCAATATGCGCGATCCCGTCATTTACCGTATCCGCCACATGCACCATCACCGCCAGGGAGATAAGTGGTGTATTTACCCCATGTACGACTTTGCGCACCCCATTCAGGACGCGCTGGAGGGTATCACCCACTCCCTGTGCTCCCTGGAGTTTGAAAACCATCGTCCGCTGTACAATTGGGTGGTGGAGCATGTCTCCGTGCCCAATCATCCGCGCCAGATCGAGTTCGCGCGTCTGGGTATTGACCATACGGTTCTGTCCAAGCGTAAACTCCGCGCGCTGGTGGAGAACGGCTATGTATCCGGCTGGGATGATCCCCGGATGCCTACTCTGTGCGGCCTGCGGCGCAGAGGCTATACGCCGAAGTCCATCCGGAATTTCTGCGATCGGGACGGCGTGGCGAAGGCGCCGAACACCATCTCCTACGATTTCCTGGAGCACTGCCTGCGGGAGGATCTGAATGAGACGGCAACCCGTGTTATGGCGGTGCTGCACCCTGTCAAGCTTACGGTGACAAATTATCCCGAAAATCTCAGCGAGAGCTTCCCCGTGGAGAACAATCCGGTCGATCCGGATTCCGGGACCCACGACGTGACCTTCTCCCGGAACCTCTGGATTGAGGCGGAGGACTTCATGGAGGAAAAGGTTGGAAAGTTCTTCCGCCTGTTCCCGGGAAATGAAGTCCGGCTCAAGGGCGCATATGTTGTGAAATGCACCGGCTGCGTAAAAGACGAGGACGGAAATGTGACCGAAGTCCTGTGCGAGTATGACCCGGATTCCCGGGGCGGCAATCCCGCAGACGGCCGGAAGATCAAGAGTACCATCCACTGGGTGGATGCCGGTAACTGCTGTGATGCGGAGGTCCGTCAGTATGCCAACCTGTTTGACGACCCGGATCCGGATGCAGCAGGCAAGGATTTTCTGGCATGTCTGAACCCCGATTCTCTGGAGGTGCTTACCGGATGCAAGGTGGAGGCAAGCCTGCGGGATGTACAGGCCCCTGCTTCCTTCCAGTTTATGCGGCTGGGCTACTTCTGCCCGGACAGCAAGGATTCCGCTCCGGGACACCTGGTGTTCAATCGCTCGGTCGGTCTGAAGGACAGCTTTAAGCCGGGAAAATAACGCAATGAAAGGCGGCCAGTCCCGATTCCGGGACTGGCCGTTTGTTGCAGAAAGCCTTCCGCGATTTCTGAAAATCCCGGAGGACGCTTGGAAAATGCTTCTAATTTTGATAGAAACCACCGATAGAGTGGTCGTTCTCGGCTAAAGGATGACTTTATTGAATCAAAAGTCGCTGGTGTGATTTATTATGGCAGAAAATCTCGACTCAAGAAAAAAACGATAATCCGGATGCGCTTTGCTGTTTTGATATTCTTCGGTTATGACTTTTTGCAGCCAGTCCCTTCTTCTTGCATTGCTGATAAATTCGCTGTATCGTAATATGGTAATCAGGCCATTCGCTTCAGCATTTATTATTTCGTTATATGCATCAGGAATAAATTCACAATCATCTACGGTTGTTTTTTGAGTTGTTATAAAGGTATTGGGAATTTGAATATCCAATTTTTGATATGGGTCGATTTTGCTGCACGAATAAATATATCCTTTTATCCCCTTGTATGTATCTTCCAAGGCATTCGGATAGTATTCCTCAAATCTCAACCTTCCGTCTTTTTCAAATCCGTATGAACCCCATTTATACCACAAACCATCGAATGTAAAACGCCCTTCTTTGCATACCTTTTCCACAGCATTACTTAAATACACGAGCACATTTTCTCTTTTGTCCGAAAAATAAATAAGCGGGATGTTATGATTTGAAATTCTTGGTTCCAAAGTCTTGATTTTTCCTGTTTGTGATGCGTGAAAATACATATTATCACCTTATAACATACGGAATATAAAAAATCCACTGTAATCCTGACAGAATTACAGTGGACCTATGGTGCGCGAGGCGGGACTTGAACCCGCATGCCCGGAATGAGCACTAGAACCTGAATCTAGCGAGTCTACCAATTCCACCACTCGCGCGTCTCAACTTACCGGCTCATAATAGCACACATGGTCCCGTTTGTCAATCCCGGATTTTTCGGACAAGCAGACAAACAGGGATACGCCGGACAGATTTGCCCGGCTGCGGGTTAGCGGCTCCATGGGTCGTCCTGATCGACGTACTCCAGCAGCTCTCCCGGCTGGCAGCGAAGCTCCCTGCAAATGGCATTGAGGGTAGACATCCGAATGGCCTTTGCCTTTCCTGTCTTTAGGATAGACAGATTTGCAGGCGTCAGACCGATCCGCTGGGAAAGCTCCAGGGATGTCATCTTTCTCTTGGCCAGCATAATATCCAGATTTACAACAATTGCCATAGTCGTCTCCTAAATGGTGAGGTCATTTTCTTCCCGGAGCAGCACTGCGGCATCCATCACATCGGCAACAACGCTGATCATAAGCCACATGAACGCCATGATTACGACCACAAAAATCAGGGGAAGGTAAAAAAATGCGGCAACCAGGCATACCAGACTGACTGCCAGACAGGACCAGCGAATGCGGCGAATCAGCTTCACATTTTTGCGGGTAAACACACGATGGGCAAGAATGTTGCGAAGAAGCAGCTCTATATTCACAAGCGCCGCCCCCACAAAAAGCGCGCAGCAATAAAAAGCAATCAGAACGGCCCGCATGGAATCTACCGGCAGCTCCCGCCGAAGGGCATACCACTTCAGCCCTGTAGGCATGAAGAAAATCAGTGCAGCCAAAACGGCAAAAACAATCCGATTGGCCCACAGCGTCAGGGACGTAAGTCTTTCTCTGTTCATCAACCGATTGCACCTCCCACTGGGGTGCATCATACCACCTATTATATCGAAAGTCAATAATTATTGCAGATTTCCCGATATGTACACCTGTCGGCACCCCAGAAATATAATTCAAATGCCAACTTCATACAAACTTCATAGATTCTCTCTTTTTTTGTTCATATATTCCGGGTATGATGTGTGCATAAGGTTTGTGATGTAATTTGCTTCCACAATCAATGCTTCATTGGTTTTCTTCTTTTTTCATTTTCCTCTCTCCAATTGGCGCCCTCGGAGTTATCCGGGGGTATTGCCATTTTATGAGGCTTTTCCTGGTGCCTTCAAAATACGTGCTAATTTTGCGGAAGAGCTATTGACAAAGCGCCGCCTTTTGAGTATAATAGCGAGGAATCTGCGAGAGTGTTGGAATGGTAGACAAGCACGTTTGAGGTGCGTGTGGTTTCGCCGTGTGGGTTCGAGTCCCATCTCTCGCACCAAGATCGAGCACCGGATTTTCCCAAACGGGAAGGTCCGGTGCTTTTTTGCGCCGCAAGGGACTCGAACCATAAGTTAAGCATGTCCGGTGGACATGCTCTCGGCGGCCCGATGCCGCCGAAACCACCCGTTCCGAGTCCCATCTC
>CAKTKB010000046.1 GCA_934569195.1 uncultured Oscillospiraceae bacterium
GCTCATAGCAGTAAAGCCCGTGCCAATATTCGGCGTGAATGGAGCTTTTCTCCATGTCAACCTCTTTCGGCGTGCGCATGATGACGTTCGGCGCCGCCCGAAAGCGGAACAGACCGCTGGAGCCTGTAAAGATGTTGTTCATAGCGAAGGTGTGCAGCGTGGGAATAAACAGTTCAGCCATGCTTTACAGCTCCGCAGTCAGGCTTTCCATTTCGTCAAGCAGAGAGCCAAACAGCTCCAGGGCCTGGTTGACAGGCTCCGGAGAGGTCATATCGACGCCTGCGCCCTTCAGCAGGTCGATAGGACTCTTGGAGCAGCCGCCGGACAGGAATCCGATGTAATCCTTCACGGCAGCCGGGCCCTCCCGCAGAATACGGCGGGACAGCGCAATGGCAGCGGAATAACCGGTGGCATACTGGAATACATAGTAGTTGTAATAGAAGTGGGGAATGCGGGACCATTCCATGGAAATTTCATCATCCACAACCATATCCGGTCCAAAGTACAGCTCGTTCAGGCGGCGGTATTCCGCGCACAGATCGTCAGCAGTGAGCGTCTTCCCCTCCTGGACCATGCGGCCGATGTTCAGCTCAAATTCCGCAAACATGGTCTGGCGGTAAAGGGTGCTCTTGAACTGCTCCAGGAAATGATTGATGAGATAGGCCCTCTCCTTCTTATCGGTGGTTTTGCCAAGGAGATACTCCATCAGCAGGGCCTCGTTGCAGGTGGATGCCACCTCCGCCACAAAGATCACATAGTCCGAGTCGATGGGGTTCTGATATTTGGTAGAGTGATAGGAGTGCAGTGCGTGGCCCATTTCGTGAGCCAGAGTAAACTGGCTGTCCAGGGTTCCGGTGTAGTTGAGCAGAACATAGGGATGGACCGCCGTACCTGCGGAATAGGCGCCGCCGCGCTTGCCCTCGTTCTGGTATACGTCGATCCAGCGGTTTTCAAAGCCTTCCTTCAGAATTCGGCGGTAGTCCTCGCCCAGAGGAGCAAGGGCATCATAGACGGTCTGCTTTGCTTCCTCAAAGGGGATCTTCCGATCCAGGCCGGAAAGAAGCGGGGTGTACACGTCGTAGAAATGCAGCGTATCCACACCCAGAAGCTTTTTGCGCAGCCGCACATAGCGGTGCATCTTGTCCATATTGCGATGCACAGCCTCGATCAGGTTCAGATATACGGAGGTGGGAACGTTGGTCGCATCCAGGGAGGCATCCAGACTGGTGGGGTATTTGCGGGCATCCGCAAAGAATTTCAGCTGCTTGACCTGGGCGTTGAGAATGGCCGCAGAGGTATTGCGGAAGGATGCCAGGGTGTGATACAGGTTTTCATAGGCACTCTTGCGGAGAACGCGGTCGGCGCTTTCCTCATAGGAAACGAAGGTGCCGTGGTTGAGGGGATGGGACTGTCCCTGGGCGTCCACTGCGTCCGGGAACTGCATATCCGCATCTCCCAGCATACCGAAGATGGTATCCGGCGCCTGGGCCATCTCACCGGCGGCGGCAAGCAGCTTCTCCTCTGCGGGGGTAAGAACATGCTCCTTACGGCGGCGGATATTCCACAGGTAGCGGCGGTAACGGGCCAGCTCCGGCTCCTGCGCGTAGAAGGAATCCAGCGTCTCGTCGGAAATGGCCAGAATTTCGGGGGTCTCAAAGCTGGTGGCTGCGTCCAGGGCAACGAAAGCTGCGGAGAATTTTCCCACCATGGCCTGATACTTTGCCGCGCGGGTGTCCTCATCGGAGCGGCGCATACAGTAATTGCCCAGCAGCTCCGCCTTTGCGTTCACCTGCTCCACGCGCTGCAAATATGCCAGCAGCTTGGCAGGACTGGAGGCCAGCTGGCCGGCAAAAGAGGCCAGATAGGCTTGGTCCTCTGCGATTGTTTCCATTTCCTGCTCCCATGCGTCGTCGGACGGGAACAGGTCCTCGATTGCCCACTTGTCCTTGGTGGGAATTTCACTGCGCTGCGGGATTTTTTTGTCTGCCATAACGAAGTCCTCCTGATCCATTCTTTTCGTATTTCGTATATTATACCAACTCCGTTATGGCTTTGCAACTCCTCATTTTCACAGGCAAGCCCGATTTACACCGATCAGGCACAGCTGGTCTGCCGCAGCAGCTCCTTGCGCAGGCGCAGCATGATACGCTTTTCCAGGCGGGATATGTAGGACTGGGATATACCCAGCTTCTGTGCGACTTCCTTTTGCGTCAGCTCCTTCCGGCCCTCCAGGCCATACCGCATACGGATGATTTCCCGCTCCCGATCCGGTAGTTCCCGTAAGGCACAGCGCAGTAAATGGATATCGACGGCATCCTCCAGCGGGCGGGCAATCATGTCCTCCTCCGTACCCAGAACATCGGACAAAAGCAACTCGTTCCCGTCATAATCCATATTGATCGGTTCATCAAGAGAAATTTCCGCGCGCTGTCCGGAAATTTTCCGTATGTGCATGAGGATTTCGTTTTCAATGCAGCGGGAGGCATAGGTCGCCAGCTTTATATTTTTCTCCCGGCGGTAGGTGCCGATGGCTTTGATCAGGCCAATGGTGCCGATGGAGATCAGATCCTCCAGATTGACTCCGGTATTTTCAAATCTGCGGGCAATATAGACCACAAGCCGCAGATTTCGCTCTATCAGAAGCTGCTTGGCGGCTTCCTCGCCCCGCTCCAGACCCTCCGATATAATAGATTTCCGCGGCCGGGAGAAGACCCAACCGGTAAAGCAAACGCATCATCCAATTCATATTCATGCTCCTCCCATCAAAAGTTGGTATGTTCCGCTGATAACATCCGGCGCTAAGGCAACCAGCATACTGCCCTCCCATGTCCCCGCCCGAACCTTGGGACAGCGGATGGTGAGCAGCATGGCGCCGGGCTGCCCCACCGCGCGATAAGGGATCAGCCGGAATCCCGGCGCAGATATATGGGCAATGGTTTCTACAGGATGCGCCAGCTGTTCGGAGGTCAGACCTGTGAGCTTTCCGGCAATGTCGGCCCCGGCAATCAGCACCTGTTGGCCGGTGACCGGATCCCGCAGGGTATTTCCAGTGTCCCGCAGAGCCATGGCGGAAATCTGTTTCCCCTGAAACCACAAGGTTACCGGGACCATTTCACCGCCCGGCGTTCGGCGGCGAAAGCCAAATCCGGCCAGCACGGCCACAATCAGGGCAGCGCCCAGGAGCTTCGGGAAATTGCCGCTTCCCAGGCCCAGGGCGGCACCGCCCAGTGCAAAGCTGAGGAGCGTAAAAAGGACAGCCCGCCGGAAGGCCGTGGGATTCAGACCAAAGGCGATTCCGGACATAACGCCCAGGATGACCGTGCGCCACAGCAGCCCCGAAAAGAAGCGAAAGCCCGGCAGCAGGCACAGACCGGCATATATGCCGCCGACCAGGGCAGCTGCGGCTGACCGGCCTGCATTGGGAGGGTATCCGGCCAGACGGTTGGTTCCCAAAAGCAGGAGAAAATCCACCGCAAAGTTCAGCAGCACCACCAGGTCCCCATAAATTTCCACCGCGCCGACTCCCCTTCCGTTTCAATTTCCTTGTGCCTGATCAGTATAGCCCAGAGGAGAAAAGAAGTAAGTCGCAACCGGCGCATGTCCACCCGGCACGATCCGCCCCGGCTTTGCCCGGTGTCTGCCATGCCGTCCGGGAGTAGGAAAAAGCGGCAGCTGAATTTGTCAGCCGCCGCTTTTTTCCGTCGATAAGTTTTTTTCACGCTCCACCGAGCGGATATTTTTTTCTGCCTTGAGCCGGGGTACCATAACCTCCCGGCCGCAGCCCAGGCAACGCAGACGAAAATCCGCACCGGTTCGCAGCACGAGCCAGCGTTTGCCGCCGCATGGATGAGCCTTTTTCATGAGAAGAATGTCCTGAAGCCGGATATCCAAGATGCGAACCTCCCTTACGGTTTTTTTATCTGGTCCCAGTAGGCTTTTGCTGCCTGCTCCAGCTTGTTGGGGCCGTAGGTATAATACTTTGTTCCGACCAGATCGTCCGGCAGATATTGCTGCGCGACCCAATGGTTCGGGTAGTTGTGGGGATAGAGATAGCCCTGCTCCCGCTCCATGGTATAGCTGTCGGCGTGTACGTTTTGCAGATGCCGGGGGAAATCACCGCCCTTACCCTTGCGGATATCGGCCAGGGCTTCATCCAGGGCGATGTGCCCGGAGTTGGACTTGGGAGAGGTAGCCATCAGCACGGCAGCATCCCCCAAGGGGATCCGGGCCTCCGGCATACCCAGCATCAGAGCCATATCCACGCAGGCTTTTACGACGGGAATGATCTGGGGATAGGCCAGCCCGATATCCTCTGCGGCAGTGACCATCAGGCGCCGGCAGGCGGACTGCATTTGCCCGGCCTCCAGAAGCCGGGCCAGGTAATGGCAGGCAGCGTCCGGGTCTGATCCGCGGATGGATTTTTGCAGGGCGGAAAGCAGATCGTAGTAATTGTCCCCGTCCCGGTCTGCCCGCATGGCGCTCTTTTGCGTAACGGCTCGGGCGTCGGACAGTGTAATGGGCAGCTGATCCCCCTGGGGTTGACCGGCCGAAAAGAGCACCTCTACGGCGTTCATCGCCTTACGCAGATCGCCTCCGCAGGCGCCTGCAATGTATTCCAAGGCCCCGTCCTCCGGCTGGGCTTTCAGGGCCGTGCGCTTTTCCAGGAAGGAAACCGCCCGATGCACAGCCTGGAGTGCCGCCTCCGCAGATATCTGCTTGAACTCAAAGATGGTCGACCGGCTTAGAATTGCGTTGAATACGTAAAAATACGGATTTTCCGTGGTGGAAGCGATCAGCGTGATTTTCCCGTTTTCAATGTACTCCAGCAGGGATTGCTGCTGCTTTTTGTTGAAGGACTGAATCTCGTCCAGGTAAAGCAGTACGCCTTCGGGAGCCAGAAAGGTATCCAATTGAGCCACAATATTTTTAATGTCGGATGTGGATGCAGTGGTTGCGTTGAGCTTATAGAGCGTCCGTTTGGTTTGCTGGGCGATGATATTTGCTACGGTGGTTTTCCCGGTCCCGCTGGGGCCGTAGAAAATCATATTGGGAATTTTTCCGGACTCCACCAACCGGCGCAGAACGGCGCCCTTTCCCAGAATATGCTCCTGGCCGTACACCTCATCGAGTGTTGTGGGGCGCAGTAATTCCGCAAGAGGTTGATACATGTGCTGCCTCCTCCCTACTCCGTTTTTACGGGCGGGTATTTGTCAGATGCGGCGGTGACGCTTGCGGAAAGGGAGAAAGGAAAGCGCCTTTTCTGCAAGAAATTTCTGCCGCAAGGAAATATCTGTTGCTTTTTGAAACCTTTTCGCCTATTATAAAATAAGCATGAAAATTGCCGGGATGCAGCAGGCCATGTCCTCCCCGCTGGGGCGCCGGCTTCTGCTCCGGTTGAAAGGGAGACATTTTATGAAAAAGACGAAGGTGCTGCTGCTCCTGGTTCTGGCGGCGATTTTGCTGTGCGGATGCCGGACATCCGTATATTACAGCGATGATTTGCCGGTTTACCCGGGGACAAAGTGGAATATGACGCCCATGGAGGCGATAAAGGCCCTTGGCTTGTCCGAGGGAGACTTCAAGGTGGAGGCGGATGATTCCGCAGAGACATCCACGGAGGAGGGTACCGTTCCAACCTACGCTTTTTCCGTGCCGAAGGCAGAGCTGTTCGGTGCAGAGGCCAAGGTGACCTTCCTCTTTTTAAGCTATACCGAGGGATACTACGGCCTTGCCAGCGTGGTGGCGGTCTATCCGGAGGACGCGGACATGGAGGCCGTATACGACCGCATGAAAAAGGAACTGGGGACGCCTGCGATGGACGCGTCCGAGGAGAGCGGCATGGCATATTGGGACAGCAAGGCTCAGCTTATGGATTATCTCCCGGAAGGTACAGTATCCGAGGAGCTGCTGACGCTCTACAGTGGGCAGCCGGCTGTGCGCGTTTTCTGGAATGAGAAAGCCTCTCTGCTGTATGCCAGCAGCGCTGCGGAAGGAAGCAACCATCTGGTGGTTTTTGATGGATACCTTGTCCGCCACCTGCAGAGCCAGGGATAAGAGTAAAGCCGGGACGGTTCCAGCGGGACCGGCCCGGCTTCTTTTATGCAGATAAAGATCCGGTAAATCAGAACGTGGCAACATCCGGGTCTGCCGGCTCGGCAGGCTCTACGGACAATGCCGTGAGCACAGGGCCAAGCTCCCCCTTGTACAGGGCATGGCGCTCTGCGCTGATTTTTGCCGTAACCTGCACCCAGGAACGGGGCTTCAGGGAACCGGCGGCATCGTAGCGGCAGGGAATCCCCAGGAACTGAATGTCCTCCACGCAGCAGGTCATAACGAACCGCCCGGGGGCAAACATCTTGTTCTTTTCGCGGCGCAGCATGGCAACCTGCCCCTTGAAGCACACGGTCTTTCCGCTGTACTTTTCCGGCTCCTCCGTAATATCCCGGTACCAGAGGGCAAAATCCTCATCCCGAATCTGGATAACCGGAGCGTTTATATCGAAGGGCAGCGGATCGACGACATCGTCCATGGCGGTTGTCCCGTCGGTATAGTCATACAAGATATCGATCCGCCGGTTTGCTGCCCGGGCAATCTTATGCAGAGGCATGGTATCCGTCCCGGGAGCCAGACGGTTGAATACAACCATCTGCGCGCCTACGAGCTTGTCCATCACCAGGTTGCGCATGTTGCTGTTATAAGCCGTAAAGGTGGTGGAGTCGACAAACATCAGCTCCTGTGCCACGGCCCAGTCCTCAGGGAAACGGCCGTACAAATCTCCCACCATCTGCATCCCGTTCAGCTCGGCGACAATGCGCTGCGCCTTGTACTTTTTTGCCAAGGCCTGCAGCTCTTTGGTCGTTACGCTCTGCTGGTCCAGGACCTCCATCCAGACGTTCTTGTGGGGGTAGGAGGAGAAGTCATACTCCTCCTCCCCTTCCTCAAAAACAAGGAGCAGGGTTCTCTCTCCGGCGTTGAAGCGCGGGTCCTCCATGGTTTCCTGGATGAACTTGGTTTTTCCGGAATCCAGAAAGCCGGTGAAGACGTATACAGGAATTTGCTGCATAGCGGTTACCTCGCTTATGCGCCGAACAGCGCGGCAATACCGGCCTCATCCAGCTGGGAGCCGATTACGCACAGCTTGCCGGTGACGGCCGCAGAGCCGGTACGGACATCGGCCTCGCCGGGAACATGGTCAAAGTGAAGCCACGTCCCATCCGCAGCCGCGACAATGCCCTTGGCCCGCAGGACCGTGCCATATTTTCCGGAATCCAGGGCGGTCAGTGCATCGCGGATAAATTCCGGCGTAAACTTCTTGGCAGTCTCCACGCCCCAGGAGGTGAACACCTCATCGGCGTGGTGGTGGTGATGATGGTGATGATGCTCGTCCTCGTCGTCATCATGATGATGCCCGCAGCAGCAGTGCCCATCCTCGTGATGGTGCTCCTCATGCGCATGATGGTGATGGCAGCAAGCATGGTCATCCTCGTCGTCATGGTCATGGTCGTGATCGTGATGATGGTGGTGATGATGTTCATCCTCGTCCTCATCCTCATGATGGTGGCAGCAGTCGTGATGCTCCTCGTCCTCATGGTGATGATGCTCGTGGGCATCCTCTTCCGCCAGACGGTCCAGCTCCATCTGAGCCAGCTCGGCGGCGAGAGATGCCTTTCCGGCCATGGCTTCCTCCAGCTGTTCGCCGGTCAGTTCGTTCCAAGGCGTTGTGATGACCGTAGCAACCGTATTGTGCTGACGAATCAGGTCAATGGCAGCATCCAGCTTTTCCTGGGAAATGCTGTCCGTCCGGGAAAGGACGATGGTAGAGGCGGTCTCGATCTGGTTGTTGTAGAATTCACCGAAGTTCTTGGCATAGACCTTCACCTTGCCGGCGTCCGCCACGGCCACGGTATAGCCCAAGGTAACATCCGGCCCGGTGATTTTTTCAACGGCGGCAATCACGTCAGAGAGCTTGCCCACGCCGGACGGCTCGATGATGACGCGGTCGGGGTGGTACTGGGTAATCACCTGCTCCAGGGCGCGGCCAAAGTCGCCCACCAGGGAGCAGCAGATGCACCCGGAGTTCATCTCTGTGATATGGATACCGGCATCCTGCAGGAAGCCTCCGTCGATTCCAATTTCACCGAACTCATTTTCAATCAAAACGAGCTTCTGCCCCTGGTAGCCCTCCTGGATCATTTTTTTGATCAGAGTTGTCTTGCCGGCGCCCAGGAAGCCGGAATACACGTCAATTTTTGTCATATATCGCACCTTCTGTACAAATTTCTTCTGTGCTATTATACCACCGTTCCGGAAGTCTGACAAGGTATTTTCTGTAAATTCCGTTTATGACGCGGGGAATTGTGTAAAAAGAAGGTCGTGTACAAATGACCGCCGTCTGTATTTGCAGACGGCGGCACAATGATTTTACGGAACGGGGATCAAAAGCATTTGTCCGGCCTCCGGTTCGCCCTGAAGCTGGTTTGCCTGGCAGATGGCCTGCACAGTCGTGCCGTTTTCCTTGGCAAGCTTCCAGAGACTCTCGCCCATGGCGCGCCGGAGGATTACGGAGGGCCTGTCGGGATCGGGCGTAAGCGGATCTCCGATTTCCAGCTCGGCTACCGACGTGAGCGCATTGCCGCACAGAACATCCAGCTCCAGCCAGGCGTCGGCAGTCATTTCTATGCCGCTGCCGGCGGCCACATTTGCTTTTCCGGCCGGATGCAGCCTTGCAAGCAGCTGGGATGTGCTGTCCGCTGCGAATGTCTGGGACAGTTCCCACTTCCCCTCTGCGCATTGCAGAATGCCGTCTGCATCGTAGAACAGCACCCGGGCAGAGCCGCCGCCGGAGAAGATTCCCTGGGACGGATCCCGATCCATGCGCAAGGGTGCGTACAGAATATGGACGTCTACGATTCGGGAGGCGGACGCCGGTACCGTACAGGAAATGGATACCGGTTCCCGGCGATGCTCAAGAAGCGCCGGTATGGAAAGGGACTCGGTTCTGGGGGTGACAGAGGCGGCGATTCCATACGCGTCCTCGACCATCTCGACCAGAATTTGATCCGTAAGGACGTATTGGGCAACCGCGCCGCTCTTCAGGTGCAGGCCGCTCTCTTGCTGATCCAGCTCCAGGCTGGTGAGGCAGGCAACCAGGGAGGCCTCCGCCTGAGACGCGTGCTCCCGGTCCAGCTCGGTGTACTGGGAGAAGGGAATGTCAAAATCCCAGCTGTGTAGCTCTCCGCCGGGAGCCTGGTATAGCAGATGCAGCTGCATCTTTCCGTGGAAGGTCAGTCTTTGAGACAGAACCTTGCTGTCGGAAATTTCCATATGTGCATCGTAGCGCAGCAATTTTTCCATTTCCGGTGCGGACGCGGGAAGGACCAGATCTTCCTCAACCAGGAAGGTTTTCTCTCCGGCCTCCGTGGCAAGCTGCATGGGGTAAGTATGGCGAAGCAGCTCAACGCCGTCCGGGTCCTGGGGCACCCTGCGGAATAGAAGTTCCGTGGGCGTATAGGTTTCGATTTGTGCGGTCAGACTTGCCCGCAGCATGATTTTTCGGGCCGATATCGTGCGGGCGTCCATTGCGGCGAGATTCAGGTCCGTCCGCAGAATGCCTTCCCGCTCCACCGGCGGGACTTCCAGCCGAATCTGGAAGGGAATCCAGGTTTCTACGCTTCTGGGCGCGGATTCGGCCTCCGGGATGTACACGATCCATGCCATAATGCCCCCGGACAGCTGTACCGATGTTCCGCGCCACTCCTTACTGCGCAGAACGGGCTGTCCCCAAGCGCCGAGAATGACTCCCAGGTCCGGATACCCCTCCGGAAGCTTCAGCTCCTGAACTTGTTCCTGTTCGCCCACATCCCACATTGCCGTTTGAAGGCACCTGCAGGGATTTGCTTCAAATTCCATCTTCAATGACGATCACTCCTTATCCCGCGATAGCTGTACCATTTTATTCCCGAAGGGACAAGTTTATGCCGCTAATTTTGGCGCAGCAAGAAAAAACCGATGAGAATACTCCCTACCCCCAGGCAGCACTGAAAAAAAGAAGAGCTAAGGCACTGTCCCAGCAGGAGTCCAAGCCCGAATGCCATCAGCGCCCACCCCCACAGATGTTTCCTCCGGCACATAAAAACACCCCCTGCACAAGTCTATGCAGGGGGGGTGAAAATATTTTTATTCTTGGTCCAGAATTTCCTTGCAGGCGGAGAGAACCTCAGACATAATTGGAACGCATACGGAACGGCCGTAGCCGCCGTTCTCGACGACGGCGATGAAGGC
>CAKTKB010000047.1 GCA_934569195.1 uncultured Oscillospiraceae bacterium
TGGATTTTCGCCTGACGCGGAATCGTGCCTTGCGGCACAAATTCCATATCAAGCTCACGCGAACAGCAGTTGCCAATGCCGAAAGAGTCAAACAGGGAGCCAAATACGCGCGCCGAAACAATTTTGTCGTGGTTATACGTCACGCCATCAATAACGGCTTTGATTTCCTTTTCCGTGAGCGGGTTATGCAACAGGCTTTTGTATGTATCGCTTGTCTTTTGCATAGCTACCTCTCAATCAGGTTAAAGGATGTATCCGTCCAATACGTTTCGTCCATATCCTCGTCATAGACTTGCGTCGTTGCTTGCACAGTCGATCCGTAAAATGTGCCAGTGTAATTTCCCCCGCTGAGCGGGTCGAGAAACGTCACCGTGATAAACTGTGGGAAAAGTGCCTTGTTAAGGCTGGCCATCTGTGCCGTCGTCATCCGTGCGCAACTGATTTGCAGTTTCCGCTTTACGGTAATCCGTGTGCGGTGCATAAGTCCGTCCATCGTGCGCCCGGTCTTATCCGAATCAAGGTCATTGCGCGACCACTGGATAGCGCCCTCGTCAAGCATCCATGTAAAATCCTCGTTTCCGATCTTTAGTACAGGTTTAATAGCCAAGCACCACCTTTCCGCTGCTGCGCATGGCGTTCGCCTGCGCTCGCGACGTTACACGCCCAAGCTCCCGCTCGTTGACCTGAATGACTTTACCCTCCCGCGTGACTTCAATAAGCGTTTGCAGCAGAGATTCCAGCCGGGAAGAGCCACCCGTTTCTTCACGCACGATTTTGCGAATCAGACTTTCCGGCGCTTCGATGTTGTTCCCGTTCTTCTGGTCGCCAAGCACCGCCATAAACTCCCGGTTCGGCGGAATGACCGCGCCGGATGCAAGGCGGGGCGCAGCCACGGAACGCATTGCCGATTGCAGCGCCGTTGATCGTGTTTTGCCACCGAATCCGCTTGCGCGCGTTCCGGAAAAGCCGCTTCGTGCCTTTTTGGGGTCATAATCATCCATTGTGACATCGCCCCAATGGATGGCCAGCCCAAGCGTAAGGCCAACAACGCCGCCAACAAGCGTGCCGACGCCGGGGGCGATTGCCGTACCTATCAAAGCAAAAATGATTGTCGTCAAAACTACTTTTATTTTCGCAGCAGCCTTTGTCCTAGCCTGTGCCGATAAGCTGTCATCAGTAGACACAGAGATGAGCGAGAGCAGAAGCCCGACAAATACACCTACTACGCCACCAACAAACCCGCCGAACATTGTGCCGAGAATCAGCCCGCCCAGCACGTTTACGATGGTATAAAAATCAGATTTTGCAAGCCCGGCGTCTTTAAGTTTGTCCTGAAACGACACGTTAATAAACGATATGGCGGCGCCGAAAAGTAAGCCGACAACGCCACCGGCGAACCCGCCAAACATCGCGCCGATGATTGCACCAAGAATCGCTGTGACAACAGTATTGAACGTATCAGCCTCCGACCAGTTATCAAATTTTCCTTCTGTGAATTGCACTGCCGTGAAACCAATGCTTGCGCCGAGAAGAAGCCCTATAACTGCCCCGGTAAGTCCGCCAAACTTTGCGCCAAGGACTGCACCAAGCAGCGCGCCAAGTGCTACCATCGCAATTTTTTTCGCTTTCTCAGGATTTTCAAGTTTGTCGAGGAATGTACACCCTATTAGGCCTATTGCCGCGCCGAGAAGCAGGCCGATGACGCCGCCGGAAAGGCCGCCGAACATCGTGCCAAGCACCGCGCCAAGCAGTGCACTTAGCCCAATTATCCATGCGTCTTTGCTTTTCCAAATCGTTCCGTTATCCCAGTCAAGCTTCAGCTGGTTTATTTTGATTTTCAAATCTCCAGCAAGCTTGTTGATTTCTTTGGCCAAGTTAGACAGCCAGTTCGGGAGCGCGGAAGTGATCTCTTCAAAATTCGCGGCAATTCCAGAGCTCGCGCCGCCACCTGCTGCAGTTTCCCCGGCCAGTTTATTGATTTCATCAAATGCGGCCAGGCTTTTTTCTGCCTCTTTTGCCGCGCCGCCTACGCCGGAGATTGCTTTCTGTTCGTCATTGAGCTTTTTCGCTGATTCTTTCGATTGTGCAAACGTAGTGCCAAACAACAGAGATATAAACTCAGCGGCAGATGCAACCACTGTGGCAAGAGCATTTGCCAAATATGTCAATACTGGAATTGCGGTGCTTAATATAGGCTGTACCAGCGTCATAAGTGCTGCTTTCAGCCTGCCTACTGCCGCGCTGGCGGCGTCATTTGCTGAGATTACATTACCAAGCCATGTCAGCAGCTGCGAAAACCCTCGCGAAATGAGCGAGTAAAAAAGTACGCGGCGAATTAGATTCGTTATCCGCTTTCCTACGCGGGAAAAGGATTCAGCGACTTTAGATGTCGCTTTTTCCATTTTTTCAGTGGCATTCCCGGCGTTTGTTACTTGTTCTGTGAGGCTGCCTGCTTCTTCCTTCGCATAATTCAGATCTGTAGTGGCTTTATTTATTTTGTTGTCATAGCTCTCCACTTGCTTTTGGACATCGTTAAATCGTGCAGACAGGGATTCCACGGATTCCGCTTGTGCTGCAATTTTTTCCGCGCTGTACGCACCCGACTGCGCGTTTTTCATTTCTTGCAGTTTGGCCTGCGCCTTATCCAATTCAGCCGCAAGCTGTGCAGACTGTTCGACGAGCGGAATCCGCTGCTCCCGCAGCTTCTGGATGTTCGCCTCCAGATTGTTTACTTTTTGTGTAACCCTATCAAGCTCCTTTTGTGCCTGCTTCGCATCCGCATCGACAGCGATTACAACCTTTCCGTCTGCCATTCTCTCACCGTCCTTACTTGACGTTATGTGTTTTGGGTGCTATCTTATGGAAAAGGAGTGATAGCACTATGTGTACCGTGGAACTTTACCGCGAAAGACGGTTTGCGTACAGTGGAATAGCCTTTACCGCCGAACTGGACGGCGTTGCCGTTGGCCGCCTGCGCAGTGGGGATTCTATCCGCTTCTGCGCCGAAGCCGGGGAGCACGAGCTTTGCATTTACTCCTTTTTTGGCTGTATCGGACGCGTTGCGTTTACCGTCGCGCCGGAGCAGCAGAACGAATACATTACAGCCCTGACATCGTCTTGGTCGCATAAGGTAACGTTCGCCCACGGCGTGATGCAGCAACGAGATAGGTACAGGCCAGATGCCGGCGCATCCGCTGCCCTATGGGTTCTGATTCTGCTTATCCTAATTCCGCTACTGCTGTACTTATCAGGCGTTATCCACCCATCCATCGTGTTTTTCCCGCTACCGTAGCTCCATGCCGCCCGTTTTGGGCGGCTATTCTTTTTTCAGCCCCCACGCAGCAAGCACGTTCTTTTCCGCGTCGGAGTAATTTGTCCGCAGGTCCACCATGTCGCGATTGCGTCGGTAAAACTCCTTTTCCTGCTTGTCGAGCGATTTTCCGCGCGCTTTCTTATCGCGAACGCTGACGACTTGTGCAAAAAGGCAGTCGCCGATTTCCTGATAGTAGCTGTAAAACGTCCACCAATGCAGATACGGCAGCGCCCGCACATCACCACCGGCAATTCGGTTGACCGGGGCGACGATGAGCCGAAAGTCCTGCGACCACGACATGAGCGGGGCTTGTTTTTTTGTGCCATTCGGCATTTCCCCGCAGTCGATGAATAGGAAACACTGTTGCAAAGCCTCTCTGTAGTCGCTGACTGGCATTTCCGAAAACGCCGGATAGAAGATGTCCAACGCGGCATACGCCTTGTCCTCGTTGCTCAGTTCGTTATCAGAAAGGGCGGCGAGGATGTCTAGCGCCGCCCTGTAGTCTGACTGGATTTTGTATTCTGTTCCGTTGACCTCTACAGAGGTCGGCAGGGAATAGTTTACTTCTTCCATTTCTCAGTGTATCGTTTTACGCGCGGGTTCGTTGCTTTCTGCTCGCGGCTGAATGTCGTGTCGATTTGGTCGATGATAGCCAACATCAGGTTACACCAGACAGGAAGGCCGTCCGCCATGGCGTACACGTTCATGCCGCCAAACAGGTCTGCGCAGATCTGCTTTCCGAAAAGGCCGTCGATCATTTCCCGCATTTCCGTGTCGCGGCGGCGTGCAATGTCAAAGATCTCTTTCTTGTCAGCGCAGCGCTCGACCTCTGTCTTGTAAGCGTCCTGTTTCTTGTCCAGTTCCTCAAACGTGGCGTAGATTTTCTCAACGATTACACTGTCTGTCGGATTGAACTCGATCGTTGTCTTTCCGTTCAAATCAAACGATTCAACGCCGGTTGCAAATTTGATGTTGGCCATATCGTACCTCCTTACTCGTTATCCGGCGTGAACGTCACAGCGCCGCCAGCGCCAATAGACGCCGTGCCGGTCGTGCGCGTGCCGCCGAAAGTAATGTCGATAGGCATACCTACAAAACCGCCACCTTCACCGCCAAGACTCGACGGTTTGATAGCAGACTGGTCATAGCGTTCTGCAAATACAGCCGTCTTAGCCGTACCTGCGTAGTGATGCACAATAAGCACATCCTGATTTGCCAGTGCCGCCGCGTTCTGCTCCTTGACTGCCAGATTCCAGATCTTCGTAAGTGCTTCATCGCCTGCGTCAAGGTCGCACGGATCAAAGCTCTGGTTCACGATTGGCTTTTTCATGGTCGTGCGCGTCTTGCCAAGGATGTCCTTGCTGGAATCATCCTGCCAGTCATATTCCATGCTGGAATCCGTCACACGCGTACCAAGCGGCGACCACGTGGGCGATTCCGGCGTGCCGGTGTTGAGGTATGCAATCAGTAGCTCTCTGTCAACCGTCTGGCCAGCCGTTGTGTTAAAGGTCATATCTGCCATAGTTAAATCACCTCATATGTCATTTTCATTAAGATTTGATGGTCTTCCGTGCCGTCGTTGTAACGAGCAAACACCGCACCGCGGCTCGTCGCTTCAACGCGCAGCACGCGGATGTTTTCGCCTAACGCCGGATAATTGCTTGCCGCCCAGTCTCCGAAACGATTCAGCAGCGCATCAGTTTTCAGGCGCTTGTCGTTGCTATTACCTGGGATAACCCTAGCAATAATCTGAAACTGATATTCTGCTCGGTGCCCGCCCAGGATATAGCGCTGCGTGATGTACGTTCCGGGGATGGTGGAAAACGCCATGCCTGGCGCATCTGCGGGCAGCATTTCATAGTTGATGGTTGCCACCGGCATTTCATCGTCACGGAAGGTGTTGGCCCATACCATCATCTTTCGTGCGATGTCCGTTTCTTCTTCAGCGGTGACAAGCCGTTTCGGTTTATTTGAATCCATTCATGATCGCCTTTCCTGCTATACGAATCCACTTGTCTAAGTTCTCGGACTTCGACGCATCAAACCAATGGGCCTGCGCTTGTGCATGCCCGGAGTGGTTAAACACAAGGTCTTTGTCTGTCAGAACTTTCGTTCCACCTTTTGGCGCATAGCTGCTGCCTGTTGCCGGGTCTACCATCAGTTTCCCGTAATACAGATACCGCGCATATGGGCCGGGATAGATGACCATGTTCTCCACGACACGTGTCCGTGTGTTGAGGGAGCCAGTACGAAATGGAACATATGGTTCGGTATCCTGTGCGATTTGCACAGCAACTACGTGCTGCGCCTGTTCGCAGCCTTTTCCAAGTTTCAAATTCAACGTTTCAAGGCCCGCTGTTTTCATGGAGAATCGCATTATTTTCCTCCAACCTCGAAGTGGCGCATTGCGACGCTTCCGAAGTCCTTTTCGTCCACCTTCGTTACCTTGTAAACATCGTCATATAGTGCCTCGATTTGCTGCTCGCTCTTTTCAGGCTCTACGACTTCGCCCTTGACAAAAAATGTTGTGCCACCGTTGCCGTCCGTGGACAACGTCCACAACCCGCTTTTGTCTGATGCGCGCCAAAACTCCTGCGGACCAACATAGCGTTTTGTTGTGCCGGTCACGCCGTCTACCGCATCCACGTCAAACGGGATATACAGATTCACAGCGTCCGCGCTTTCCAGTCCGCTTTCGCGGACGTTGACACCCTTCGATGCTTGCAACATCACGCCGCGCAAAACGGTAATGTAAGCATGTTCGATGTCAGAAAATGTGTCTTGATCGCTCTCGACGGTGACGTTGTAGACGGTTACAGTGTGGGGCGCGTACATCTGCATCCTCCTCTGTACAGTAAGCCGGTATGTGCAAGATACTCGTTGCAGGTATCTGCAAGCAGCTTTCTCGCGCTGTCCGTTGCGGACAGCGCGGAGACCGCAGCGTCTCCGCCTGTCACAAGCGTCCTGGAGTAGTTGCCGACCGTTTCGCTCTTGATCTCTGCGTCTGCTGCGGACGCATCCGTCAGACGCTTTGTTGCAAGAGCCTGCGCTGCGTCAATTACGGCATACTTGTCCACAAGAGCGCTGCAGCACATTTTTACCGCATCGAGGTCGGCATTGTCCTTTGCGCGATTCTGCGTGTAGTAATCGAGGAAAGAGCTGGCACGGACAACAAGACGCGGAAAATCGGTTTCACTCACAGCGCCCATGTAAGTGCCAGAGTAGTATTCAAAGTCTGCGTAAGTCATCAGCGCCTCCATCAAGTTACTTTGCAGTCACGGTCGCGCTGCCGCTCTTGATTGCGTGATAGTTACCATCGCATTCAACGACAGTGATCTTCTGCCCGGTCGCAACCGTCAGGTCGCTCTTGCCATCCCAGTCATTCCACGCGGCGACGTTATCGCCGTAAGCGACGGTCGGGGCGGTCGTTGCGTCGGTAGCATACTTGTACTTGTTGCCCGCTGCGGTCTTGGTGGGGGAAACGGTCAGTTTTGTATCACCGCTCTTGGTGCCAGCCGCAGAAGTAACGGTCAGAGTACCCAGCGTGCCGCTGTCAATAGTGCCCACCACTACGCCGTCGATGCGTTCGGCAAACAACTCCATGCCATTGATAACGGTATCGGAGGCGGTCATATTTGTGTAATCAGGCTCTTCATGGATTCCAATGTAGCCCGTGGCATCGGTAGTGAAGTCGAACACCTCGCCGAGGTCAGCGCCGTTCACAGGGATGTAGTACAGAACGATGTTATCCTTTGCTGTGGCGTAAATTTTACCCTTGGGAACGCTGGCGTTCATGATGAGAGTACCAAGACCGAGGAAGTTCTCCACATAGGACATACCGAAAGCGGTCTGCACGGTGATGCTGGCAGTGGACAGGTAGTCTGCAACGTCCAGAGGATTCATGAAGTACACAGCGCCGATCTCGTCGTCCTCAAACAGCACCTGCAAATTGCCCCACGCCTGCGCAAGCACAGTCTGAAAGTTCTTGCCGCTCACAGCGCCAGTGCCGGTGGCGAGAAAGTCGAAAAAGCTCTTACGGATGCCCTTCTGAACATCCTTCAGCATCTCGTCAGTGGTCATTTCCACCGCCTGATCGTAGCCGCGGTCTGTGATTGCCTCGGCAGAGGTAGCCTTGCGCCACTTCTTGAGTGTGATTTCCTTGTAATTCACGGCCTCGGTCTTGTAGTGGGAGAGAGGAATGGTATCGCCCTCTGCCACGACGCCGCTCTCCAGCGTGCCGGTCGCCTTGTAGCTCTTGAGCACAGTGCCAGCCTGCTTGGAAATTTTGCGGGTAACGCCCAAAGCCTCCATCAATTTCTTGATGGAATAGCCGAACATTTCGGTAAATTCGATCTCGCGCACGCGCGCAAGGTCAGCTTTCTTAATCAGTTTCGGATCAGCAGCCATTTTTAATCTCCTTTTCTAAACAAATCCATATTTGCGGCGATTGCAGCGCGCCGCTCCGCTCTGTCTGTGATTTGCATGATCTCGTCTTTTGTCATCGCTTTGCCGTCGTCGTTGAGACGTGCGCCCATGTCCACACGGACAGAAGGCTTGGAGACAAGCCCCTTGTAAGTGCCGTCTATGAGTGCATCAAGGCTCTTTGTATCCTTGATCTTCTCGCCGTCCATCTCCAATGCGGTCATTTCCTCGCCGCAGCCGCGCATAGCAAGATCGAGATTTGCGCCCGTGATATTTTTGCTTTCAAAGTAAGCCCGGACAGCCTTTTCCTTTGCCGCCTTGCTTTCCTTTGCTGCGATGCCGGATTTATAAGCCTCAAATTCCGAGTGTTCCTTTTCGTACTTCTCCTTATAGCCGCCATCGCCTGCCGCCTTGAGGTCGTCCAACTGTTTCTGGACGTCTGGCAGTTTCTCTGCGTCCGACTTGTACTTGCTAACATCAGCTTTCAAGCCGTCAACGGTATCGGTATGTGCTTCAATGATGGTGTCCACCTGTTCATCGGTGTGCCCCATTCCCTTAAGTAACTTTCTAGTTAAAGCCATTTCGATCTTCCTTTCCTTTGTCCGCAGTTCGTCGCGGCGATAGATTGTATAAAAACCGCAGTGCTTCGCGGGTTTTACCTGTAAATTATTTGTAGAAAACTTTTGTTCTTTCTGGTTGCTCCGGCAATCCTGCCGCCTTGCTGTACCTGCTATATTCTGCGTTCAGCCGCCGAAGCTTTATATTTGCGGCGGTCGCGTCTTCGGGAAGCCCTGCTTCTTTGTATGCGTTTCTAAGCTTTTTCTGCGCGCGAATTTGACGCTCTATGCGGCGCTGCATCTGCGTCGCTTCATATGCCGTGTAAGTCTTTCCGTCAAACGTGCAGCCAAGACCATTGTCGATATGCTCAAGCTGTTCGTCTGTGTAAGTTCGCTCCGAAACTCCCGGAATAAACGGGTATTTGTGATGCCTACAGTTTGCACCTGTCAGACCGTCAACATATCCGTAACCTGTCGTTTCCACAAGGTCATCATAAAGCCCCAGCGGGTCAGGTTCTCCGCTTTCGCTCTGGTAATAGACTTTTCCTTGCCAGTCCTTGTGGCTTGACCACGGCGAAGCACCCGGCTTGTCACGCGCCCCAGAGTGCGCAGACACTTCAAAGTATCTCGTATCAAGGTACTCTGCGCTTTGGTTCGTGTACTGGTCGCAGATCTGGTTCACGCCGGTCATGACAGCTCTCCGGACAGCAACGTCGATGTGGTCAACGTGCCCGCTTTCGTAGTTCACGACTTTCAGACCGCCTGCAAGTTGCTGCACCGCAGACTTGATCGCCTGATTGTAGCTGATAGCCCCGCTCTGAATCTGCATAACAGCAGAATCCAACGCCCACTGATATGCACGCGCAGGCGGGAGCATCGTCCTGCCTTTGTCCACCAGAAATCCCATAGACCGCGTGATGTTGTGGAATTCGTCGAGCGTCTGCGCTCGGATTGCTTCGATGGTTGCAGTGTTCACCAGAATATCAGGCTGTGTCAGCCCCGCGAGGTCAATAACCTCTGTGTAATACTTCTGGTTTCTGGCAATAACATCATCGAAAAGCTCCTTGAGCTTCTTCTCGCTGATTCCAGCGGTCTTGCGGATTGCTTTTTCAATCTCCTTCGTGTCGATACCATGCGAACGAAGCGCTCTGATTGCCTGAACAGTCACTTCGTTCAGCTGGTCTTTCAGCGCAAGGCGGCTGCAAATTTCGTCGAGCAGCGTATCTTCAAGACCACGAAAGAGTTCGGCAAGTTCTTCTGGAAGCGCGTCAAGGACTTCCGGCTGAAACGGATATTTCATTTGCTTTCCTCCGTTTCACAATATCGTCATAGTGCGGCTTCACGCGAATTACATTCCAGTCGCATTCCTCCGGCACTTTTCCGTAAAAGATAACCCATTCCGGCGACAGCCGTTTCATCATTTCCTCGTAGCCGCGCAGGAACAGTCGTTTGCTATCCTTGTTTGCCTGCGTTCCAACCGAAGAAACCGCTACTATGCCGCCGACAGGCTCACCGTCGAAGCACCAATCATAGCTGCTCTCATCACTCCATGATATGGTCGGATATACCGTCATACCGTGAAGCTGCCAATATGCCGCCAGCCAGTGCTTGCGGTAATGGTTGTATATCTGCATCGCCAGTGGCATATCTGTATATGTGGAGAAATCCGGCGCGCACACCGCCGCAAACTGTTGCAGTTTTGGTATGTACTTATCCGGTGTGTTCCAGTGCCTTACAAATTGATAATCGTCCACAAAGAAATGCACGATTTTATCTTCTGGGTTCTTTTCCGAAAGAAAATAGTTTCCAGGAATAAAACACCCTTGTGGATATGCTTTGACCGGCTCGATTTGCGGAATATCATATTTACCAACGCTGGGGAATGTAAACTTGTCCAGATTTTCAAAGTTAATCATAGAAAATTGTTAAAAAGCCCTTGTGAATAGCTTCCGTT
>CAKTKB010000048.1 GCA_934569195.1 uncultured Oscillospiraceae bacterium
GAGAAAAGCTTTTCCTTTTCTTCCGGGAACACCTGTCGCACCCGCGTCCGTACTTCTACGCCGCGCCGCAGGGGGAACTGAAGCAGTTTGCCTTCTGCCCCATTCGGGAATACGGCCCGGTCAGCGGCGAAAAGGAATCCTTTTCCGATTTGCTGGATCAGTTTTACCGCAGCAGGGGACGGCAGGATGCCATGCGTCAGAGGGGACAGGCAATCCGTAAGCTGGTGCAGAATCTGTGCCAGCGGCTGGACCGCAAAATTGCCATTCAGCAAAAGGAACTGACGGCGGCCCGGGATCGGGAGCGGCTGCGCCAGCTGGGCGATATTGTTACGGCGAATCTGCACCGGATTACAAAGGGGCAGCCTCTGCTGGAGGCGGAGGATTTTTATGACGAGGACATGCAGATCGTGTCCATCCCGCTCTCGCCGTCGTTGTCGCCCCAGCAGAATGCGGCCAAGTTTTATAAGGATTACGCCCGTATGAAGAACGCCGAAAAAGAGCTGACGCACCAGCTGGAGCTGGCACGTCAGGAGCTGGCCTATTTGAGGAGCGTATTGGAGGAGCTGAACCGCGCCTCCGGCGAGCAGGAGCTGGAAGAGATTCGCCAGGAGCTTCAGTCCGGCGGATACCTGAAGGCGGATACCGGAAAGAAACGGATGAAGGCCGCCCGGTCCACCCCTATGCGGTTCGTTTCCACGGACGGATTTCCCATTTATGTGGGCAGGAACAACCGGCAGAACGACGAGCTGACCTTTCGGCTGGCCCGGAAGGACGACATTTGGCTTCACGCCCAGAAGGTGCATGGCTCCCACGTAATTATTTCCTGCGGGGGCGCGGAGCCTCCGGATGACACGGTGACCCAGGCGGCTCAGCTGGCGGCCTATTACGCAGAGACGGCAGGCGGGCAGAATATCCCCGTGGATGTGACGCAGGTCAGGCAGGTGAAGAAGCTGCCGGGCGCAAAGCCGGGAATGGTCATTTACCACACCTATCGCAGCGTGATTGTGAACCCGTATGCGGATATTACGGTGGATTCTCTGAACGCCCAGGCCTGCCCGGAAGAAAATCAATGAAAGACACGGGGAGCGGAGCAGGAGAGCAGCGGCACGTCGGCCTGCACATAGCTGCCTGGACGGATGTCCAGACCGGTAGAGTCAAATAGGGTAAATTGCAGCCCAACCCGCCCGATCAACGGGAGCGGCCGGCCGTAGAAACGGACGCAGGGGCGATGCAGGTAGCCGCGCAGAATGTTTCGCAGCCAGACGGCAAAATCCACCATGCGCAGACGATCCGGCCGGGACGTGCAGTCGAAGCCGGTTTCGGTACCCAGGGAAATGACCAGCGCGTCTGTGCGGTGGCGAACCCGGGCAATGGCCCCATAGCCGGTGGTGTCCCCGGGGAGCAGGCACTTTCGATCCAGCACCCGGGCATGAAACGTCCCAACGGACTCCAACGCTATGGGAACGGGTACGCACAGCGGTCCCACCAGGGCAGAGCCGATCCGAACCGCATCCAGCCAGGTTTGCGGGAACCGCAGCGCGGCGCAGCTTCCGGCAATGTGGCGGATACCCACGGGCAGCCCCGTCTGGTGCAGAGCCTGGGTGACGCTGAGGAACCGGTAGAGCTGTCGGCGTGTTTTGCAAAATCGCGGCTCAAAGGCCCGGGCAAAGTGGGAAAAGATGCCTTGAAAGATCAGATTCGGCGTTTCGTAAACCTTGCCCATCTGTTCCAGGTCCGTCCATCGGATGCCAAAGCGGCCCATTCCGGTGTCGACAGCTACATGCACCCGTACCGGCAGATCAGCCCGGGAGTAGAATTGGGCGCATTCCAGGCCGGTCACCGTAAGGATGATGCGCATGTGTACAAGCGCATTCAGAATGTCCGGCTCCGACACAGGCGTAAGAAGCAGGATATCCTCCTGGAATCCCATTTTCCGCAGGGAAATGGCCTCAGCCGGACGGGAGACTGCCAGCATATTGGCCCCGGCGGCCTGCCAGGCGCGGGCAGCCTCCTTTAGGGAGACGCCGTAGCCGTCGCATTTTACGACACCGATGACCGGAACCCGGACGTATGCGCAGATGTTCTGCGCATTGCGGAGCAGGGAGTCACGGGATATTTCAAAATAATGATCGTATTTACAAGAATCGCACATAAAGCGCACCCTTCCTCTTTTTGGGATGGCCCCATTGTAGAGGAAGGGTGCGTCATTTTTCTGCGGTTTTCTGCGTCAAAACTGCATCGGATTTGAGCTTGGTCAAAAGTTGTCCAGGGGGAATTCATCCGGGGAGCATACAGAACAGCTGAGATAGTTCGGCTGCGCGGTCAGGATAATCCGCAGCGTCCCGTAATCCGCAGAGCTGAGGTCACAGAAAAGCGTCTCCTCATCCGGCGCGGTATAAGTGGCCCCAAGCGCGGAAGCGTCCAGACCCAGCCCGTCGGAGTAGACGGACCAGAGCAGCTCCGCGTCGCAGAGAGGCGTCTCTGAATTGCTGCCCGTTTCCGGATAAGAATCCTCGCAGGTGTATTCCAGAGTCAGAATTTTGCCGGTTTCGTCGTCCACCGTGACGGTAAGGTCCTGCCAGGGAGAATCGGCGGAATGGATATTCACGACCCAGAAAATGGAGAAGCTCTGCAGAGGACTTCCGGCGTAGGCAAGGTAGGGGGTGGCAATCCACTCCGCATACTGAATGTCAAAGAAAAGAAGTCCGGCATCCTGATAGGGCTGTAGATTTTGTTCGACGATATTGCGCAGCGCTGCCTGGGAGGTGGCGGCGTCTTTTTCGGAGGTCTCCACGGTATTCTGATCGACCAGCAAGGAAAGCTTTTCAAAGACGGACAGCTCCTGCCGAAGCTCCAGCCGAATGGCCCCGATCTGTGCATAGCTCACAGTGCCGATGGATGCCCTATCCTGCCACGCGGCAATGCATCCCGGGAGCAGACCGCCGACGGCCAGCAGGGAAATTGTAAAAAGACAAACCAGCAAAACGCTGAACCATTTAGGCATGAGAATCCTCTCCTTTCTCCGGAAGTGTCACGGTGACGCGGGTGCCGGTACCCGGCGCGCTGATGAATCGGATGCTGCCATGGTGCAGCTGCACGATCTGTTGACACAGCGCCAGCCCAAGCCCTGCGCCGCCCTGAGAGCGGGAGCGGGATTTGTCCACCCGGTAAAAGGCTTCCGTAATTTTGGAAAGCTCGGACGCTTCCATGCCACGTCCGTTGTCTACCACCTGAAACTGGCAGCCCTCCGGCAGAGATGTGGCCTTCACGGCGATGATCCCGCCCTGATCCATAGCCTTGGCGGCGTTGTCCACCAAATTATACAGCAGGGATTTGATCAGATCCGGATCCAATACGGCATAGCCGGGATCGCTGCGGCAGATAAGCCGAATGCCTTGCCCGCGCAGGGCGGGGGAGAGGGCGTGCTCCAATTCCGTCAGCAGAGCAGGCAGGAAAACGGATTTTCCCTCAATGGTTTCTTGCCGAAGCAAAATAAGCTCCAGGAGCTTATGGGAAAGCTTCTCCAGCCGCTGCCCCTCGGAAAAAATATATCCGGCGGCAAGGGTGCGCGTATTGTCGTCCAGGCCGTCCTGCCGCAGAAGGTCTGCATAGCCGATGATGGAGGTCATGGGCGTCTTTAGTTCATGGGCAAAGGCACCCATAAAGGCTTCCTGACGCTGCATCTGGGCTTCCAGGTCATGGATGCTCTTTTGCAGCTGATCGGCCATGGCGTCAAAGTCCCGAGAAAGCTGCCCGAATTCATCCCGGGAGCGAATTCCGGACCGGCTCTCCAGGTCTCCGCCTGCGATTCTGCGGGCAGCGGAGGCCAGCCGGTCCAGCCGCCGGGTCAGCACATAGGCCAGAGCACCGGAAATGCAAATGCTGAGCAAGACGACGGCCAGGTAGATCGTCATGTACAGCCGCAGCTCGTTGCTGCGGGTTTCGTATACCGCCGACAGGTCAAAGCGCATTTTCAGCGCAAGCTGCTGTGCTCCGGCCGAGATGCTTCCCAGAATTTGCAGGCCGTAGCCGCGGGCATCCCGTACGATGGTGTATGCGTATTGCCCAGGCTCCGGCATGGACAGTCCGGCGTCCAGCAGCTCCGGATTTTTTTGGTAGAGCACCTTCTCACCGGACGTCAGGGTGAGGGCCGCCCACCGGGCGCTGCTTCTTCCGGATATCTGCCCAAGGGCGTCGGACAGAGAATCATAGTCGGTTTTTCCGCCCAGAGAATTGAGCAGATATAAGGTTGTGCGGACCGTGTCGAAGGAATCCAGCGCAGCCGAAGTCTCTTTCTTGAGAGAGCTGTCGAAGGAAGCGGAGATCAGTATGCCGCCCCCGATCCCGAAGGCAATGGCAATCAGAACGGATATGGAGATCATCAGTCGCAGGCGGAAGCTCACAGCGGCGGCACCTCCAGACGGTAGCCGATGGCGTACACGGGCTTAATACGGTCGTTCCACCCGACCTTCTTCTTCATGCGCTGGATGTGCAGCTCCACCGTGCGGGTGGAATCCGGGTATTCGTCCCCCCACACCCGCTCATAGATGGTGCTCTTGTAAAGGACGATGCCCGGATTGCGGGCGAACAGCAGAAGAATTTCGTATTCCTTTCGGGTCAGCGGGATTTCTTCGCCGTCCCGGGTGACGGTCATGGACAGAGTGTTGATTTCCAGGCCGCCCACGGACAGCACGGTCTCCAGCTTCCCGTGGCGGCGCAGAACGCCCTCCACCCGTGCTTGCAGCTCCAGAATTTCAAAGGGCTTTACCACATAGTCCTCGGCGCCCATGCGCAGTCCCTTCACCCGGTCGGTCACCGCGTTTTTGGCGGTTATAAAAATGACCGGCATCCCGGTGGGGCGGATGTACTCCATCAGCTCAAAGCCGCTGATACCCGGCAGCATGACATCCAGCAGAATCAGGTCGAAGGTCTCCCGCTCAATCCGGTCGGCGGCCTGCACGCCGTCGTAGACGCAGGTGCAGTGATACCCGGATTTGCTGAGGGCGAGCCGGAGCAGGTCCGAAATCGGCTTTTCGTCCTCGACAATCAGAATGTGAATCATGGATATGCCTCCCTTCCATGGAACCGGTATCTCTATAAAATATGTACCATAAAAGCATCGAAATTGCATCAAAAATTTGGATACAGTATAGTGCATTTTCACGCATTCGTCAATATGACGAAAATCAAGGGGTTTAACGCAAAATTTTGCCCCAATTTTTGGTTATATTTCATAATTCGTTCACGAAGCCGCAGGAGGTTCTTGCGAAACAGGGAATTGTGTGGTATAATCCGGATAAAGTAAGGTAATTGCGTAACCTGTACTTACCGCGGCGCGCCTGTGGCAGCAGGATGCAGCTGCGTGAAAGTAAAATTTTAATTGGAGGCAATGAGAAAATGTACTGGAAGAAACCTATGGCGCTGCTTCTGGCATTGGTCATGACCCTCTCTGCGCTGCCCCTCAGCCGGGTACACGCAGCCGAGACGGCCGACCAGGAAACCACTGGCAAGTCCAGCACCAACTATGAGCCTTGGGCCCATGGTTACCGTTATGTAGACATCCTGAACTGGGATGCCAGCACCGACCCCTATTCTGAGGAGCTGGTGGCGAGCGTTCCCCTGCAGGAGCGTAACGCGACCTTCGCCGCAACGCAGGCTAACCCCGAGCTGAGCGACAAGTCGCAGTTGTATGTGATCTCCTCCAGCAACTACCGTAACACGGACACCACCAACGGTCCCTGGAACGGCGGTATGGCTTACGACGAGTTCTCCTACAACCTGTTCAAGTTCTGGCAGTACGCCGACATCACCGGCGCAGGCGGCCGGCCCACTTCCGAGATTACCGAGGATGTGCGCAAGCAGGTTGGCAGCTTTGAGTACGGCACGGTGGCTCTCCCCATCGCCGCTGCTACCAACGCCGCCCACAAGAACGGCGTCCTGTCCATCGGTGAGTACTTCGTCCCCAGAAACCCCCAGTACACTCTGGAGTGGCTGTACAAGGACGAGAATGGCAACTACCCCTACGCACAGAAGCTGGTCGACATTGCCAAGTACTATGGCTTTGACGGCTACTTCATCAACCAGGAAGAGTCCATTCCTTCCAGCTATGTCCCCATGTTCAAGGACATGCTGAAGTGGATGCGCGATCAGGGCCTGTACATTCAGTGGTACGACTCCATCACCAACAGCGGTGGTATTTCCTATCAGAACGAGTTTAATAGCACCAACTCTGACTGGATTTACAATGACGAAGACGGCCGCGTGACCGACTCCATCTTCCTGAACTACTGGTATGGCTCCTCTGCTCTGAAGAACTCCAAGGCACACGCCGAGAGCCTGGGCCTGGATCCCTATGAGGTTGTCTTCATGGGCGTCGAGGGCGGCCAGTGGAAGTTCGGCACCGATATCGAGACCCGCTACAACGCGGTGGACGAGAACGGCCAGCCCTACACCAGCTTCGCTATCTGGGGCTCCGACTGGTATCAGGATCAGTTCGACCGCACCGACGACCAGCGCTACCAGGTTGGCTGGCAGTGGGGCGTTGAGGAGCGCGAGCGTATCTACTTCACCAGCGCCAACGAGAATGCCGGCGAGTATTCTACCGGTAAGGTGAAGCGTGATGATATCGACGCCGGCACCATCAACTTCCAGGGCTTCTCCAAGTACGTGGTTGAGAAGTCTGTTATCAACGGCACGACCTTCGCAACCGACTTCAACAACGGCCACGGTATGCAGTACTTCGTGAACGGCGAGGTCTCCCGTGACATGGAGTGGTCCAACCTGAACCTGCAGGACATCCTGCCCACCTGGCAGTGGCGGATCACCTATGACAAGGAGCAGTCTGTTGACATGGACTGGGACTACGGTACCAAGTTCACCCGTCATCAGGGCGCTTTCGACTACACCCAGATCGGCGCATATAACGGCGGTTCTTCCCTCGTTATCTATGGCGACCTGGCTGCCGATAACGCGCAGCGCATCCACCTGTACAAGACCTCTATGGACGTGGTCGCGGATACTGCCATCTCCCTGACCTACAACAAGTCTTCCGCTGATGATTCCTCCAAGATCGAGCTGGCTCTGGTCTTTGAGGAGGATCCCGAGACGACCCACTATCTGACCCTGGACGACACCGGCAAGAAGACCGACGGCTGGGCAACCAAGTCCGTTTCCCTGTCTGAGTTCGCCGGCAAGACCCTGGCTTCCATCGGTGTGAAGCTGTCCGCTTCCGAGACCGTGGAAGGCTACCAGGTTAACCTGGGCCGCCTGGTTGTCACCGACGGTGAGAACCACACCCCCGACGCTCCCCAGAACGTGACCCTGGACAAGCGCTTCGACACCACCGATGAGATTCAGCTGAGCTGGACCCTGGATGAGGACTACGACACCGTTCGTAACTACCACATCTATGCGGTGTATTCTGACGACTCCGTGAAGTTCGTCGGCGGCGCTTACGCTTCCAACTACTACATCGAGACTCTGGAGAATGCCGACGATGTCGTCGCTCTGGAGGTTCGCGCAGTGGGCACCGACGGCTCCGAGAGCGCCGGAACCCAGGTCAAGCTGGCTTCCGACAAGCGCGTGTCCAACATCCTCACCGTCAGCGCTGACAACAAGCTGACCGTGACCTGGAAGGATCCTGCTGAGGACTTCGCCTCTGTTAAGGTTGCGCTGAACTACTGGTACAGCACCACCGACAATGAGGACATTAAGCCTGTGACCGTTGAGAAGGGTGCACAGAAGGCTGAGCTGGACATCGCTGTCCAGGACGGCGCAAAGTACATCCTGTCCGTCACCACGGTGAATGCCGATGGCACCGAGAATGAGCCGGTTAGCTACTTCGGCCGTCTGACTGACACCTATTGCGCTCCCTACACCGGCAAGCCCCAGATGCAGTCTGCTGGCGTAGTGAACATGCCGAACCCGGCGGCTACCGACTGGTCCAGCCTGGAGATGGATATCAACGGCAGGACCACCACCTACAAGCGTTTCGGCGGTTCTGCCATGAAGGGCCTCTCCGTTCCCACTTCCGGCATGGCCAGCATGACCATCACCCTGACGGATATCAACGGCAACAAGTCCGTACCCACCACCCTGATGTTCGTGGAAGGTATGCCTGCCGACCTGAACGCCGAGGTTTCTGCGGACATGATCCCCGATGCAAAGCTGCGTCAGGCTCTGTCTGAGAAGATTGGCAATACCCTGGGCGAGCTGCTGGATTACACCGGCGCCCTGGATCTGTCCAACTGCGTGATTAAGGACATCACCGGCCTGAATATCCTGGGCGGCGTGACCGAGCTGAACCTGTCCAATAACTTCATCACCTCCATCGAGGCTTCTCAGCTGCCCTCCGGTCTGACCAAGCTGGATGTGTCCGACTGCGGCAACCTGACCTCCATCAAGCTGGACAACAAGTCCGACCTGGAGCTGACTCTGGGCTACCTGCCTGTCCTGACCGACCTGTCCCTGAAGGGCTACGGTGCGGACGACCTGGATCTGTCCGGCTGCGCAAAGCTGGAGAACCTGGACCTGTCCGGTTCTTCCCTGACCGCTCTGGACATCACCGCCAATACCAAGCTGCACATGTTCGACGTGTCCAACAGCAAGCTGGACACCCTGACTGCTGCAAATGCCTCCGCTTATACCAATGCTTATCGTTGGAAGCTGGACAACAACTACATGGATCTGTCCGACAACACCAACGAGGGCGCTCTGAAGAATGGCGTCTCCACTTACATCACCGAGAATGTGGAAGAGGAAATCAGCAAGGATGAGACCCGGGTTGGTAGTGGTAGAATGGCGTATTGGTCCGGAGACAGCACAACTATCAACATTGGTAGGGTTGTTGTCCTTTCCAATATTTCCCTTTCTAACAGCACGTATTACAATCCTGTTAAGCATGTCACGGTTGAGGTTTCTGAAGATGGTGAAACCTATACCCAGGTTGCTGACGTAACCAGCGAAGATAGTAACTTCACAATTAGCATTCCCACTGGAACTAAGGCGCAGTACGTAAAGCTGAACAATGTGGATTCTGTTCGTTGCTACGCTAACCTGACCATCTTCGGTTATGAAGTGGCTGTCAAGGGCCTGACCTGCGCTGGTCAAAAGCCCGCCGTTACCCGCGACGCCGTGAAGGCTATGTCCGTCACTGCGGACAACACCGCTTATCAGCTCCTGGATCTGCTGGATGAGAGCTATGCTTCCACCAAGACCCTGAAGGGCAATCTGCTCTCCGATCTGGCCGAGGCCGATTGGATCGATGCCGATTACCTGGCAGCTGAGGGCACCGCGCCCAAGGGCGTGAAGGTAGCCGTTGTGGATTCCAAGGGCGACGATTACGAGTATCCCGCCGAGGGTCCCAAGCTGGGCACCATCGACACCTCCGCTCCTCTGTCCGTGGTCAATATCCTGGCCAGCGGCGGCAACAGCGGCGAAGAGGCTAAGAACATGTTCGACGGCAGCGACAAGTCCAAGTGGTGCACCAGTGGTACCTCCGGCTGGGCTGTGTTTGAGCTGGAAGAGCCGAAGGTTGTGGGCGAGTGGTACACCCTGCACGCCGGCAACGAGAGCAACAACATGATCACCCGCGACTTCCGTCTGCAGGTCCTGAACACCGAGGCCGTTTCCGAGGAAGACTACCTGGCAATGTCCAGCTCTCAGAAGAGCAGCGTCGCCCGGAGCGATTCCAACTGGAAGGATCTGGATGTCGTCACCGGCAACACCGCTGACGATGTGGATCGCGAGATCGAGCTGGACAGCCTGGCTACCGCTCAGGTCTATCGGCTCAAGGTTGACCAGTCTCAGCAGGTCAATGAATGGGGCTGGGCTATCCGTATCCGTAAGCTGGAGCTGTTCGCCTACACCGGCGAGCTGGGCGCCAACACCAACGGTAAGTTCAAAGCCAGCACCGTTGACACCTACGACGTGACCTTCATCAAGGCGAAGGAGACTCTGGCTACTACCACCATCACCGTTACCAACCCCTCTGCTGACGAGGTCATCGCGCTGATCGATGCGATCGGCACACCGATCACCGTTGACAGCAAGGCTGCCATCGATGCAGCCCGCACGGCATACAACAACCTGGCCACCAATGCAGACCGTGACCTGGTTACCAACTACGAGACCCTGACCAAGGCTGAGGCCGAGTATCTGGCGCTGGCCGACAAGGTCGAGGCTCTGATCGACAAGATCGGCAACGTCACGCTGGATAGCGGCGACGCCATCACCGCTGC
>CAKTKB010000049.1 GCA_934569195.1 uncultured Oscillospiraceae bacterium
TGAATGATCTGCCGCTGTCCATGGTGCTTTCTTGGTATGAGCAGAAGGCGGTGTGTATCCTGCTGACACTGCTGCATCTGGGCTTCCGAAATATTCGCCTTGGACCTACGCTGCCGGCATTTCTTTCTCCGAATGTGCTGCAATACCTGGTGGAGAACTTCGGCATTGCCCCCATTACCACTCCGGAGGAGGACCTGAGGCAGCTCCTGAAATAATCCCGCTGCGCCGGGTAGGTGCCGCACATATTTTCTCAAGTAAAAAGCAAAGATTTTGGCGTCGTTTTTTGGCTCTGTCAGGGCTGAGAAACGGCGCCGTTTTTCACATTCCCCCCGCCGCCGCATACGATGAGATAGCATTCTGCAATTTTTCGGGAGGAGAGGAATATGAATTATTATACCGGAGCCTGCCGCGGGAATGGCTACAGCCAGTCGGATGGGTGCGGCACATATGTGACGATTCAAGGTCCGGCAGGTCCGATGGGGCCGGAGGGGCCGCGAGGGGAGCAAGGCGTGCGGGGAGAACAAGGTCCGATGGGACCGCGCGGGATCAAGGGGGACCAGGGATGTCCGGGGCCGGTGGGTCCGCGGGGGGCAGTGGGGCCCATGGGACCGCGGGGGCCGCAGGGCGTGCGGGGCGATACAGGTCCCAAGGGCGACCCCGGTGAGATTGGCCTTCAGGGTGTGCGGGGAGACCCGGGGCCGATTGGACCAAAGGGAGATCGTGGTCCCAGCGGACCGAAGGGAGATCCAGGCCCGCAGGGACCGATTGGCCCCAGGGGAGAGCGCGGCGAACGGGGAGAGAGGGGACCGGCCGGCGAGCAAGGTCCCATCGGAGAACAGGGTATCCAGGGAGAAATTGGCCCGCAGGGTGTGCAAGGGGATCGGGGGTGTCCCGGTCCCCAGGGCGAACAGGGCGTACCCGGCCCCCAAGGAGAAAAGGGCGACCCGGGAGAGAAGGGAGAGCAGGGAGACCCTGGCCCTCAGGGCGAACAGGGGGAAACACCGGTCATTACGGTTGCGGAGGATTCACCGCTGAGCTATAAGGTGCGATTCCAGACCGGCAATCAGGAGCTGGTCACCCCCAACTTGTTTGCGCCGGCAGAGGAATATCACGTGAATCTTTCCGTGGTGAACAGCATTCTCACTGTACCTGTGAAGAATTTGGAGCTGACGTACCAGACGACGTCAACCACCGCGCTGCGCATCAGCATTGCGCCTATAAAAACGGATACGCCCGTGCTGGCGGACATTCGCCGGACATCGGTTTACAACGGAGGAACGGTGGAGGCGCAGACCTTTAACAATGCAACGGTCTCCGGACGTACCGTGCTGGACGACATCGTTTATACCCAGTCCCAGGAGACCCACAGCATATCCATCCGCCAGCAGGACCCGGTCACGAAGCTTTGGTCGCTGTGCGAGGTGCGGTCTTTTCTGTCGGCCGGGGCGGCGCGTACCTCCGTCCGGGTTCAGTGGATCGAGGATAATGTGACCTACGAGGTGCCGACGGTATAAAAAACCACTGATTTCCGTCTGGAGCAGAACCCAGGCGAATCGACGGAATCGTGTGGTCCGGTCCCTTGGTGCGGCGATCTCATATGCCCCATCAAGGGACCTTTGAAGCATCCGGGACGAATGCCGGGGTGAGCCAGGCTGTGGGAATTTTCTTGCGGATTGAGAAATACCGTCTTGAAAACAGACTGCGGGAATGGTATAATATGACCGGAAAAATATTTGAGTCATATCTTCGGGAGGCGTTCGTTTGGCATTTACCGCTTATGAGACAGAGCAGATTCGGGAGGCGCTCCTGAAGGAGGCGCGGCATTGTGCGGTTACCCTCGGTATGCACAAGACATCCGTAGAGCAGCTGACGCAGGCTGTGGGAATTTCAAAGGGATCGTTTTACCGCTTTTTTGCCTCCAAGGAGCTGCTGTTTTTTGCAGTTCTGGAGGGAATCCATACGGAAGTTTATGCGGTCGCCGGAGAAGCCCTCCGGGAAAACAGCGGGGATGCACCGGCAGAACGGGCGGCAAAGGGGATCCTTGCCGCGTGCAGGAGACTGTCTGAAACCGGAGCAATGGCGTTCATCGAAAAGGATGCGCAGACGATCCTTCGCAGAATTCCGGAGCCGATCAAGACGGCGCATTATCATGATGACGAGGTCCATATCTACGATCTTCTGGAGCAGAGCGGCCTGGATGCCTTTGTACAGAGGGAGCTGACTGCGGCGACGGTGCGCGGTTTGATTCTGACCGTGTCCCACCAGGAGCAGATTGGTCCGCTGTATGCCAAGGTGCTGGAAACGCTGGTATACGGGGCTTGCCGGGAGCTTTTCCGGTCGAATTGAGGGCTGCCAACAGGCGGCCTTTCCAAAATATAGAAGTTAGCATAATCTAACTGATCTAAGGGGGAAATACCATGACCCACATGATGGAACACGGGCAGGAGAATGAAAAGACGCTGTTGTTTCTTCCCTGCACGGCAGAACCGACGTGGGCGTTTGCGTCCACGGTTGCGCTGCTGTCGGAAAAATGGCATGTTTTTCAGGCGGTTTATGACGGCCATCAGCCGGAATATCCCGGCGACTTCCTTTCGGTGGAACAGACGGTGGAGGACATCGAAGCCTATCTGAGAGCCCACGGCGTGTCCCGGCTGGACGGGGCTTATGGCTGCTCCCTGGGCGGAGCCTGCCTGATTCGCCTGCTGGCCATGGGAAACATACCGGTGGACAGAGCCATTCTTGACGGGGGCATTACCCCTTATCAGCTGCCGCTGCCGATACGCAAGCTGCTTCTGGCAAGAGACTGGATCGGCTTTAAAATGCTGGCCGGGAACCGGACTCTTCTGGAGGCGGCCTTCCCGCCGGAGCGGTTTACGCTGCCGGGACACGACCCGGTGAAGGAGTACGATGCCATTGAGGCTTATCTCAAGACCTATTCAAACCGCACCATCCGGAACATTTTCTGGTCCGGCGATAACTACGCCCTTCCGGACAAGCCTGCAAGGAGCAGCGGAAAAATCACCTACTGGTACGGTGACGATGAGAAAAAGGCGCGCCGAAGCAACATCCGTTTTGTGAAGCACTATTTTCCCCAGGTGCGCATTCACGGGATTCCGAAAATGGCGCATGCCGAGCTGGTCATGATTCACCCGGAGGAATTCTGCCGGTATGCAGAGAAATTCCTGGAGGGCTGAGAGAAAAACGGGGATGGATAGCCGCGGACGAGAAAATAAGGGAGGTAAAGGAAAATGGCTGAAGAAGTGAAGCTTACCGGCGTACCGGAAACCATGCTGCAAACGGTATACGCCCGGGCAAAGGAGAGCAAAGGGCGCGGGGCGATCCGCGACCGGAAGGCGGAGGAGATTATCGGCAGGATCAGCTACGATTTTTCCTTGGCCGACAAGGATTCCACCATGCACAGCGGCGTTATTGCCCGCACCATCGTGCTGGACCGGCTGGTGGGAAAGTGGCTTGAGGAGAACCCGGGCGGGATTGTTGTGAACCTTGCCTGCGGATTGGATACGCGCTGCTACCGTGTGCAGGGTTTTTCTCACTGGTATAATCTGGATTTGCCGGAAACGATTGCGGTGCGGGAAAAGCTCCTCCCGGAGGAGGGGGCCATTTCACAGATTGCCATGTCGGCCATGGACGACTGGGGCAGGCGGGTTGCCGAGAAGGACACGGCGGTGCTTGTCATTCTGGAGGGCCTGACCATGTACCTGCGTGAGGCGGATGTGAAGCGGATTTTCTCCGTCATTTCGGGTAGGTTCCCCCGGGCAAGGGTATTTGTGGAAACCATGAATCCGATGGTTGTCAAGCATTTTAAAGAGAAATCCATAGAGGGCAGCGGGGCGAAATTCACGTGGGGTGTGAAGAACGGAAAAGCGATGGAGCGTATGCTTCCGGGGTTCCGTTTCCTTGAGGAGCACAGCCTGACGGAAGGCATGGCGGTGTTTGTGCCGGTCTATAGGGTTCTGCAAAAGCTGCCTGCCGTGCGGAACATATCCAACAAGATTCTGGTTCTTGAAACGCGGTGAGGGGGAAAAGGAATGTCTTTTTGGGAGAATACACGCAAGCCGGAGGGCTTGGGCGGCAGACTGATGGTCGGCATGATGAATATCGGACATCACGGACTGGCGCGCTGGGGCCTGCAATTTCTGCCGGTTTCGCCGGATGGAAAAATCCTGGACTGCGGCTGCGGCGGCGGTGAAAACATAAAGACTCTGCTCAAGAGATGCCCGGAGGGGATCGTCAAGGGAGTGGATTATTCCGCCGTCAGCGTGGAAAAGGCGCGGAAGGTCAACCGCGAGGCTATCCGGGAAGGACGCTGCGTGGTGTGGCAGGGGAGCGTAGAGAAGATGATCTTTGCCTCTGGCTGGTTTGACGGCGTTACCGCCTTTGAGACGGTTTATTTCTGGCCGGATCTGCCGGGGAGCTTCCGGGAGGTTTATCGGGTGCTGAAGCCGGGCGGGAGTTTCCTGATCTGTAACGAATGCAGCGGTGAAACCGAAAAGGACGATAAATGGACGGAGCGCATCCAAGGCATGACTATTTACAAAGCAGACGCGCTGAAGGCGGCTTTGGAACAGGCGGGATTTTGCAATATACAGATTCATGAGAACGAAAAGGGATGGCTCTGCCTGCTGGCTGGAAAGCGAGGATGAGGCAGATGAAGGTATACACGTTTGGCAGCTCCGATGCGCCGGCGATTCTGCTGCTGCCCGGAACCTGCTGCCACTGGAAAAGCAATTTCGGTCACGTCATTCCCCTGCTGGAGAAGGATTTTCGGGTGCTGTGTGTCAGCTATGACGGCTTCGACGAGACGGAGCACAGCGAGTTTCCGACCATGCTCCGGGAGACGGAAAAGATAGAGGACTACATAAAGGCCCATTGCGGCGGGCACATCCGCGCTGCCTACGGCTGTTCCTTGGGCGGTTCTTTTGTGGGCCTGCTGGCGGCCCGGGGGAATATCCGCATGGACTACGGGATTCTGGGAAGCTCCGACCTGGACCAGGCATCGGGATTTTCTGCCGCTATGCAGACGAATCTGCTGCTTCCGATGATTTATCCCCTGATCCGGGACGGGCGGTTCAAAAATCGCCTGCTGCAGAAGCAGATGGAGAAGCGCATGGAGCAGATGGGAGATTACGGCAAAGCCTTTATGGAAATGCTCGGTGGCGCGCGGCCCTACGTGACAAAGCGGAGCTGCCGGAATCAGTTTTACTCCGATCTCATTACGCCGCTGCCGGACAAGATAGACGTACCCGGCACGCAGATCCATATTTTCTATGCCTGCAAAATGGGCGAGAAATATCGCGCCCGATATGCGCGCCATTTTGCCCATCCGGTAATTCATGCGCAGGATATGCAGCACGAGGAGCTGCTGGCCTGCCACCCGGAGGAGTGGGCGCAGCTCGTGAAGCGGATTCTTTTGGGAGAGGCGGTGCCGCAATGAGCATAGCTGCGTCGATGCTGCGCACGGTCTACCGGCTTTCCGGGGCAAAAAAGGCCTTCGCCTTGCCGGAGGACCGGCTGCTGAAGGCCATTGAAAAGGCGAATCGCGGCCGCGGGTTCTTTATGCCCACCGACCGCAAGGCGCATTATGAAAAGAGAGTGATAAACGGGTTCCCCTGCCTGGTGGTCCGGGCGGAGGAAAAGCCGGCAGAGCGGGCCATTTTGTTCTTTTTCGGCGGCGGTATGGTCATTGGGCCGGACAAGGGAGACGCCGTCGTGCTGCGCAAGCTTTGCCGGGGGACCGGGGCCGATGTCTGGTTTCCGATCTACCCATTGTGTACGGAGCACTGCATCACCGAGAGCTATGACATGGCTTACGCCTGTTACCGGCAGATGACAGAGATTTACGGCGGGGGGAACGTAAGCACCTGCGGCTTCTCCTCGGGGGCCGCGCTGGCGCTGGGAATGGCGTCCCACAATCGGGCGCTGGGCGCCCCGCTTCCCCAGCCGAGGCATATCGTTGCCGTGGCTCCCGGAGAGGTTCCGTGGAACGACGCGGAGCGGGGGCGTATGCAGGCGCTGAATCCAAGAGACGTCGCCATTGACTATGCCTTTATGGCGAAGTGCGAAAAGCTTATGCGGCATGGGCAGGATGATGTGCCGGACTATATGATTGCCCCCTCCCGCGGCGATTTTTCCGGCGTGGGCGATATCCACTTTTACTACAGCACGGACGAGGTGCTCTATGGGGCGCTGCCTGAGTTCCGCGCGGCCTGCGAGCGTGCGGAGGTCCCCTACACGGTGACGGCCCGGCCCGGTATGACCCACTGCTACTGTATGCTTCCGTACTTCAAAGAAGCAAAGGAGGATTTTGCTCAGATTGTAGAGCAGCTGAAAAAGTAGAAACAGGGGGGACGGAAGCATTTTGAATTCGGGAAAGGAAATCCCGAGTGGCTTTCGCCGAAGGTGCGGATGGCCCATCGGACGTCCCTGAAAGACGGAGGAAACGCAGTTTCACAGAAGGAGGAAGCATGTTAAAATGATCGTGCAGACAATTTTGGAGGGCATAGGCCTGGGGATCCTGCTGATTCTCGTATGTGCGTTTGGCATCCGGAACGGCGCGGTGGGGATGGCCTTTCTCTACAGCCCGGAGGTGCAGGAGCGCTGCGTGGCGCAGGGACTGACGACGCATGAAAGGATCCGGCGCAATAAGCGGATTTTTAAGGCGTGCGGCATTCCGGGGTATATGGGCTATGTCCTGGTGTGCGCCTATGCCGTCAACGGTGCGAGAGGATTTGGTTCCGGCTTCTGGCAGATGCTGGTGATCCTTTCTGTCATGAACCTTATGGACCGCTTTCTGGTGGATGAATACTGGGTGGGGCATACCAAGGCCTGGACGATTCCTGACACGGAGGACCTGAAGCCCTATATTACCGCCAAGGATAAGCAGAAAAAGTGGCTCTTCGGGACGGTCGGAATGGCAGTGGTTGCGGCGGTGTTATCCGGAATCATGACACTTTTTATCCGCTGACCGATTTGCCGGGAGCTATGATAGGAGGCCGAGGCAATGCTGTTTGAGACATATGGAAATAAAGAGAAACCTGCCGTGCTGTTCTTTCATGCCATGGGCGTGACCGGCGCGAGCAGCGAGCGGGTTGCAAGGTCTTTACAGGACGACTATTTTTGTGTTTTGCCCACCGCAAGCGTCTACTGTGCCGGACAAAGCTATCGCAGCAAGGCGGACGAGGTGCGGCAGGTGGAAAATTTTCTCAACGAGCAGGGCGTGGAGCGTCTTGCGTTGGTGGTGGCATCCTCCATCGGTGCGGATCTGGCCATGGCCTTCTTGACCCGGACAAGGCTGCCGGTGGACCACGTTTTCTTTGACGGCGGTCAGTTTGCCCAGATCGGGAAGGGGACGCGCCGGGTTATGGCGCCGCTGCTTTACCTGGCCATCAAGAGCCTGTACTGGACCCGGGGCGGGACGCTGAAAAAGATTATGTGGTGCGATGACGAAGCCATTCGGCCCTACTTCATTGCCGCCGGAAAGGCGCTGCGATACGCCAATCTGCGCCGCCAGCTGTCCGACAGCTTGGAGGACAAACCGTTTCCGGCGCTGCCCGAGGCGCTGCAAAAGCATGCCTTCTTTGTTTTTGGAAGTGTGGAGGATCACTTCAAATATCGGGACGCGGTAATGCGGGCTTACCCGCAGGGAAACGTCCCGGTTTTGGAGGGCTGCAACCACATGGAGTACCAGATCCGGGATCCCCGGGGATTTGCGGCAATGCTGCGCTCCATCATCGTGTACAATCGCCTCCCGGAGTTGGCTTTCCTGAGGGAACAATCGACCCCGGCGGATGTTTCTCCCTGACAGAGGGACCTTATCTCCCGACAGGGAAAAAAGACGGCGGCTGCGCCTGAAAAGGAGGGAAAAGCATGAAGGTCACGGCGCTGGAGAATAGCAGAGTGCGGGATATCGGACATGCCTTCGGCTATTACGATTACGGTGGGGAGCACGGTCTTGTGGACGCGTTTCCGGACAGGGAGGCTGTGGCGGACTTTATCTGCGGCTATGTACGTATGGCGTTCCAAAGCGGGATGCTCTATGCCACCGGGGAAAATGGCGAAGGCTACATTGCCTATAAGCTTCCCGGGCAGAGGGTCCGGATGAAAGCGGCTCTGCCTTTGGTCAAGGGATTTTTCGGTTCCATGGGGATGAAAGATATCATTCGCTTTATGCGGATCATGGCTAAGGGCGGTCCCGGGCTGGACAAGCGGCTTGACAGGGCCGGAAAGCCCTACATCTATGTGGGCATGGTTTGCGTGCGGGAGCCGTATCAGGGCCGCGGGTATATGCGCAGGGTCCTGGATATGGCCTTTGCGGAGGGCAACCGGCTGGGCGTGCCGGTGATTCTCGACACGGACGCCCGGTCTAAATGCGACAAATATGTGCATCTTGGCATGGAGCTTGCCGGTACGCGGCGTTTTGGCGCGTGCGGTGTGCTTTACGACCTGATAAAATATCCGGATTCGCCCAAATCCGAAGGAAAACGGAGAGATGAAGAATGCAGTATGTAGGTATGCCCATGGGAATGTGGGCGCTGTTTGCCGGGTCTTTCCGGAAGGAGCTGACGGCGGTGTTCGGTTATGATGCGGACACGGCGAAGAATATCGCAAGAAAGGCAAAGCCCAGGTACCGGCAGATCATCCGGGAGCTGCCGGAGTTTGAAAAGATGGACCGTTTCAAAATGAACATCGTGAACTGTGCTATGCTGGGGGCGTTTATCCTCTCCATGCCGGAGCGTCCGGATGTGGAGCGGCTGACCGACTATTATGCAAGCGCCATGATGACAAAGCCCATGGGCTGGTTCTGCCGGAAAAGCGGAAAGAATAAGTTCACGGAAAAGGATATTGCCGGAATGAAGGCGACCGCCGCGCTGAAGGCAGCCGACCGCAACCCCTATTCCTGGAATATGGATTTTTACGAATACCCCGACGGCAGCGGGTATGAAGGGCGCTTTACAAGGTGCGGTATCTGCGTGCTGATGCAAAAGCTGGGGCTTTATGACCTCACGCCTGCCTTGTGCCACCTGGATTACACGATGAGTGAAGCGGGCGGCGTGACGGACTTTGTGCGGGCGTATACCCTGGCCTCCGGCGGACCGTACTGCGACTGCGGATATAGGAGGAAAAAGGCATGACGGATTTTAACGATATCGGAATTTCCTCAAAGCTCGATATGCCGCGAATCAAAAAGCTGCTGTCGATCGGGCTGCTGGCATCCGTGCTGCACTTCGCCGGGGACATGCTCCTGGGCTGGGGTGTGGAGGATGAGACGCTTACGGGGATTTCGCGGATGCTCTCGGCGTATACAGGGACATCGGACGGCGGCATTTTTGTCGCAGCCCTGTTGGGAATGCTTGGCATGGTGCTGGAGGGGCTGTCCTATTTCGGCATCTACCGGATGATGGCACCGTACACTTCCAAGCTGGCGCACAGTTACCGCGCAGGTATCTTCGGGTATCTGATGTTTGGCGCCTGCGGCTTTCACGTACCGACCTGCGCCCTGGCATATTTGGCAAAGCATGGCCTCGCAGGTGAAGTTTTCCTGCGGTATGCCGTCTGCTTTGTTTTGCCTGCCTTTGTTCTGTTCTGGGTTTTCTTTGCGGTCCTGGAGATTGCACAGATCAAAGCCTTCGCAAAGGGTCAGACGCCCTGCCCCAAGTGGTGCTGGGTGTTTTCCTTGCCGGTGGGTATGCTGATTGCCATGCTGCCGGGCATATGCGGAAACGTCCCGTTTGCCAATGCGCTTTCCTGCGCGTGGATCGCTTTTGGGAATCTCTGGATGTTTGGCGGGCTGCTCGCCGCGGTAAGCCGGATTCGGAAGTGAGACGATACGCCGCTGTCTGCGGCTGTAAGGAAGGAGAAACCAGATGTTATATTCGGAAAAAGTAAAAGGCTTTGCAGCGGCGCATCCCTGCAAGACAATGTCCGTAGACGGCGCACAGTTTCGCTATACCCTAGGAGGGAAGGAGAACGAAAAAACCCTCGTGTTCCTCAATGGCGGTATGAATACGCTGGAGATGTGGATGGACTATGTAGACGGCTTGTCCGGAGACTGCCGTACCCTTCTGTTTGACTTTCCCCAGGAGCTGCGCACCAATCAGGCGCTGGTGGTTGGTATGCACGCATTTTTCAAGAAGCTTGGC
>CAKTKB010000050.1 GCA_934569195.1 uncultured Oscillospiraceae bacterium
ACTTTGGGCAGGTACTCCAGAATATCCCGGCAGGCATAGGGATTGACCAGATTTGCCGCGCCGATCTCTACTGCGGTGGCACCGGCAAGCATCATTTCGATCACATCCCGGGCGCTGCTTACGCCGCCCATGCCCACAACCGGTATGGAAACCGCGCCGGCCACCTGATAGACCATCCGCAGTGCCACCGGGAAGATGGCCGGTCCGGAAAAACCGCCCATTTTATTGGCGATGATTGGCTTTCTTGTACGCAGATCGATCCGCATACCCAGCATGGTGTTGATCAGGCTGATGCCGTCCGCACCGGCATCCTGGCAGGCCAATGCGATGGACACGATGTCCGTCACGTTGGGGGAAAGCTTGATGAGAACCGGCTTGGTGGTAACCGCTTTTACCGCCCGGGTGACCTCCGCCGCTGCCTGAGGGCTGGTGCCGAAGCTCATACCGCCGCCGTGAACGTTGGGGCAGCTGACGTTTACCTCCAGCCATCCCACCTGCGGGCAAGCATCCAGCTTTCGACAGGTCTCGGCATATTCCTCTACGCTGAAGCCGCTGACATTGGCCATCACAGGCTTATGGAAGCAGGCATGAAGCTTCGGAAGCTCGTTCTCTATGACCGCGTCCACCCCCGGATTTTGAAGTCCGACTGCGTTGATCAGGCCCCCTGTACATTCGGCAATCCGGGGTGTCGGATTGCCGAATCTGGGCTGGCTCGTGGTACCCTTAAAGGAAAAGGTCCCCAGGCGGTTGATATCATACAGCTCGGCATACTCATACCCATAGCCGAAGGTTCCGGAAGCCGGAATCACCGGATTATCCAGGGGAATCCCGCAGAGATTGACATTTAAGCTTACCACAGGATCTCCTCCTTCTTCATGACCGGACCTTCCTTGCAGATCCGTTTGTACCCGGTAAGGGTTTTGCAGGAGCAGCCCATACAGGCGCCGAAGCCGCAGCCCATGCGCTGCTCAAAGCTCATCTGTCCGGAGGTCTGGCTGGCGCAGTGAACGGCGCGCAGCATCGGCTCCGGACCGCAGGCGCAGAAGTGGGTGTAGCCCGGCTCCATGGCATCGGTCACAAATCCCTTGACACCCATGCTCCCGTCCACGGTGGTAACGGTTACGCGGCAGCCCAGCTCCTGAAACTCCCGGAGGAAAAAGACCTCCTCCCGGGTATTGAAGCCCAAAATCACACGGACGCTTTTCCCTTGCTCCAGCAGCTTCTTGGCCAGCGCGTACATCGGCGGTACACCGGCGCCGCCGCCAATCAGCAGGGGGGCGCTCCCGGTCAGGCTCAGGTCATATCCGTTCCCCAGCCCGGTGAGAATGTCCAATTCTCCGCCGTCCATGGCGGCCATCCGGGCGGTTCCCTGGCCGACCACTTTATAGACCAAAGTCAGGGAGCGGTCGTCCCAGTCGCACACGGAAATCGGGCGGCGCAGGAAGAAGCCGTCCAGCCGGATGTTGACGAACTGCCCCGGGGCGGTTATGGCAGAGGTATCCCCCGTGAGTGCCATTTTGTACACATTCTCGGTCAGCCGGGTATTGCTTTCTATTTTGAAGATTCCTTGTTTCATGGCTGCCTCACGCGTCAATGGTGGAAATCGTCAATGTAGTCTCCTCCAGAACATCCAGCAGCACACGGACGGTATCCAGAGAAGTAAACATCGTGACGTTGTTTTCCGTTGCGACCTGACGCATGGTCCGGCCGTCCGAGAGGTTGGTACTGTCGCTCAGGTCCTGGGTATTGATAATGTAGCTGACATACCCGGCCCGAATCGCGTCCAGAATTTCATTCTTTCCCTCGCAAAGCTTGCCCACCACATGGGTCCGAATCCCATGCTCCTTCAGGAACTGGCCGGTGCCGGGGGTGGCAAAGATATTAAAGCCCATCTGGTAGAAGCGCTTTACCAGGGGGAGCGCCTCTTCCCGGTCGCCCTTCGCCACCGTGACATAGACCGTACCATAGTTGGCAAGCCGCATACCGGACGCCTGAAGCGCCTTGTAAAGGGCGCGGGTCAGACGATCATCGTAGCCGATGGCCTCTCCGGTGGATTTCATCTCCGGGCTGAGGAGCGCGTCCAGGCCGCGGAGCTTGCTGAAGGAAAAGGCGGGGACCTTTACATACCATCGCTTCTTCTCCGGGGGATAGATTTCCGTCAGTCCCTGCTCCCGCAGGGATTTGCCCAGAATGACCCGGGTTGCAATGTCCGCCAGGGAGTATCCGGTGGACTTGGAAAGGAAGGGGACGGTCCGGGAGGATCTGGGATTGACCTCAATAATGTAGACGTGTTCCTGCTTGTCCACAATGAACTGGATATTGTAAAGGCCGATGATCCCGATACCCAGGCCCAGCGCCCGGGTATATTCCAGAATGGTCTGCTTGACCTTCTGGCTGATAGAGAAGGAGGGGTAGACCGAGATGGAGTCGCCGGAGTGAATGCCGGTACGCTCAACCAGCTCCATGATACCGGGACAGAACACATCCGTTCCGTCGCATACGGCATCGACCTCCACTTCCTTGCCCTGGATGTATTTGTCCACCAGGACCGGCTTGTCCTCATCGATCTGCACGGCGGTTTTCAGATACTGCCGGAGCATCTGCTCGTTATTGACGATCTGCATAGCGCGGCCGCCCAGAACAAAGCTGGGCCGGACCAGGACGGGGTAGCCAATCTCCGTTGCGGTTGCGACACCGTCCTCCACCTTGGTAACCGCACGTCCGCGGGGCTGAGGAATGCCCAGCTGAATCAGGAGTTTTTCAAAGGAATCGCGGTTTTCCGCCCGGTCGATGGCCTGGCAGCCGGTACCAATGATGGTGACGCCCCGGTCTACCAGAGGCTGGGCCAGATTGATGGCGGTCTGACCGCCCAGAGATGCAATGACACCGATGGGCTTTTCCAGCTCCAGGATGTTCATAACATCCTCCACCGTCAGCGGCTCAAAATAGAGCTTATCTGCGGTTGTATAGTCCGTCGAAACCGTCTCCGGGTTGTTGTTGATAATGATTGCCTCGTACCCCTCGGCGCGGATGGTCATTACGGCGTGTACGGTAGAGTAGTCGAATTCCACGCCCTGGCCAATGCGGATGGGGCCGGAACCCAGGACCACGACCTTCTTTTTCTCCGATACCCGGGATTCGTTTTCCTCCTCATAGGTGGAGTAGAAATAGGGAATATAGCTGTCAAACTCGGAGGCGCAGGAGTCGATCATCTTATAGCTGGGGAACAGGCGAAGCTTCTGCCGCAGGTGATAGATGTCCAGCTCGGTTTTCCCCCACAGCTTTGCGATGCAGCTGTCGGAAAAGCCCATGCGCTTGGCCTCCTTCAGCAGATTCTCCGACATTCCCTGCTCACGCAGGCGGGCCTCCATGCTGACGATATTGCGGATTTTGTAGAGGTAGAGCATGTCGATCCGGGTCACATTTGCAATGACGCCGATGTCTACGCCCAGACGCACCAGCTGAGCAATGGCGTAGAGCCGGTCGTCCGTGCCCTGGCGGATATAATCCAGCAGCTTCGGCGCATCCCAGCTGTCAAACTTTTCCATGTGCAGATGGTCCACACCGATTTCCAGGGAACGGACCGCCTTCAGCAGGCTTTCCTCAATGGTTCTGCCGATGGCCATAACCTCGCCGGTAGCCTTCATCTGTGTACCCAGGTGGTTGTTGGCGGTGTAGAATTTATCGAAGGGGAACCGGGGCATTTTGGTCACCACATAGTCCAGAGCCGGTTCAAAGGAGGCCGGTGTGTTGGCAAGACGAATTTCGTCCAGCGTCATGCCGACGGCAATTTTGGCAGACACTCTGGCAATGGGATAGCCGGAGGCCTTGGAGGCCAGCGCAGAGGAGCGGGACACGCGGGGATTGACCTCGATCACATAATACTGGAAGGACAGGGGGTCCAGAGCAAACTGCACGTTGCAGCCGCCTTCAATTTTCAGCGCACGGATGATGCGGAGCGCCGCGTCCCGGAGCATGTGATACTCTTTGTTGGTAAGCGTCTGGCTGGGGCAGACGACCACGGAGTCGCCGGTATGGATTCCGACCGGGTCGATGTTCTCCATATTACAGATCGTAATGGCCGTGTCGTTGGAGTCCCGCATGACCTCGTATTCGATTTCCTTGTATCCGCGGATGGATTTTTCCACCAGGACCTGATGCACAGGGGACAGGCGCAGTGCATTGGTCATAATTTCCCGGAACTCCGCCTCGTCGTCTGCAAAACCGCCGCCGGTTCCGCCCAGAGTAAAGGCCGGGCGCAGGACGACGGGATAGCCGATCCGTTTGACAGCCTCCAGGCCCTCTTCCATGGTGCAGGCAATCTCGCTGGGAAGAACCGGTTCCCCCAGCCGCTGGCACAGAGCCTTGAACTGCTCCCGGTCCTCGGCTTCCTCGATGGAGGCAGAGGAGGTCCCCAGCAGCTCCACACGGCATTCCTTCAGAACGCCCTTCTTTTCCAGCTGCATGGCCAGATTCAGGCCGGTCTGTCCGCCAATACCCGGGACAATGGCATCCGGCCGCTCATAGCGCAGGATCTTCGCCAGATATTCCAGCGTCAGCGGCTCCATGTATACCTTGTCGGCAATGGCGGTATCCGTCATAATGGTGGCAGGATTGGAGTTGCACAGAACAACCTCATAGCCTTCCTCCCGCAGGGCAAGGCACGCCTGGGTCCCTGCGTAGTCAAATTCCGCAGCCTGTCCGATCACAATCGGGCCGGAGCCGATTACCAGGATTTTTTTCAGATCTGTTCTTTTAGCCATTGTTCTTTGCCTCCTGCATCCATTCCAGAAACTGATCAAACAGATAGGTGCTGTCCTGCGGCCCGGGAGCGCTCTCCGGGTGGTATTGCACGGAAAAAACCCGGTCCTTCGGGCAAGCCATGCCCTCTACCGTATTGTCCAGCAGGTTGATATGGGTCGGCTCCAGGCCCGTGCCGGGGATGCTCTCCTCGATAACGGCGTAGGAGTGATTCTGGGAAGTGATTTCGATATGGCCGGTGGTGAGATTCCGCACCGGGTGATTTCCTCCCCGGTGGCCAAAGTTCATCTTCCGGATTTTTGCGCCGTAAGCAAGGCCGATTACCTGGTGCCCCAGACAAATTCCGAACAGGGGGTACTTTCCCCGCAGACGGCGGACAGTCTCAATGACAGGGGGGACGTCCTCCGGGTCTCCGGGACCGTTAGACAGGAAAACGCCGTCCGGGTGCATCCGGTCGATCTCCTCCGCCGGTGTATTCCAGGGCACGACCGTCACATTGCACCCCCGCTCCTTCAGGCTGCGGACAATGTTCAGCTTGATTCCGCAATCCACCGCTACAACGGAGAAACGGGCGTTGGGGGTACGGGCATACCACTTCTTGCGGCAGCTGACCCGGCTTACCTGATCGTGGGGCAGGGAAGTGCTGCGCAGAATCTGCATCGCCTGCTCATGGGGCATACCCGCCCCGCAGATGAGGGCGTTGCAGGTACCGTTGTCCCGGATGCCCCGGGTGATCTTTCGCGTGTCTACGCCCCATATGCCCGGGATACCGTTTTCTTCCAGAACCTCGGAAAGGGTTTTGGTGTAGCGGAAATTGGAGGGATAGTCGTTATACTCCCGCACGACCATGGCGCCGATCGTCGGCGTTTTGGTTTCGTAATCCTCGTCGGCCATGCCGTAATTTCCGATGAGCGGATAGGTCATAACGACCATCTGGTCCGTGTAGCTTGGGTCGGAAACGATCTCCTGGTAGCCCGCCATGGAGGTGTTGAACACCAGCTCGCAGACCCGGACTGCATCGGAGCCGAAGCCATAACCCAGATATTCGCTCCCGTCCATCAGGACAATCTTTCGGTTCATTTCTTTCTCCATACTTCCTTACCTCCTGCAACCGTCAATATGTTCTCCGCCAGGACAGACATCCCGGCAAACGGGGTGGATTTTCCCATAGAAACAAACTGCTCCGGATCGATCGTATATGCGGTGTCTGCTTTCCACACGGAAAAATCTACACCGGCGGGGATGGAAAACCGGCGGCGCGGCGCATCCGTCAGCGCATCCACGATTCTCTCCAGCGATACGACCCCGGGCTTTACCAAAAAAGTGTACAGGACCGGGAAAGCCGTCTCCAATTCCACGATTCCGAAGGCGCTGCCTTCCAGCCCTCTGGATTTTTCCAAAGCGCTGTGGGGGGCATGATCCGTCGCAATCATATCAATCGTGCCGTCGATCAGCCCTTCTATCAATGCCTCGCGGTCCTCCGGGCCGCGCAGAGGGGGATTCATCTTGAATCGTCCGTCCTCCTGCATGTTGCGCTCGTCCAGGACCAGATAGTGCGGCGCCGTCTCGCATGTCACATCCACGCCGCTTTTCTTGGCCTGGCGAATCAGCCGGACGCTCTCCTTCGTAGAGATGTGGCACACATGGTAAGCGCATCCGGTCTTGGCCGCAAGCTCCAGGTCCCGGGCAATCTGCGCGTACTCGCTCTCGGAACAAATCCCGCGGTGGCCGTGGGCGCGGGCATAATCGCCGTCGTGAACATAGCCGCCCCGGAGCAGCTCGTTCACCTCGCAGTGCGCCACAATGATCTTTCCAAGCCCCCGGGCAATCTCCATGGCCTGCTGCATCATGCGCGCATCCTGCACGCCGTGTCCGTCGTCCGAAAAGGCGACCGCATCCGGGCACATGGACGCCATATCCGCCAGCTGTTCCCCCTTCTGCCCACGGGTAATGGCGCCGTAGGGGTAGACGGGAACGACGGCGTCTCTGGCGATTATTTCCGTCTGCCGGCGCAGATGCTCCGCGCAGTCCGGCACCGGATCCAGGTTCGGCATGGTACACACGGCAGTATAGCCGCCTCTGGCCGCCGCCAGAGAACCGGTGCGGATCGTCTCCTTATAAGAAAATCCCGGCTCACGGAAATGCACATGCACATCACAAAAGCCGGGAAGAATCAAATATTCTGGGGAACGAAAAACACCGATTCCGTAATTCTGGAGACATCTGGAAACAGCACTGCCAACATTCGGCTGGAAAAAACGCATCGTCGAATCCTGTATGCTTGCCAACGCTCAACACTCCTTACATCATCTGCTTATCGGACGGATTATACCACACGGTGTTGAAGGAAGTCAACGAAAAAACGATCTGCGGGATTTTTTTGTCGCAATCAGAGAAACCCCGGGATATCCCCGAGGTTTCTTTGTGTTTTTTTACCCATTGCCTCATCTTCAGCGATGACGCCAGGTGCTGCCGGAGAACAAAACCAAAATAGGGAAGATTTCCAGGCGGCCGGCAAGCATATCTCCGATCAGAACCAGCTTGGAAAAGTCGCTGAAGGCGGCGTAATTCCGGGTCGGTCCGGCCAACTCCAGTCCGGGGCCGATGTTGTTAAAGCAGGAGAGGACCGCAGAGAAGCCCGTTTCCATGGGAAAGCCGTCCAGTGAGATCAGCAGATAGCTGGCAATGATAATCACCACATAAGCGGCCAGGTAGGCGTTGGTATTGTCCAGCACCTTTTCGCTGATGATCTGATCTCCAACCCGAATCACCTGCACCTTGCGGGGGTGGAGAACCTGCCGGATGTTCCGGCGGAGAATTTTCAGCAGCAGCAGAACGCGGGCGCATTTTATACCGCCGCCGGTGGAGCCGGCGCAGGCACCTACCACCATCAGCGCCAGCAGGATTCCCTTGGAAAAGCTGGGCCACAGATCAAAATCGGTTGTGGCGAAGCCGGTTGTTGTAATGATGCTGGAGACCTGAAACGCCGCGTGGCGCACGGTCTCCGCCAGCGTGGCATAGAACCCCCGCAGATTCAGGACAATTGCCGCAATACTGCCGAGTACGATGCCGAAATAGAGCCGCAGCTCCTCATCCTTAAAGACGCTGCGAATCTGCCCTGCAAGGAGCAGAAAGTAGCAGCTGAAGTTTACGCCGAAAAGAAGCATGAATACGGTACATACGTTCTGAATATAGGGAGAATAGCTGGCCATAGAGTCGTTTTTGATTCCGAAGCCGCCCGTACCGGCCGTACCGAAGGCGGTGCAGACGGCATCCAGCAGGGGCATTTTCCCAAGCAGCAGGAAGAGAATGTTGACAATGGTCAGGAAAATGTAAATCATGTACAGGATCCCGGCGGTCTTCCGCATACGCGGGACAAGCTTTCCCACATTGGGGCCGGGGCTTTCCGCCCGGAGCAGATGCATGGTAAAGCCGCTGCCGTCCTTATCCTGGGGTGTAAAGGCCAGAAGGAAAACCAGCACGCCCATGCCGCCCAGCCAGTGGCTGAAGCTGCGCCAGTAGAGCATTCCTTTCGACAAACCCTCCACATTTTCCAGGATAGAAGCGCCGGTTGTAGTAAAGCCCGAGACGATCTCAAAAAAAGCGTCTATATACCGGGGAATTTCCCGGGAAAGGAAGAAGGGCATACAGCCAAGCAGGCTCAAAACGATCCAACTGATCCCCACGCACACCAGGCCCTCTCTTGCCTGGAAGGCGTTGGGCGCGCCCCGGCAAACCAAAAACAGAACCAGGACAGCCGCCGCAAGCATGAGCAGCGTATAAAGGAAGCCGAGCGACGCCTGCCGCTCCCCGCAGTACAGGCTGATGGCCAGCGCAGGCAGCATAAACAGGGCTTCGATTGCCAGAATCTGCGCGGTAAAGCGCCCGATCATCTTGTAGTTCATGGCAGCCTCCTATCAAGCGAAGATGTCATTTAACTGCCGCAGAACACATCGGCCGCTGGAAACGACAACCAGCGTGTCTCCCATATGAAACACGGAGTCACCGCCGGGAATCTGCGTCTCCGCTCCGTGGGTGATGCTGGCAATCAGAACATTGCCCCGCAGCTTGATCTGCTTGAGGGGTATGCCGCAATTTCTGGTAGATTCATCCACCAGAAACTCGACCGCCTCGATTTGCCCGTCAGCAATCGTATGGACGGATACGGCGGCGCCGGTCTGATTCTGCATCGCCCGCACGTAGCGGATGATGGTGTTGCAGCAAAGCTCCTTGGGACAGACAATGCTGCCCAGTGCCAGCGTGTCGATCAACGCATGATTTCCCACACGGCTCATTTTTGTAATAACCTGGGGTACGCCCCGGTTCATGCCATAAAGAGAGATGATCATATTCAATTCGTCCAGGCCCGTCAGAGTTACCAGCGCGTCGCAGTCCGCCAGGCCCTCGCTTTCCAGCAGCCCCTGATCGCTGCTGTCGCCCTCTACAACGCAGGTATTCTTCAAAAGCCCTGCCAGCTCCCGGCACCGTCCGGGATTCTGTTCGATGAGCTGGACGGAAATTCCGTCCTTTTCCAGGAGACTGGCCAGGTAGTAGCTCACACGACCGCCGCCGCACAGGATGACCCGGCGGACCCGGCGCGTCAAAATTCCAAGATTTTTCAGCAGGATCGTCAACTCGTGGGTAGGCGCCGTCACGAAAATCCGGTCGCCCTCCCGCAGGACGAAATCACCGTTGGGCGCGATGGCAGTTCCGCTGCGAAGGACCGCGCAGACAAGAATCCGGCATTTGACAATGGCTCCGATGGAATTCAGCGCCGCATTGCACAGCTTGCTTCCTCCATCAATGCGCAGTTCCACGATTTCTGCCCGGCCCTTGGCAAAGGTGTCACGCTTGAGGAAGCCGGGATATTTCAGCAGACGTTCGATCTCCAAGGCTGCCTGGCGCTCAGGGTTCACCGTAAGGGAAAGCCCGAACGTGTCCCGCATTTCATAAATCTGATCCGTATACTCCGGATTTCGGATTCTGGCGATGGTATGTAGCTTGGGGTTCATGCCGTGGGCAGTGGTGCAGCACAGCAGATTCACCTCATCGGCGCTGGTAGCTGCGATAAGCAAATCGGCATCCCGGATTCCGGCCTGCAGCAGCGTAGCCATAGAGGCGCAGTTGCCATGAATGCCCATGACGTCATAACGCTCCATGCTGGCCTCCAGAATCTGCTGATTGGAGTCGATCAGGGTGATATCATATCCCTCTGCGGACAGCTGACGGGCCAGGGTTGAGCCGACCTTACCG
>CAKTKB010000051.1 GCA_934569195.1 uncultured Oscillospiraceae bacterium
CCTTTAGGGGCAAGCGTCTGTAAAATGCCCTTTTAGGGCTTAATCAAGCCTCCGGCTTAGCCGGAGGTTTTGACTATTTTCACTTAACGATACGGGTCTTAATCCTCGATAGCAATCCGGTTGGGCTGCTCCACGGCCTTTGTATCCCGCTTGGGAAGCTCCAGCGTCAGAACGCCCGCCTCATAGCGGCACTTTACCTCCTGCGGACGTACCTCGCCTACATAGAAGCTACGGCTGCACGAACCGCAATAGCGCTCTCTGCGAATGTACCGGCCATCGGAATCCTTCTGATCCTTATCCAGCCCCTTAACCGCATTGACCGTCAGGTAGCCGTTGTTCAGCTCCACATGGATATCTTCCTTCTGGAATCCCGGCAGATCAACTGCAATCCGGTATCCGTCCTCACCCTCGGACACATCGGTCTTCATAAGGTTACGACCGTTCTTCCCGTACAGCGGGTCCCGGCCTCCCATCAGGCGTTTCTCAAAATTGTTGTCAAACAAATCATCAAACAGGTTCTCACCAAACAAATCGAGCAGCATAATTCATTCCTCCTATCAAAAGCATATCCTGCTCCGGAGGCCCCTTGCGGTCTCCTCTTTTGTTTACGCTTACACTATACCACCATTTTTAGCACTGTCAAGAGTAGAGTGCTAAAATTCACAGAATAAACCATATTTGTTCATCTTCTGTTCAAAACGCAAAAGCGGACCGGCCAAGGCCGATCCGCTCGGGGATTATTTTGCACTGCGCAGCGTGTCCGCCATCCAGAAGATAACCTCTCCGATGCGGTACAGCTCGCTTTCCGCGCTGGTCGCGCGCCAGCGCGCCTTGAAACTATTATACCAGATCTCCAGACTCTCCGCCAGCTCACGGTCCCGCGGCTTGCCCTGACTGCGCCAGAGCAAATTGGCGAAACGGTTGAACAGCTTCTGCCCGTCGGACATCAGCAGATAAGGATACATCCTCGTCCTTGCTTCCATTCCGGGCATCTTGTGGCAGATTTCCTCCTGGCAGCGTTCAATGGTCCGGTTCATCTGCTCTACCTTCGGCACACGCTCGTTCATCATTCCGCCGTAGTCCGCCCAGAACTGCTCCATCGTCTTATCCGGCATATGTCCCTGGCTGATTTCCGCAAATTCCACCAGCACGCCCCAATTGACGGCTGCCTGCCGGCTGAGCGCCTCCAGAGTGGACATAATTTCTCCCGCCGGATCGCCGTATTCCAGCACAGAGATCGTCTGATCCATCGCCTCCGCCGCGGGAATGTTGGCATTCCAGCCCATTTCCGCCGCATAGAGAATGCCCGGTACGGAGGATTCCGGGTCCTGGAGGTGACCAAAATCGCCCCATTCCGTCACCAGCAGCCCCTGCGCATGGTACTTGTGCGCATAGCGGGCCATCCTGCTGATGTTCAGGTAAGCCGCACCGAACAAATTGATCGTCTGCTTCCATCCCTGTGCTCCGGGGCACAGATACTGGGCGACGCCGGTCTCCGCCAGAGCCTTGGCATTTTTCTCCGGCGGGTTCGTTCCGTAGTCCCAGTTCATGCACACGATATCCTCCGGCAGATCGTGGATCGACTCCGGATCCGCCAGAATAACATCTCCCCAGAACATGGGAACTCTTCCGATATCCCGTACATGGCGCGCAACCTTTCCCAGCCAATCCACATACATTCGATGGGAGCCTTCCTGGTCGGCAAGCACCTTCCCCCGGCCCCGGCCCAAATCAAACGGCTCGTCCCCGTTGATGTTGAACAGCTTGGAGGTGAACAGAGCGGCATATTCGTCGATCATCCGGAAAACCAGCTTCTCGGAAGCTTCCTGGGTTACATCCAGCGTGTGGTGCGCCATCCGCTCATAGAAGGAGAAGGCCGATCCGTCCGGATCCTCAATTTCCGACAGGCCCCGGTATGTACGGGTGCGGAGAACCTTGTAGAGATGTCCCAGCGTGGCGATAGACGGAACGAGGTCAATATGAAGCTTCCGGCAGTAGGCATCCAGCTCCAGAATCTGCTGCGCCGTCAGGGGTGTATCATCGCGCCAGACCTCACTCAAGCCATCAAACAAATAGGTATGCTCGATGTACAGGTGCAGCTGGTTCATCTTGTAAAAGCTGCACCGGTCCGCCAGCTCCTTCAGGAAGTCCATCGTGGGAATACGGCACCGCGTAACATCATAGAAAAGGCCCCGGACCGGCAAGCTGGGATAATCCGAAATATACAGGCACGGGAGCATACCGCCGGCCTGCCGCAGAATCTGCCGCAGGGTCTGTACGCCGTACAGCAGTCCGGCTTCATCCGATCCGGTGATGCTGACGCCCTCCGGAGCGATACTCAGCGTATAAGCCTCCTTGCCGCTGCCGGGAATATCTGCAACACGGAGGAAAATTCCCCGGTGCGGTTCCCCGCTGCGCCGGTCCAGCATGACGGGAATACCGGTCCGTTCCTTGATCTCCCCGCACAATAGTCCGGCGCTGTCCAGGCAGGAAATCGGACAGGCCGCATCCAATGTAACACGGTCTTGACACCCCAGGTGGAAATATCCTTCCCGCAGCTCCATATGCTGCGGCTGTGGAAGCAGTTTCATGGCAAATCCTCCGTATTCCGTGGTTGGCGCACATTTGCGCCTGTAAGGTCATTATACAACACCCTCCTCTGCTGCACAAGGGCTAAGGAAGGTTTTTTTCATTTTTCTGTCCGGATGCGCCGGTACAGGCACATCTCATATGCAATTCCGTTTTCCTCTCCGGTCTGCAGCACCCGGCACATCTCCCAATCCGGAGACAGGTCCAGATTTGGAAGGAACGTGTCGGATTCCGGCGTCATATGGATTTTCGTCACATAGGCGGCATCGCACATAGGCAGCATCTGATGATAGACGCTTCCGCCGCCGATCACAAAGACGTGCTCCATCCCCGCTGTCATTTCCGCTGCCTCCCGAGGACTTTTGCAGAGAAGAAAGCCGGGCATTCCCTCGCTCCGCCTGCTCAGCAGCAGATTCCGCCGTCCGGGAAGCGGCTTTCCTCCCGGAAAGTCCTCCGCCGTCTTTCGTCCCACAATCACCGTCCCACCCTGGGTCGTGCTGCGAAAAAAGCGCCTGTCAGCAGCGAGCGCAACGGGCTGCGTGCCATCCTTCCCGATTCCCCAGTCCTCATATACCGCAACAATCAAGTCCATAAAATGTGTTGTCCTTTCAGATGGCCATAGGAATCTCAAACGGGAACGGATGGTACCGATACCCCTCCAGGCGGAAGCTGTCCGGCGTAAAGGCGTAAAAATCCGTCACCTTTGGATCCACAAAAAATTCCGGCGCGTCGTATCCGTCCAGCTCCAGCATAGCCTTTACTGCGGGGATATGCCGGTCGTAAATGTGGCAGTCCGCAATCACGTGAACCAGCTCCCCCACCTTCAATCCGGATGCCTGGGCGAACATATGCATCAGGACCGCATACTGAACCACGTTCCAGTTGTTGGCCGTGAGCATATCCTGACTGCGCTGATTCAGAATGCCGTTGAGGGTATCTCCCGTGACGTTGAATGTCATGGAATAGGCGCAGGGATACAGGTTCATCTCATGCAGATCCGCAAAATTATAAAGGTTGGTCAGAATCCGTCGGGAGGCGGGATTGTGCTTCAGATCGTACAGCACCCGGTCCACCTGATCAAAATCTCCCTCCGCAAAATGGTAGGGAATTCCCAGCTGGTAGCCGTAAGCCTTCCCGATGGTCCCATCCGGGCCGGCCCACTCATCCCACACATGTCCGTCCAAATCTGCAATCCGGTTGGATTTCTTCTGCCAAATCCAAAGAAGCTCCTTTACCGCCGTTTTCCAGTAAGTCCGCCGGAGCGTCATAATCGGGAACTCCCGGCTGAGATCATACCGGTTCACCACGCCGAATTTCTTGATGGTATGGGCAGGCGTACCGTCCTCCCAATGCGGACGCACCTCCAGCCCCTCATCGGAAAAACCGTGATTGAGTATATCCAGGCAGTTCGCCCGGTAAATTTCATCTGCTTTGCTCATATGCTTGTCCAATCTCCCTTCTGTCAAGGATAGCCGGTTCCGAATCCGTTTGTCTCTAGAAAAGCCGCGGGTTGGGGTCCGGAAGCCCGGCCAGATCCTCCAGCGCCGCCATTGCAATGGGTTCCGCACCCATCTGGACCAGCTCCTCCGCGGCTGCCGACCCATCCGCGAAGCAATACACCGGGGACCATCCGAACCGGAGATTCCGGGCGGTCCCATCCCAGGTGCCTCCCTGCTCCATGGCGCACTGCGCCACAAGCGTCCGGGTCCCCAGCGCATGGATGATCCGATTCCGGCTCAAGGCTCTTGCACAGCTGAAGGGCAGGTCAAAGCTGTCCTCGCTCAGATACAGGATCCGGGCATCCGGGGCATACGCCTCCAAGGAATCCGCCACCACGCATATCACCTGCCCGCCTGCCTGAATACAGGCGGCCTGTGCCGCCTGATCCGCCCCTCGGGCGTTTCCGGATACCAGCGTAAACCCCTGCTCTGCACACTGCCGTCCTGCCTCCTGGGCAAATTGCCGGTTTTCCGGCCGGATGTCCCGGCTTCCTACCAAGGCCACCATCGGCGTATCCAGCAGCTCGCAAGGCCCTTTTGCCCATATACATCCCGGGCTGTCCTCTCCCAGCCGCTCTCTCACGACAGGCGGATAACGCCGTGTGCCCCGGGTAATCGGGACACACCCCGCCCCGGCGGCACGACGCAGATAATGGCTGAGCATCTCCTCCTGATCAAGCAGCTCGGCCGTCCGCTGAGCCAACTCTCTGGACACACCCATTTCCATCAAAGCCCCACAGCTGACCGTTCCGTCTCCGAGCCGGGGAGCGGTACGGACACAGGCCGCCAATGTGCGCAGCTGCGCCTGGGTCAGGCATTTGCGATCCGGGTTCCCAAGCTTGCTGCTGAGCAGAAGGAACCCACGCTCCCGGGCAGTCAACGGAACCGCTTTCGCTTGGGCGCGGGGGCTTTTCGCTCCTCCGGCGTCAGCTCCCCCTCCGGCGAAAGGATCATAGGCCGGATCGTGTACTGGGAATACTTTGCAATCTCGTCCAGCTTTGCCTGCTCCGGGAAATTGCTGACGATGGAATATGCCGCGCCCTTTCGCTTTGCCCGCCCGGTCCGGCCAATTCGGTGGACATAATACTCGTTTTCCTCCGGAATGTCATAATTAATCACGCAATCCACATCGTCCACGTCGATTCCCCGGGAGGCTACATCCGTCGCAATCAGAATCGGCAGCTTGCCGCTGCGATACTGCTGCATGGTTTTCTCCCGCTGGCTCTGCCGGATGTCTCCATGGATACAGCCGCAATCTGCGCCTGCCCGGAGAAAATCATCACACAGCCGCTGACACATATGCTTTGTATTGCAGAAAATGATGACTCTTTCAAAATGCTGGCCGCGAATCAGCCGCAGCGTCGTCTCAGCCTTTTCCAGCGGCGTGCAGGAAATGGAAAACTGATCGATATCCGGCCGGTCCTCCTTCTTCGGCTCCACCGTGATCTCCACCTCATCCCGCTGATACATCCAGGAAACGGTCATAACCTCCTGAGAGATCGTCGCAGAAAACAATCCCAGGTTCCGCCGGTTTTTTATTTTGTCCAGAATCCGCGTCACATCCTTGAAAAAGCCCATATCCAGCATCCGGTCCGCCTCGTCAAGCACAACCGTTTGAATGCCGTCCAGTCGAATGGCCTTCCGGTTGTAGTGGTCCATAAGACGCCCCGGAGTCGCCACCACAATCTGGGGATTTTTCTCCAGCTGCTTGAGCTGGCCGCCGATTCCCGCGCCGCCGTAAAGTACCGCCACGCGGATATTCTGATAAAAGGTCAGCAGCCCCCGCAGCTCATCCCCGATCTGAATCGCCAGCTCCCGCGTGGGCGCCAAAATCAGCCCCTGCACCTGCGGCAGCTCCGGCTGAATGTGCTCGATCATCGGTATGCCGAAGGCAAAGGTCTTGCCTGTACCGGTGGGAGCCTTGGCAATCACATCCCGCCACTGCATAAACGGAGGGATTGCCTCCTGCTGAATGGTCGTGGGATATCCGTATCCTTTTTTCTCCAGGGCCTTGAGCATTGCCTCAGACAGGCCGAGGTCCCGAAAGGTCGTTGCATTATCTGTCATGTCTGTTTCATCCTTCGTATCCAGAGAAATTTACGTCTATCATACCAGCTTTTCCCGCGTTTTGCAACCGGGCGAACCCTTTTTCCCTGCCCGGCAGCAAAAATTAAGAGAACAATCCCTGTCAGATGTGGACAAACAGCGAAAAATGTGGTATCTTTAATTGAAATGTCAACTGGTATTGAGGTGAGTCTACTGAAAATAAACGTAATGGGCGTCGCATTTGACAATGTGACGCTGACAGAGGCGCTGGACAAGGCGCAGGCCCTGCTGGATGACGGCGGGAAGGGCTTCTGTGTGACTCCAAATGCAGAAATCCTGCATTATGCGCAGAAAAATCCCGCCTATCAGGCGCTCCTCAATCGTGCTTGGCTGGTCATTCCCGATGGCGCCGGTGCCGTGCTCGGCTCGGAAATTCTCGGCACGCCTCTGAAGGAAAAGGTCGCCGGCATCGACTTTGCCGACCACCTGTGCGATCGCCTGCGGCAGGGCGGTTACCGTCTCTACCTGCTTGGCGGCAAGCCGGGCGTAGCGGAAGCGGCCGCCGCCCATCTGTGCGAAAAATACCCCGGGCTGAACATTTGCGGTACCCACCATGGATATTTCGCTCCGGAGGAGACGGACTCCGTTATCCGTCAGATTAATGCAACAAACCCGGATGTTCTTTATGTGTGCATGGGTGCGCCGAAGCAGGAGGAATTCATGGACCGGTACGGTGAGCAGCTCAGCGCCCGGTTTATGATCGGTCTGGGAGGCAGTCTGGACGATTTTTCCGGAAACCTTCGCCGCGCTCCTCTGTGGATGCGCAAATGCAGTCTGGAGTGGCTCTATCGAATCTTACAGGACCCGGTCCGGCTGGGACGGAGCGCCTCCAGACCGCAGTTTATTCTTTCCTGCCTGAAAGAAAGGAGACGTCAGCGAAAAAATGGGTAAACTGATTGTTATGGAAGGAACGGACGGCTCCGGGAAATCCACCCAGTTCCGCCGTCTGACACAGCGCCTGACGGAGCAGGGGCTGCGCTTTGAGCACATCGTGTTCCCGCAATACTCCCAACCCAGCTCCGCCCTCATCCGGATGTACCTGAGCGGTGAATTCGGCAGCGCTCCCGGCGACGTGAACGCCTACGCCGCGTCCGCCTTTTATGCCGTAGACCGTTACGCGTCCTACAAAAAGGGCTGGGGTGATTTCTATCGCTCTGGCGGTCTTGTTCTCTCCGACCGCTACACCACCTCCAATGCGGTTCACCAGACCGTCAAGCTGCCGCCGGAGGCCCAGCCGGAGTTTCTGAAATGGCTGGATGATTTTGAATATAACCGCCTGGGCCTTCCCCGTCCGGATCTGACCTTGTATCTGGACGTGCCCACGGATTTTACATGCCGGCTCATGCGCCGCAGGGAGGAAGAAACGCACACCCAAGCGGACATTCACGAGCAGGACCTGGCCTACCTTTCCGCCTGCCGTCAGGCCGGACGCGCCGCCGCCGCATTCTATGGATGGACCGTAATTTCCTGTGTCCGTGACGGCGTTCTGCGCACGGTTGAGGATATTCACGAGGAAATTTATCGCCACGTGGCAAATTGTCTGGAGGAAATCTGAAATGGTATATATGCTGCTTTTTCCCGGCTTTGAAGAAGTGGAAGCTGTCGTTCCCCTGGACCTGCTCCGCAGGGCCGGGATTGACGTCATGACCGTAAGCGCCGGAGATCGGACCGTTCACGGCAGCCACGGAATCGGTATTGAAGCGGACATCTCCATTGGAGAAATGGACCTGACCGCTCTGGAAATGATCATTCTTCCCGGCGGACGGGGCGCTCTGGAGCCGGCGCGGAGCTGCGCTCCCGCTATGGATGCCCTGCGCTTCGCCTGGGAGAATCAGCGCTTTGTTGCCGCCATATGCGCCGCGCCTACGACCCTGGCCTGCCTTGGCATCACCGACGGCAGGCAGGTGACCTGCTATCCGGGCTTTGAGCCTGAGCTGCACCGCGCGCAGGTAGACGGCAGCGCCGCCTGCGTCCGCGACGGAAAGCTGATCACGGCGGCCTCCGCCGGATGTGCCGTTCCCTTCGCCCTCACTCTGATTGCCGCTCTGACCGATCAGCAGACCGCTGATGCCGTGGAGCAGCAAATCGTTATCCGATGAAGGAAGGAGTTATCTTCTATGGACACCCACAACCCCAACACGGGATCCGACGACAGCTGGCTGGATGATTTGCTGTCCGCACCGGAGCATGGTGACGAGCTTTTACCGGACGAAAACGCCATCTCCTCCGCAGGGCTGACACATCCCAGCGACGCAGAGCTGGATCAAATTCTTCGGGAGGTTCACGAGCAGGACTGGTCCGCACCGGACGAACCCCAGCCTTCACAGGCAGAGAGCGGGAGCCCGGCCGAGCCGTTTCGGGACGACGAGTACCGGGATACCTTTGGAGAGGGAGACGCGCTGGAGAAGGTCTTTTCCGACGAGCCGATGCTTCCCTCTGACGACGGAGCGGTTCCGCCTCCCCCTGCAGAGGATGAGCCGGATGCGGATCTGCCGAAACGCCGCCCCCGCCACAAAAAGGGCTACGGTTTCCTGGGCATTCCCCATGTCTTGGTTACCCTTGTCTGGGCTGCCATTGTCCTGGCCATCGGCATTACCCTGGGACGTATGGCGTGGCTCTGTGTTGCCGACGTGCTGGCCTTTGGCCGCCCCGACCAGCAGGTTACGCTGACCATTGACCGGGAGGACACCGTCGACAGCATTGCCCAAAAGCTGAAAAAGGCCGGGTTGATCCAATATCCGGACCTGTTCAAATTTTATGTGGATTTTTCTCACAAGGCCGATTCGATCAGCCCCGGAACCTTTGAGCTGAACGCCAAGCTGGATTACATGGCTTTGGTGAATTCCATGCATACCGACTCCGAGAGCCGGAAGGTTGTGCAGGTCGTCATCCCGGAGGGCTACTCCTGCGCGCAGATTTTCCAGCTTCTCAGCGAGAATCAGGTATGCAGCGTACAGGAGCTGGAGGACTGGGCCGCCAACGGTGAAATCTCCGACTATTGGTTCCTGAAGGATGTAAAGCGCGGCAGCAAGTACTGCCTGGAGGGCTTCCTTTTCCCGGATACCTACCAGTTCTATACCGACGACGAGCCTCAGCGTGTGTTGGAAAAGTTCCTGGACAACTTTGAATACCGGTTCAACGATGAGCTGCGCAGCAGCATTGACGAGCTGAATAGCCGTCTGAGTCAAATGATGGCGGACAACGGCTATGACGAGGGCTATATCCAGGCCCACCAGATGACGGTGTATGAGGTCATCACGGTCGCCTCCATGATCGAGAAGGAAACCGCCAACACCTTGGAAAGCTACACCATTTCCTCCGTCATTTACAACCGACTTACAAATCAGGCGGAGTACCCTTACCTGAACATTGACGCGACCATCGTTTACGCCCTGGGCGGAAAGACGACCGCCCTGACAATGGCGGACCTGCAGGTAGACAGTCCCTATAACACCTATACGAACCCCGGCCTGACTCCCGGCCCGATTGCCAACCCCGGTCTATACAGCATCAACGCCGCCCTGGATCCGGATGACACCGACTATTATTTCTACGCCATGGATCCCAGCACCGGCTCCCACCACTTCTCCGAGAGCAGCGCGGAGCAGGACGCCTTTCTTGCAGGATTGGAGGATGGAGAATAATGGCAAAACTGGAGCTGCTTAGCCCGGCCGGCGATATGCAGCGGCTGCGGATGGCTGTCCTGTATGGCGCCGACGCCGTGTATCTCGCCGGAACGAGC
>CAKTKB010000052.1 GCA_934569195.1 uncultured Oscillospiraceae bacterium
AAGCGTATAGGTGTGGTGTGCTTCCGCGGTGAAGGATTCGCCGCCGGAGGCATTCTCATTCAGCCAGGCCGACATATCCACATCCGAGTTGACATTATCCGGCGAAGCCTTCCCCTGCGGCCATTTGACCAGAACGGGGCCGGCATAATTATTGGAGAAAACGGTCAGGCACACAGCCCCGCCGCAATCGGTCAGGGTAAAGGTCGGATTGCTCTGTGACGTGAGCCGGAAAGTCGCCTTCAACTCCTTTTCATAAGGAGAAACGGAGGAAACCGAAATTCCAACAGAATCCGGCTGGCCCGATCCGACATACTTAACGGTAACCGTGTGAGCAAAGCATGCGTCATTTTTCGCCATGGTGTAGATGCCGTTCACCGAATCCACCCGATTGCCCCGATCATCCTTCACGGAGCTGATCTGCCACCCGGCTGGTACCGTAATCCGATAGTCCATTGCGGTATCGGATATCTGCGCAACATTTTCCTTTTCATAGTTGTAAAGATGGAACGTGATTCCCTGTGTGTCCCAATCAGAAACATCCAAGGAGCCTCCGTCAGGTTCCAGATAGTCGGATGAAAAATGGAACCCGGAAGCGTGAATTTCCGCTGCCCGCCGGTTATCGGCAACATACTTTGCAACCACAATGCCCGTAAGAGCAGCTACAGCAACGATCCCCAACAGGACAGCCACAATGATTTTTCCAGACTGTTTTTTCTTTTGAGACATCTTGCTCCTCCTAATCGACCTGCCAGGCTGAAATCCGCAGGGCAACCTCCGACAGTCCTGCATTGGCGTATTGCAGATTCTTTTCTTCCTCCGGCCAGGTGACCGTCACCTGGTAGATATGCACCCCGTTTTCACCGGCCTGGAAGGACTTCACAGCGGACACGCTTTCCTGCGCCGCCGAATCGGACAAGGTGATACGCTCCCCTTCTCCAACTACGGTCACCTCCAGGGGCAGGCTGCCATGAATCTCCGCGTGGATTTGGTACGCCTCCGTGACTTCGCTGGAGCGGGATGCGTCGGAATTTCGGACCGAGAACTGGAAGGTTGCACTCTTGCCCGGCGCGTCCACCTCAGAAACATCTATAAAATGATTGGAGGTGTCCTCTACATCAAACACAAAGGCCGCCACCCGGGCACTGTCGCTACCGCCGGAGACGGCCGCATATCTTGCATACAGTCCGCTGGTCATATAAGTGGAGATCAAGGTCAAGCACAGGAGAATCGCTGCGGCCCAGAGAGAAACATTGCCTTTTCTTTTATTCATCTTACGCATTCTCAGTCCTCGCTTTCTCTTTCTTCCTTCAGCCGCCGGATCTCATCCTTAATGGCATCCAGCTTCTTATCATTCTCGTCTTTCTCCTTACGGAAGGACAGCTCAATCAGCAGGAGCGCCGCCGCAAGAAGCAGGACACAGGCTACGGGCGTTTTCAGAATGTTCACCACCGTACCCACCCAGGGAATCCAGCCGATAACCACGCCCACAACGGCGCTCCGGTCAAAGGCCGCATCCGGCACGTTGTTGGCGTCGCCCTGGGTGACGACCTGATCGCCGTCCAGCTCGATTACCCGGTGTACGATCAGCTCCCGGCCGGATCGATACACGACAATATCGCCGACGGCAATTTCGTCCGTCCCCTTTACAAAAATCAAATCCCCTTTGGAGAAGGTCGGCTCCATGCTGCCGGAAAGGACCGTCGCCGCGCCATAGCCGAAGGGCATGGGCATCTGATTTCCGGCAACACTTTTCGCATTGAGCAGGTACACATTCAGCCCCAGCAGCAGGCCGAGGAAAATCAATCCTATGCGGCGAAAAACAGATTTCTTCTTTGCTTTCATGCTCTGCGCGCCTTTTCTCTGCGCCTGTCCCAAACGGCAAGAACCGCCATTGCACACAGGGCAGCTACCGCCAGGATAAACCACAGCATCATGTGCGCGTTATCGCCGGTCTTGGGCGGCACAAGACCGCCGTCGTAATTGTCGTCCTCCACCACGATATACAGTCCATACCGCACTTCGTCGAGCTGAGACTGATTGCCCCGCTGGGTATCGTCCCGGTCGGCTGCATCATCCACGGAAAAGGCCCACTGCCAATCGATGTCCACCGTCTTTACGGAGCTGCCGCTCACCGTGCCGCTGACGGCATTCACCACCTGCTCTGCCTTCACACCGCCGGGCAGCGTGTAGGCCGTCGTGACGGCTGCGTCCGCACCGGAAAGGCTGGCGAGAACAGGCACGCCGGTTTCGTCCAGCCGGTACAGCACCGCCGTATAGCGAATGCTGCCGCCCGCCGTATTCAGCAGACGGATGCAGGTAGTTTTCTCGGTGCCGGGGGCAAGGACATTCTTGCCGTCCTCGGCGGAAACATTGTCATAGCTCGACCGGAACATAGACAGCCGGATCACGCCGCTTGCGTCGATGTCGGCAGCGGAGTCCCAGGTAAGGCTCCCGGTACGGTAGGTCAGTGTGCGGTCAGAGTCTGCGCCGGGCAGCGCCCATGTCAGGTTAAACGCATAGGGAAATGTGAAAAGTGCTGCGGCAAACAGCACCACGATGGCCGCAGCCAGGATACCTCTGCGGGTTTTCTTTTTCTGCTCCAAGGGTCTTGCTCTCCTTTCTGTCCGTAACCGGCTTTTCAGAACGCCGAAGCGCCGCTTTGGCACTCTGAAAAGCCTCCCTCTCCTCTCCGCCACGAGGGAGGAGAGGGAAACAATTGCTTTTTATCAGCGGATAGAACCGATCGAATCAGTCAACCTGCGTTGCAGTGATGGTGATAGCGAAGGTCACATTCTCCAGGGTCTGAGAGTTGCCCATTTCGGTGTCGCCAGCATCATTGCCCTCAACTGCCCACTCCCAACCGATGGTGTAAACCTGATCAGCAGCAGTGAAAGCTGCGGGCAGCTCGCCGGGATTGTAGGTCTTGGAGCCAGAAGAATCGCCGGACAGAGCCTTGATGGCGTTCAGCAGCTCGGCAACCGTATTGTACTTGGTAGCATCGGCATCACCCGGCTTCTGGAGGGTCCACTTGAAGCTGGAATTCGCATCCAGGCTATCGTAATCGCCGGTGATGGTGGGGTTCACAGTGAAGGTGTAAGCAACTTCGGGAGCGCCAATCTTGTCGGTCTTGTAGTTGGTGTAGCCGAAGGCAAAGGTCGTGGTCTTCGTGGTGCCGGGAGCAATGACATTGGTAAAGCCGTCAACATCACCGGAGGACTTCACATTGGTGTATACGTCGTCAAACAGATCAATGGTAGTGTTGGCATCCTGGTCAAAGCCCCAATAGGCAACACGAGCCTTGTCGGTGCCGGTGGTGCTGGTCGTATACTTTGCGAAAGTGCTGCTGATGACGCAGGTGGTCAGCAGAGTCAGCACCAACAGAGCAGAAGCCAGGCGCATTGCTTTGTTTTTCTTCATAACAATTAACTCCTTTTGGATTTTTGCTGATTCTGCCGGGCAGAATCAGATCAATATATGCACCTCACCGACGGGCGTGGCCCCTGCCGGTGAAATAGCCGAAATAAGAATCACTGCCCCTTGTTTTCGCCGGCAGTCGCATCTGCGGTCTCGGTCCGGCTCTCCTTGGCGGCCTTTTCCGCCCGCAGGGCCTCCAGCTCCGCCATCAGAGCATCGGTGTCGCTGTCCTTTTTCTTTTCGTACATCCGGCGGCGGACCATATCGTATCCGATGAGCAGCAGGATAGGCAGCGCCACAAAGATAATCAGGCCGGGCGTAGACTGCATGAACAAGGCAAAGGAGCCCAGGCCCGCAATGTGGAACTGATACACGCCCACCAGCATACTCGCCGGGACAGGCGCCATATCCTCCGTGTTGTTGGCGTCGCCCTTGGTGATGTAAGAGATATTTCCGGCCTCGTCCGTCTCGATCTCCATCACACGGTGGGTCGTGGTGGTCGTACCGTTGCCCATGGGGTCGTAGAAGCAGATCACGTCGCCAACCCGAACATCCTCCGGATCGGCAGTCTTGCAGATGATGAGAGAACCGGAATCAAAGGTGCCCTTCATCGAATCGGTAAGGACGATCATGGGGAAGATGCCTCCCACAGACGGCACCTTATCCTTATCGGTAAACTGCTTGGCGATCAGCGTGCAGTTGATAACCAGAATCGGAATCAGAATGATGCACAGCACGATGCCCAAAATGGTCAGCAGCTTATGCACGGGGGATGTCTTTTCTTTGGTCATATACGCTTACCTCTCTCATCCTATATGTCTATATATAATGTATCAGCCGGTTCTGAAGGGGCGCCCGGCATTTGGCCGGTCTGCGCAGCAATATGGGAGGTCACATCGCGTCAGGCAACTCCGGTATTTCGCCGCCCACATACTTTTATGGTCAAGCCGTACCCATTGTGCTTCGCTGTGTTCCTCCCACGTTTTCCGTGTGTCTGTGTAACACATAAAGTTCGATTTTATAGGAAAGTGTTTTTGGGTGAGACACAAATACACTATCACAGCATTGAGTATTGCATACGACTTCTGAAAAATCAAGTAATATGGGGAAATTTAGCGAAAAACCACAAGAAAAAGCAAAATGCCAAGGCCGCAAACCTTACGTTGCCAACAAAATACCCCGACACCGGGTATCCGGCATCGGGGTTTTCTGTCCGGGGCGCCGCCTTAGGACGCCCGGATACCTGCCTTCCCGCCTGCGTTGGTAATATCCCGGGCAAACTTCAAGGCTTCGTCCTTGGTCCGAAATGCCACGTCTACCGGGGGATGCTGCAGCCTCTTCGCCGCCTCCTCAACACCCTCTCCCGTGACGGCCGCAATCATGCGGGCAAGCTCCATGCGGTCCCCCTGTCCTTCCATAACGCCCACATGATACTTTTTCTCCTCCGCCTTCTTCCGCCTTGCCTCCAGCTCGGCGATTCTGGCATCCACCTTGGACATCAGGCTCTCGTAATCCATGCGCGCATTCAGCCTTGCTTCCTCCAGCGAGGAGGGGGCCTTGGGCATCTCGGGCGCTTTCCGTCCAGTGGACTTTCCGGCAGACGCCGGGGCTCTGTGTTTTTGTGTCATCTTCTTGACGAATGCCTCAAAATCAAAGGTACGCCGCGGCTTTCCGCCTGCTCCGGGCTTCCGGCAGGGCGCTTTCCAGTTGGAGTTGTCGTACATCTCATCGTAGAAGGGCAGATGGGTGACAAACTTATACTGGCTATCTACCATGACCAGGGCCGTTCCGGTGGGCATGGCTGCCAGCTGGGGCGCCGTAATAAGCGGTTCCCTGGTCATATGACCGTTGTTTTCAATCTGCCGTTCGCCGCAGCGCTGTGCCCACTCGGTAAGGGTCCCCCAGCTGTTGGTGGAAAAGCCGATGGTAATGCCGATGCAGGAGTTGATCGTCTCTGCCTTGTTCTTGCCGTAGACGTCCTCCAGCTGGGCATTGCTCTGGAGAATCAGCATCAGCCGCATGTTCCGGCTGCGCCCGGCGACCATCAGATTGGGCAGCGTGGGGATGCTCTTACCCACCGAGCCAAGCTCCTCCAGGATAACATTCACCCGGATCGGGAGCTTTCCGCCACGCTCCTGCGCGACACGGATGAGGTGCTGGGTGAACTGGGAAATCAGCAATCCGCTCAGGCCGTCATACACATCCGTTTCATCCGGCGTGATGATAAAGCAGGCGAAGGGCTTTTCCACGTCGATGTCCATGATGTTCAGCGTATCCTCGCTGAGCATCTCCATCAGGCCCTTGCTGCGGCTGAAAACCTCCAGCCCCGATGCCGCCACACTATGAATGGAACCTCTCGTTTCGTTGGGGGCGGTGACGTAGGTTGCAAGATTCCGCCTTGCCAGCGAATCCAGTGGGAGTTCCTCGTAGAACGCCTTTAAGAGCGTTTCACCGGGACCGCCAAAACGGATCTCGGATTGCTCCATCATGACCGCAACGCTGTCCAGGTGGATATTCTCCGCATCGGCGGTTTCAAGCAGCCCATAGGTCAGGCCCTTCGCGTAGTTCACGGAGGCGTCCGTCCAGAATTTTTCGGAGTGCCCGTCATAGGGATAAACACCGTTCCAAAGCTCGCTGAGCATGGAGCTTGCAATGTCATGACCGTCCGGGTCCTTGGACCGAAAATACCGGTACGGATAGGTTAACGGGTTCCATTTTGTGGGACTTTCGCGTGGTCTGCGGAAGTCCACGCAGAAAACCGGATAGTTTTCCGGAATATAGCAGGCATTCCTTCTGTATCCTTCACCCTTTGGGTCCAGCATAATCAGGCTCTCGCCCTTCCGGAGGACCTCTCTGACAAAAGGCAGACTGCAGCACTGACTTTTACCTCTGCCGGTTCGGCCGATTACCGCGATGTGCGACTCGCCGTCGTCGGAATATTTGCTGCCGTTTTCCACGTATACCACCGGACCTGCGCCGCCCGCCGGGTCGGTGGTTTTACGGAATCTGCGTTTGATTTCATTAACCGTGTTCCAGCGCTCACTTCTGCTCATCTCACTTCGCTCCTTCCCATATCCTTTCGTAACTCGGTCATTACGGAATTCAGGCTGTTTTCGTCGATTGCGGGGACAAAGTCCGAAAAGTCCGCAAATCGGACCAGCATCTCACCTGTGGAGATGGCATCCGGAACGGACGCAATGCCAAGCTCCGCCACCATCTCCGCCAGCGCGGTCCGGAAGCGGGGTTCCTGTCTGACGACAGCGCCGTGCTCCCGGGTGATCTTGATAATCAACGCACACAGTTCCTCCTGCGTGTAGGGCGCCACTGTAAGCCGCTTGACATGGTCAACCGTTTCGCACAGCTTGTCCAGGAGCTTTTCCTCGTTCCGGCTGGGCATCGCATGGACAAAGAAGATCACGCACGCATGGGCGCACACCTGTTTACAGTTCTTCAGGAATTCAGCAAACTGAGTCTCTCCTAAGTGGGCTGCCAGGCCGCTGACATCCATACCGATGATGCCGCCGTATGTATTGGTATACACGGCGGCGGCGTCAATCGCGGCGAAGGCCCGCTTGAGCTGAGGAAGCGTCCCGTCAAAGGCAATCTCGATATAGTCGTCCAGACCGCCGGTGAAGCTCAGAACGCCCGCCTCCTTGTACTTGTCCGTCATGTATTCGATCAGAGTCGTTCTTCCGGAGCCGGCATCCAGGGGAACGATATAGTGTTCCGGGCGAAGGCCGCATCTTTTGTATGCGCGGGCCATGCTGCATGTACGTTCAATCTCCGCGCAGGGGACCGCAAGCCCAATGGGTCTTGTAACTTCCGTATATTTCATACCGTCTCTCCTCTCACCATTCCGAAATGGGGTCGCCGACCTTGTCCACAAGGCCATATTTGAGGGCTTCTTCTGCGCTCATAATGTTGTCTCTCTCGGTGTCGATCTCAAGCTTCTCAGGGGATTGACCGGTACACGCAGAGAAAATTCGATTGAGCTTTTCTCTCGTCTTGAGAATATGTTCGGCGTGGATGCGGATATCCGTGGCCTGTCCGCTTGCTCCGCCAAGGGGCTGATGAATCAGGACCTCCGCATTCGGCTGGCACCAGCGTTTGCCCTTTGTTCCGGCAGCAGCCAGAAGGAAGGCCCCCATACTTGCCGCCATGCCGCAGGCAACCGTAACGACATCGCACTTCAGGGTCTGAATGGTGTCGTAGATGCTGAAGCCTGCAGAAACCGACCCGCCGGGGCTTTGGATATAGAGCACAATGTCGTCGTCCGAATCTCTGGCAAGGCTTCTGAGCGCAGCATTCAGAACCGCGGCAACCTCCTCGTTAATTTCACCGGTGAGTGAAATCGTGCGGTGCGCAAAGTCCATGTCCAAGGGCGTCAGCATCACGTCCTGGCCGTTGAGATTCACAACCTGTTTCATCAGATAATTCATACACTTACCCCTTTCCCGTTGTTCGCTGCACCCATTTCGTGCAGACCCTCCGTCCGTGTTTTCTTTCTGACGCACGCGTCTTTTGAAAATTGCTTCATGTGGATCATCCTTTCTGCCCCTGTATACGCAGGCGGAAGGATTTTCCTCCACGCATGTGTTTTGGGGGCCTGTACACAGCTGTTCAGGCCCCCTTGACTCAGATCGTTCTAAAGGAAAGGATTGCTTTGTGCATTCGGCGCAGCTTGTGTCAGCTGCCGGATCACCATAGCCGGATGCAGATTGGAAGCCCTGTACAGGAATCCAATCAAGCCGCCTGTACAGAGCAGCGCCGCAAACGGGTGCTCCATATCGAAAAGCACTCCGGCCATAACGGAGCAGAACGCAGCCGCAAAGATCCATTTGAGCAGGCTTTTTCTCTTGCCTCTAAGCGCTTCCCGACGCTTCTCATAGCGCTGCCCGCCGTATCGGATCATCTCACCGGTTACGCCGTTGAGCCTTACCAGCTTGTCCCATGCTTCCGAGGCGACGGCTCTATGGGCGGCATTGTCCATGTCTACGTCTCCGAAGTCCTGCGTTGCTGCCCGTAAGACCGCGAGGTACAGCTTCTTCTCTGTGGGATACCGGCTCATGAGCGGCTGCAAAAGACTGATCGTCTGTTCCCAGTTGCCGGCGGCAAGATGATGCATGGCCTGCGCATATGTCCTGTCATACTGCATAAGCTGCTGCTCCTGCTGCGAATCGTGAACCGGCGTCCCGCAGGCATCGCACTCCATCCGCATCCTGCTGCGGCTATAGTGAAAGCTGGAACAGCCGCAGCGGCTGCAAATACGGTCCATGGAATCACCACCTTTCCACGACTATCGGTTTCTGGGAGGCAAAGGCTTGCCGGAAGGGGCCTGACGCGGCGCACGGGAGGGAATCGGATTCTGCGTCTGCGTGCCCGGCACATGGAGGCTGCGGTCCGAGGTATCCCGCATCGGCTGCGTACCCGGCTCCACAGGAATGGCGGCGGAATAGACGCCCTGTCTCTGCTGCCGCAGTACAGAGCTGACGGCGGGACTCAAAACAATCGAACAAGCCAGCGCCGTGATAACGAGGGCAAACACCGCCGACCGAACAGAGACATGCATCCCCAAAAGCAACGCGGCGAGCGCCGTCACAGCGATTTCCAGAACACCGCATACAGCCAAAAGCCCGGCGGTTTTGCGGAGATTGCTGTTCCAGTACGTCGCAAGGTATACTGCGGGGATGCCAACGGTAAGAAGTGTGCCGCCGATGTACACCGTAAGGCGAGCGGCGGCTGCCGCAGGGGCAAGCCACCAGAACAGGAGCTGGGGAATCAGGGCAATTGCTGCCAGGACAGGGATCAGAGCGTAATTTTTGCGTGTCATTTTTATCCTTCCTTTCATTGGAATCGATAGCCGCAGATGGGGCAAACCAAAGCGCTGCGCATCACGTTTCCGCTGCACGCCGGGCAGCGCTTGTACCGATCCGGCATGGGTGGAGGCGCTTCTGCGGAAGAGGTGCCTCCCTGAGCATCAGACGATGCGCCGCCAAACATGTCCGTGTGCCGGGTCATTTCGGCCAGCGGTTCCCGCAGCGACGGAAGCATCTGGGACAGCATCATCATCTGCATCATCATGGGAGCCACCCCGCCGGCGTTCCCGTTGGAATTACAGGCAGCGCCGCCGGCAGGAGTCTGTCCTCGGGATGGGATTCCGGTCATCATTTCGCTGAAGGTGCGATTATGGACGCTGCCGTTCCATACTCTTTGCAGGTGGTCCAGCTCCAGATCGGTTCTGGTCTTTCCCCCGGCATATTCCTGCTCCAGAGAATAGAGTCTCTGCATTTCCGAATCCGGGACATGGATAGC